>NZ_JBBCAT010000001.1:2267340-2591246 GCF_037203705.1 Prosthecomicrobium sp. N25
GCTGCCGACGATCCCGGCGCGCTTGAGGTCGAGGAGGATCTGCTCCAGGAAGCTTTGCGGGATCGATTCCCGGCTCGAGATCTCGCGGGCCTGCAGGCTCGCCCCGTGCCCTTCGCGGGCGAGGGCGATGAGGGCCTTGAACGCGTACCGGGCCTTCTGCGAAATCATGGGCTTGGCAATCCAGCAGGTCTTTGGGGCGAGCTACACCGAACGCCCGCCCGGGTCAAAGCATTCGAGCCTTGCCGCCCGAGAATAGGTGCCGGCGGGTTCATTTTTCCCGAACGTCGAGGCAAATCCGCATGTCGAAGCGCAATCTGGCCCGTATCGCCGTGTTCAGCGGCTCCAATTTCGGTCGCGGCGAGGACTACAGGGCGGCTGCGGCCGAACTCGGGCGGGAAATCGCCCGTCGCAAGATGGAGATCGTCTACGGCGGCACCCACAAGGGCCTGATGGGCGTCGTCGCCGATTCGGCGCTCGCCGCCGGCGGCTCCGTCCACGGCGTGATCACCGAGCGCCTCCTCGGCAAGGGCCATCTCCACCCCGGCCTGACCTCCCACGAGGTGAGCGCCCACATGCGCGCCCGCAAGGCCCGCATGGCCGACTGCGCCGACGCCTTCGTGGCGCTCCCCGGCGGCATCGGCACCCTGGAGGAACTCGCGGAGATCTGGACGCTCAACCAGCTCGGCGACATGGACAAGCCGCTCGGGCTCCTCGACACAGCCGGCTACTGGCGGCCCTTCATGGGCTTCATCGACCACATGATCGCCGAAGGCTTCCTCCCCGGCGCCCACCGCGGCTCGATCGTCGTCGAGGCCGACCCGTCCCGCATGATCGAGGCCCTCGCCGCGGCCGAGGCCATCACCGTCCCGAAGTGGATGTGAGTGGCCTGTCACTCCAGGAGGCATTCCGGAACGATAATGCATACGGAACGATCTCGGAATCGCGCGGCGGGGGCACTAGTCTGACCGGCGCGCCGAACCTTCAGGTCGAGTGACTCGAGGGGCGGCTGGACCCGAACCGGAACCCGCCCGTGATGAGAGCCATCGCCGTCGCCGACGCCCTCCTGGGCCCCGAGTACCGGGCCTCAGGCCCCGTCCGCATCGCCGTCGAGGACGGCCGGATCGACTCCGTCACGCCCCTCGTGGCGCCGCCTCCCGGCCCACGCCGGCTTGCCCTTCCGGCCCCTGCGGATGCCCACAACCACGGCCGCCCGCTTTCGACCACCTCTTTCGCAGCCTCCGGCAAGCCGTTGGAATCCTGGCTCATCCGGCTCGCCGCCATGCCGTCGATCGACGCCCGGATATCGGCTCTCGCCTTCTTCGGCCATGCCGCCCTCGGCGGTGTCGGCGCGGTGATGATGCACCAGACCCGACCCTCGGGCCGGCTGCCGCTGCCGCAGGAGGTGCGCACCATCGCGGACGCCGCCGCCGAGGTCGGCATCCATTGCGCCTATGCGGTCTCGGTGCGCGACCGCAACCCGCTCGTCTACGGCCCGACCGAGGAGGCGACCGGCGCCCTGCCGCCCGCCTCGCGCGCCGCGGTCGAACGCCTGTTCCGCAGCCCCGACCTCTCGCCGTCCGACCACGTCGCCCTCGTCGAGGAGGTCGCCGCCGCCGCCGAACGTCCGGGCTTCTCCGTCCAGTTCGGACCCAACGGCATCACCTGGTGCACGCCGGCGCTCCTCGAGGCGATCGCCGAGGCCTCGGCCCGGACGGGCCGGCGCGTGCACATGCATCTCCTCGAGACCAGGTATCAGCGGGCCTGGGCCGACCGCCATCATCCGGAGGGCGTCGTCGCCTTTCTCAAGTCGATCGGCCTGCTGTCCCCGCGCCTGACCCTCGCCCACTGCGTCTGGGTCCGGCCGGACGAAGTGGAGATGATCGCCGAGGCTGGCGCGACCATTTCGGTCAACACGGCCTCCAACCTCGTGCTCGCCTCGGGCATCGCCCCGGTCGCGACCATGGTCGGCACCGCGGCCACGGTCGCGCTCGGCCTCGACAACTCGGCCTTCGACGAGACCGACGACGTCTTCCACGATCTCCGCCTGTTCAAGCACCTCCACGCCGGCTGGGGCTTCGAGGACGTGGTCACGGCGCCCGGGGCCCTGCGCTTCGCGGCGGCGAACGGACGCCGGTCGCTCGGCCTGCCCGGCTCGGGCGTCATCGCGGCAGGCGAGCCGGCCGACCTCGCGCTGCTCGACCTCGACGCGCTGGACTGGGATTCGATCCTGCCGGTCCCTCCGATCGAGCTCGTCTTCACCCGTGCCACCAAGGCGCACCTCGCCGAGCTGATCGTGGCCGGCCGCACGGTGGTGGAGGACGGCAGGCTGGCGGGGCTGGATATTGCCGCGATCGAGCGCGAGGTGCGCGCCGCCTACCGCGCCGGCCTTCCCGACCGCGGCGACTTCCTCGCGGCCTGGGGAGACCTGGAGCCGGCGCTCGCCCGCTTCTACCGGGAGCGCCTCGGCTGCTGCTAGACGACGGAAAACGGGCCCGGTCAGGGATCCGGGCCCGTCTTCAGGTGGGGTTCGCGCCGGGAGGAGGGGAGCGCGTCGCCCCGGAAACCTCAGTGGCAGACCTTCTTCCAGTACTGGTTGCCGTAGTAGTCCTCGACCAGCACCTTCTTGCAGACCGGCACGTAGACCGGCTCGGCCGGGACGACGTAGGTCGGGCCGTAGTAGGGCTGGGCGTAGGCCGCGCTGGCCGCCACGCCGCCGAGGATGAGGCCGCCGACGAGGCCGCCCACGAAGGCGCCGCCGCGGGCTTCGGCCTGGGTCGTGGTGCCGACCGTGGCGGTGGCGAGCGTGAGGGCGGTGAGGGCGGCGGCGGTGACCTTGGCGAACATGGCTCGTGTCCTGGGTTAGTCGGGGCCGGCTCTGGGTCCCCGTCGTTTCGATGATCCGAGACTAGACGCCCGCTCATGCACCGAACCCGAACGCCCCTTGCAGACTCCGTTCATGTCGGGGGCCACCGATCACGCCTCCGTGATCGCGCGTCAGGCCTTTCGGAGCGAAAGGGGGCGTCCGCCACGCTGCCGCCGCAAGCCCGGCCCTGAATGCGGCCCCCTGGAGGACTATCCTTGACCATCGCCGCCGCGGCCCCCTTCGCTCGCTATCGCCCGCCGGCCCCGGAACCGCTCGAGCGGCCCCTGGGTACGCTGGCCTTCCTCCGCGCCCTGACCTCCAACCCGCTGAACGTCTGGACGCGGCAGGCCTACGAGGAGCCTTTCGTCGACCTGCCCGGCAACGTCATCGGGCCGCGCCTTCTCGTGAACGATCCGGAGGCGATCCGCCGCATCCTGGTCGAGAACGAAGGCAATTACCTGCGCGACGATCTCCAGTTGCGCATCCTCAGGAGGACCATCGGGCTCGGCCTCTTCACCGCCGAGGGCGCAGCCTGGCGGGCCCAGCGCAAGGTCGTCGCCCCGCTGTTCAGCGCGCGTGCCGTCTCCGGCTTCCTGCCCGCCATGGCGGCCGCCGCCGAGGCGGGCATCGAACGCCTGTCCGCTTCGCCCGACGGGACGGTGCTGGACGTCGCTGAGCAGATGAGCACGATCGCGCTCGACGTCCTGGAGCGCACGCTCTTCCGCGACGGTTTCCGGACGCCGCTCGCCGAGGTCGGGCGGCATTCGAAACGCTTCGTCGACGGCGCGGGGGCGGTCACCATCCTGGACGTCCTCGGCCTGCCCGAGTGGATCCCGGGTCTGCGCCTGCTCCGCGTCCGCTCGGACCAGCGCGCCCTGTCGGCGATGGTCGACCGGATGATCGCCGCGCGCCGGGCCGCGCCCCCGAAGCCGGACGGGGAGGGGCCCGAGACGCGCGACATCCTCTCCGCCCTGCTCGCCGCTGCCGACCGGGAAACCGGCATCGGCCTCTCCGAGCGCGAGGTGCGCGACAACGTCCTGACCTTCATCGGCGCCGGCCACGAGACGACAGGCTATGCCCTGTCCTGGGCCCTGTTCCTGCTCTCCGGCGCCCCGGACGTCCGCGCCGCGGCCGAGGCCGAGGCCGACGCCGTCCTTGGCTCCGACCGGGAGGCCCCCGCGGGCATCGCCGACCTGCCGCTCGTCCGCGCCGTGATCGAGGAGTCCATGCGGCTCTATCCGACCGCGCCCTTCCTCAGCCGGGTCGCCCGCCAGGACGATGTCATCGGCGGACGGCCGATCCGCGCGGGCAGCCTCGTCCTGATCGTTCCCTGGCTCCTGCACCGCCATCGCCGCCTCTGGTCCGACCCGGACGTCTTCGACCCGGGCCGCTTCCTCCCGGACCGGCGCGAGAGCGTGCCGCGCTTCGCCTATCTCCCCTTCGGCGCCGGCCCGCGGGTCTGCATCGGCTCCGCCTTTGCGCTCCAGGAGGCGACCCTCGTCCTCGCCCGAATCCTTTCCCGGTTCCGGTTCGACCTCGCGCCCGGCCACGTCATCGAGCCGGTCCAGCGCATCACGCTGAGGCCCCGCGGCGGCATGCCGATGATCTTGAGGCACCGGGCCGCGCCGACATCGGGCCTTGCCGGAGCGGACACGCCGCGATAGCCCTCCCGCCGCGGGTTCGCGACGGAGCGGCATGCCATGACGGTCCTCGACACGATCGTGATCGGCCTCGGCGCCATGGGCGCGGCGGCCCTCGACCATCTGGCCCGGCGCGGGCAGCGCGTGCTGGGCCTCGAACGCTTCGGCCCGGCGCACGACCGGGGCTCCTCGCATGGCCGCTCCCGCGCGATCCGGCTCGCCTATTTCGAGGACCCCTGCTACGTGCCGCTGCTCCGGCGCGCCTACGAGAATTGGCGCGACCTGGAACGGCGGACCGGCACGGCCCTCCTGACGGTCACCGGCACCCTGGAGATCGGCGCGCCGGACAGCGAGGTCGTCGCCGGCTCGCTCGCATCCTGCCGCCAGCACGCCCTGGCGCACGACCTGCTCGATGCCGCCGCCCTGCGCTCCCGCTGGCCCGTCTTCGAGCTGCCGGGTCACTACGTCGGTCTCCTGCAGCCCGAGGGCGGCTACCTGCTCCCGGAGGAGGCCATTCGCGCCAGCCTCGCGGCCGCGACCAGGGCCGGCGCCATCGTCCGCTTCGACGAGCGCGTCCTCGGCCTGGAGCCCCGTCCCGGGCACGTGGTCGTGGAGACCGGGCAGGGGACCTACGCGGCGGGCCAGGTCGTGGTCGCGGCCGGCGCCTGGGCGGGCGGCCTCGTCCCCGGTCTCGCCCCGTTCCTGCGCCCGACCCGGCAGGTGCTCGGCTGGTTCCGCCCGCGAGACCTCGCCCCCTTCGCCCTCGGCCGCCTCCCGGTCTTCATCGTCGATGATGGACCGGAAGGCGATCATTACGGCTTCCCGGCCTTCGAGGACGCGTCCGTGAAGATCGCCCGCCACGGCCACCTGGACGAGGTCATCGACCCGGAGGCGCCGTGCGCGGCGCCCTCGGCGGCGGACGTGGCGGTGCTCCGCCGCTTCCTGGCCCGCCGCATGCCCGCGCTCGACGGCGAGCCGGTCCGCCTGGCGACCTGCACCTACACCGGCCTGCCGGGCGGCTTCTTCCTGATCGACCGCGCCCCGGCGGACGAGCGCATCCTGGTCGCCTCGCCCTGCTCCGGGCACGGCTTCAAGTTCGCGAGCGTGGTCGGGGAGATCCTGGCGGACCTCGTGGCGCAGGGCCGGACGGCGCAGCCGATCGCACCCTTCTCCTGGCACGCCATGGCGGCGCGCGCCTGCCTCGAGACCCTGACGGATCCGTAATCTGTCCAAGCGGACAGCCCCGGATCGCGCCATTCCGCATGGCGCGAGGCGCGCGCCTGCTGCACTCTGATATCAGTCGCCGCGTCGGCGCTGCTGTCCGGGCACCCCCGCGGGCGGCCTCTCTGAAAGGGGAGCGAAATGTCCCCCTGTTCCCGTTGCCGCTACCGACCGCGCTGCATCCGCTACGGCTGGCTGTCGCCGTCCGGGTTCTGGTTCGAGAGCCACGTGGTGATCACGCCGCTTCCCGGCTGCCGGGGTTTCGAGGAAAGCGGCGCCGATATAGCCACGCGCTTCAGAGAGGTGGTCCGGTCGCCGCCCCAACTCGGCTGCTGACTGACCGTTGCCTGTCCGAAATGCGCTCTCGCGCGGAACCATCCGCCAGGGTCGAGGTTGACCACCCGGCGGCCGGGCCCGGCCGGATGGACCGCGACCGGTCCTCCGCGCCCGCATATCGGCCGCGGCAGGCGGGGCGCATCCCGCCGTTTGGTTCTCGGAGCCCGGCGCCGGCCTAACGGACCGGGACGGACAGGAGACATCCAATGCAGCAGCGGACCCTCATCATCGCCGGCGTGGTGATCGCCGTCCTGGTCGTCCTCTTCCTGGCGATCGGCCGCGACACGACCACGACGGCGACGCGCACCGACGTGCCGCCCAACCCGACCACCTCGGCGGCGCCGCCCTCCACCACGAACGTTCCCGGTACACCCGGCGCCACGGGCGCGGGCACGCCGACCACCGGCACGGTTCCGGCCCGGCCGCCGGCGACCAGCCAGTAAGCAACGGAATCGCAGCTTTCCGAAGGAAAACGGGCGGCCGAAGGGCCGCCCGCCGCATTTTGGATGCCGCCGTGGCGGTCAGGCCGCCTTCACCTCGCTCAGGAACCCGTCGACCTCCCGGCTGACCTCGGCCGACCGGGATGCGAGGTCCCGGGCCGCGTCCAGGACCGCGGAGGCCGCCCTGCCGGTGGCGTCCGCATGCTGCCGGACGTCCCCGATATTGCCGCTCACCGTCCGGGTGACCGCGGAGGCCTGGTGGACGTTGCGGCCGATCTCCTTCGCCGAACGGCCCTGCTCGTCGATGTCGGCGGCGATCTCGCCCGCGATCCGGTTCAGCTCTCCGATCACCTCGCCGATCGACCGGATCGCGATGACGGCCTCGCCGGTCGCCGTCTGGATATCGCCCACCTGCGCGGCGATCTCCTCCGTGGCCTTCGTGGTCTGGCCGGCCAGCGCCTTCACTTCGGCGGCGACCACCGCGAAGCCGCGCCCCGCCTCGCCGGCCCGGGCGGCCTCGATGGTGGCGTTGAGGGCGAGGAGATTGGTCTGGCCAGCAATGTCGTTGATGAGCGCGATGACGTTGCCGATCCGCTCCGCGCTCTGCGACAGCTGCTGCACGCTGCCGTCCGTCCGCCGGGCGTCCTCGACCGCGCGCCGCGCCATGGCGGCGGATTCCCCGACCTTCGCCGCGATGGCGTCGATCGACCGCGACAGTTCCTCCGAGGCGTCGGCCACCGCCGCCACGTTCGCGGAGGTCTGTTCGGCCGCGCTGCCCACTTCCATGGCCTGCCGGTTCGTCGCATCCGCCGTGTGGCTCATGGACTGCGCGGAGTGCTCCATGCCGGCCGCCGCCGTCCCGAGCGCGGCCGTCAGGTCGGCCATGCGGGCTTCGAAGCGGCGTGCCAGGCCGTCCAGCCGCTGCGCCCGCCGGACCTTCGCGTCTGCCTCCGCGGCGGCCGCCTGCTCGGCCTCCGCCTTGGCCCGCAGGGCCGCGCGGAAGGTCTTGAGGGTCGCCGCGATGGTGCCGATCTCCGTCCGGGGCGCCATGTCGGGGACGGAGACGTCGATGTCGCCTTCCGCGAGCCGGCGCATCGGGTCGATGACCGAGCGCATGCCGGCCCCGATGCTGCGGATGAAGAGCACGCCGCCCGCGAGCGCCAGCAGGGTGGCGCAGCCGATCATGACCGCGATCGTGAACGAGGCGTTCTCCGAGCTGGCGAGGAGGGTCAGGCTCGCCTCCTGGGCCCCCCGCGTCTTCAGCGCAGCGATGTCGTCGAGCGCCTTGAGGGCCGCCAGCATGGCGGGCGCGGCGGTCTGGTTGTAGAGCGCGCCGGCCGCCTCCTTGGCGAAGGCGTTCGAGTATTGCAGGATCTGGGGAACCGTGCCCGAATAGGTCGACCAGCCCGTCTCGAAGCGCCGGAAGGCCGCGCCGGTCTCGTCGCCGCCCGCGTAGGTCGGCGCCAGGGCCCGGGCCTTGTCGAGCCGCGTGATCGCGGTGCCGAACGCCGCCTCCGCGGCTTTCATGTCGTCCATGTCGGTCGCGATGATGTGCCGGAACACGGCGCTCCGGGCGTCCCCCGCCGCACTCTGCAGGTCGTTCGCCCATCCGAGCCCGGGCAAGAAGCTGCCCTGAAGGTCCGCCACTCGGTGCCCGACCGCGCGAACGCCGGCAAGATTCACCGCGCCGATCGCCAGCAGGCACAGAACGAAGGCCGAAAACGCCGCGACCAGACGCGCCTTGATGGACAGAGCCGTCATGGTTCCTCCCGAGAAACCCCATTATGATATTCAAATGTGACAGCTGCAGGTTAAGTTTCCCCAAAACGTTGAGAGGCCCATCGGGACGCGTCACACTTGGTGCGACCGTCGGCAACACCGGAACCCACAGGCGGGCCTCGGCATTTGTCCGGAGCCGAAGCTGGAGGGTCACCATGGCGAAATACGCAATTCACGTCGTTCCGGCCGACGAGGGCTGGGTGGTCAGGCGGGGAGGGGAGGTCGCCCCGGTCGCCGCCTACCCGAACAAGGCCGCGGCGCTGGCGGCCGGCCGCGAGCTCGCCAAGGCCGAGAAGGTCGAACTTGTCGAGCACGGCCGCGACGGCCGGATCCAGGACAGCGACAGCTTCGGCAACGACCCGCGCGCCATCAAGGGCTGACGGGCCTCTCGCAGGGCCGCCGTGACTTGGCCGGCGTCGGGCGGAAACTACGCCCCCGTCCGATGCCGTGCTTGCCTAAGGTCTTGCGGTCGTCTATCAACCCGACCCGGACGGCCTCGTGGCGGAGTGGTTACGCAGCGGACTGCAAATCCGTGTATCCCGGTTCGATTCCGGGCGAGGCCTCCAAATCTCTGATTTATAATTGAAATTTACGCCAGCTCCGACTGCGCGATCACCTCACCCCTCCAGCACCAGCTCGACGCCCCCCTCCTCCAGGATCGCCCGGGAGCGCGGGAAGGCCGCGCCCCAGACCGGGTCATCGAGGGCGGGGGCGGGGGAGACGAGCCGGGTGATGCCGGACTGGACGATTGCCCGGGCGCAGTCGATGCAGGGGAAGAACGTGCTGGCGATCGTGGCGCCGGCGAGGGCGCGCCCCTGCCGCGCGGCCGCGAAGATCGCGTTGCGCTCGGCGTGCTCCATCCAGACGAACCGCCCGTCGCCCTCGTGCCGCCAGTCGAGGTCGGCGACCCCGCGGGGAAACGTGTTGCAGGCCGCGATCGGGCCGCCGCCGTCGCACAACAGGACGGCCGCCCCGACCTGCCGGACGCGATTCGGGCTGCCGCCCGCGGCGGCCCTGGCCAGGTTCATCAGTTCGTCGAGCGTCATCGCGCGTTCCCCCGTCTCGCCCCAGCATCCCCGCCCGCCGGACCCATCGTCAACCGCACGTGGCAGGGTCGGGCGGAGCAAAGAATCGACAGCTGGCTGACTTTTCATCGCGTGCGATAATTTCGAACGGATCTCTCGAAACTTGATTGTATGGCGCACGCCCGACTGGTGCTTCACTGCCCCCGGCGGCCCCGGTGGCGGCCGTTTCCAAAGCACGGGGGGGTAGCGTCGTGGCACTCATCGATCGTCGTCACCTGATCAAGGGCGCGGGTGCGGTCGCGGCCGGCGCCGCGGGGCTCGGCCCGCTCCTCACCATCGGGGCCACGGCCCAGGGCAAGCCGGTGCTGAACCTGCAGCTCGGCTGGCTCCTGTCCGGCAACCAGCTCGGCGAAGTCTGCGCCAAGGCGCTCGGCTACTACGACGCCGAGGGGCTCGACCTCAAGTTCCAGCCCGGCGGCCCGAACATCGACGGCGTTGCGGTCGTCGCCGCCGGCCGCTTCGAGGTCGGCCAGGTCTCGTCGAGCCCGTCGCTCATGCTCGCGGCCTCGCAGGACATCCCCATCAAGTGCTTCGCCACCGGCGCCCAGGTCCACCCCTACACCTTCTTCTCCCTGAAGAAGAACCCCGTGCGGGAGCCGAAGGACCTGGTCGGCAAGAAGGTCGGCATCCAGGCGACCGGCGTCATCCTGCTCCGCGCCCTCCTCGCCAAGAACAAGATTCCCGAGAAGGACGTGACCATCGTGACGATCGGCGCCGACATGGCGCCCTTGATGACCGGCCAGGTCGACGTCGTCACCGGCTGGCTCACCAACACCACCGCCCTCA
This sequence comes from Prosthecomicrobium sp. N25, assembly GCF_037203705.1. Taxonomy (NCBI): domain Bacteria; kingdom Pseudomonadati; phylum Pseudomonadota; class Alphaproteobacteria; order Hyphomicrobiales; family Kaistiaceae; genus Prosthecomicrobium; species Prosthecomicrobium sp. N25. The sequence goes on from NZ_JBBCAT010000001.1 coordinate 2,277,491, forward strand.
AGGTGCTCGGCGACCAGCGGGTCGAGATGCGTCTCTGGGACACTGGCGTGCGGCTCTACGCGCTGCCCTACTACGCCACCGCAGACACCATCGCCAAGCAGGGACCGGTGCTCGGCAAGTTCCTCACCGCCACCGGCAAGGGCTGGGCCTACGCCCGGGAGAACCCCGAGAAGGCGGTCGACTTCCTGGTCAAGGAGTTCCCGAACCTCGTCAAGGCGGACGAACTCGACGCGGCCGCCATCATGCTCCAGTACGCCTTCTCGGAGAAAACCAAGACCGAGGGCTGGGGCACCATGGACCCGGCCGTCTGGCAGGACCAGATCGCGCTCTACGCCGAGCTCGGCCAGTTCTCCAAGCGCGTGCCGAAGCTCGAGGAGGTCATGACGATGGAAATCCTCAAGGCGACCGCCGATTCCCGTCCGAAGGTCGGCTGAGGCGGCCGGCCCCATGGCTTCCCCCGCCGTTGACTGCCGAGACCTGTCGGTCCGCTTCATCAGCGAACGGCGCACCGTGACCGCGCTGGAATCCGTGTCCTTCTCGGTCGAGCCGGGCGGCTTCACGAGCCTGCTCGGCCCGTCCGGCTGCGGAAAGTCCACGCTCCTCCGGGTGGTGGCCGACCTGGTCGCCCCCTCCGAGGGCCGCGTCGCGGTCCTCGGCACCAGCCCCGAGGAGGCCCGCAAGGCGCGCGCCCTCGGCTTCGTCTTCCAGGACGCGGCGCTCCTGCCCTGGCGGACCGCGCTGCAGAACGTCGAGCTGCCGCTCGAGGTCGGCGGCCGGCGCGCCCTCGCCCCCGGAGCCGCCACCCCGCGCGAACTCCTCGCCCTCGTCGGCCTCGCCGGCTGGGAGAACAGCTTCCCGCACGAGCTCTCCGGCGGCATGCGCCAGCGCGTGTCGATCGCCCGGGCGCTTCTCGGCGGCCCGCGGCTCCTCCTCATGGACGAGCCCTTCGGGGCGCTCGACGAGATCACCCGCGACCGCCTGAACGGCGAGCTGCGCCGCATCTGGGCCGAGACGGGCACGACGATCCTGTTCGTCACCCATTCGGTCTACGAGGCGGTCTTCCTCGCCGAGCAGGTGCTGGTGCTCTCCGCCAACCCCGGCCGCGTCGCCGCCCTCGAGACCATCGGGCTGCCCCGCGACCGGGATCTCTCGATCCGCGACACCGCGGAGTTCGTGGCCATCGCGGCGCGCCTGCGCGCCCATCTCGGGAGCGCCCATTGAACTCCGCCCCGGACAACGCCGCCTTCCTGGCCCGCGCCGAGACGATCCGCCTCGCCGAGGAGGCCTTCCTGGCCGATCTCAAGCGGGCGCGCCTGAAGCGCCGCATCCTGCCGGCCGCCGGCATCGCCGCCATGATCGCCACCTGGGCGCTCCTGGTCTACGTCCTGAAGGTCCCGCCCTTCGTCGCCCCCTCGCCGCAGCTCGTCGGGGTGACGCTCGTCTCCCGCTTCGACGTCCTGATGACGAACCTGCTGCCGACCGCGATCGAGGCCGTCTCCGGCTTCCTGCTCGGCAACCTGGCCGCCATCGTGATCGCCACCGTGTTCGTCCACAAGAAGTCCATGGAACAGGCCTTCTTCCCCGTTGTGGTGCTCATCAACACCATCCCGGTCGTCGCCAAGGCCCCGATCCTCGTCCTGCTGCTCGGCAACGGCATGGAGCCGAAGATCGCCATCGCGGCGCTGATCTGCTTCTTCCCGACCCTCGTCAACATGGTGCGCGGGCTCGAATCCGTGAACCCGCAGTCGCTCGAGCTGATGAAGGTGCTCTCCGCCTCGAAGTCGGAGATCTTCTTCAAGCTGAGGCTCCTGAACGCCGTCCCCTATCTCTTCTCGGCCCTGAAGATCGCCGCCTCGACAGCGGTCATCGGCGCGATCGTCGGCGAGTGGATCGGTTCCACGACCGGCATCGGCGCCCTGATCATCCAGTCCACCTACAATTTCGACAGCGCCATGCTGTACGCGACCGTGATCGTCGGCTCGGCCTTCTCGGTCCTGTTCTTCCTCGCCATCTCGCTCGCCGAGCGCCTCGTGGTGCGCTGGCAGCCGCCCGTCGCGACCTGACCGGCCGATCCGAACGCCCCAACCGACACGGGAGAGACCCATGCCGCCTCTCGACCTCATCCCCGAATCCCCGGGCTCCGTCCCGGTCGTGGCGCGCGCCGACGTGGTCGTCGTCGGCGGCGGCCCGGCCGGCTTCGCGGCGGCGGTCGCGGCGCGGCGCGAGGGCTGCTCGGTCGTCCTGATCGAGCGCTACCCCTATCTCGGCGGCCTCGCTTCCGGCGGCATGGTCCTCGTGCTCGACGACATGAACAACGGCCAGGAGGTCACCGTCACGGGCCTCTGCATGGAGATGATCGAGCGGATGGCCCGCATCGGCGCCGCCGTCTATCCCCCCGTGGAGGACCGCCGCCAGGGCTGGGACGTCTACCGCACCTGGGCGCCCTGGGGCCTCTTCGACTTCCGCACAGACTCGAAGCCGAACGCCATCGTGATGGCCGCCGCCTTCGACCCGGACGGCTGGAAGCGGGTCTCCAACGAGATGATCGTCGAGGCGGGCGTCGACGTGCGCCTGCACTCGTGGTTCTCCAAAGCGATCGTCCGCGACGGCCGGATCGCGGGCGTGATCTGCGAGACCAAGGCTGGCCGCCAGGCGATCCTTGGCGATGTGGTGATCGACACCTCCGGCGACCTCGACGTGGCCGCCGCGGCGGGGGCGAAGTTCACCGACGGCGCCTATATGGTGACGACGGTGTTCCGCCTCGGCGGCGTCGACACGGAGGCCGCCGAGCGCTTCCGCTACGAGGATCCGGACGCCTTCGCCAAGGTCGACAAGCAGGCGAAGCGCACCATCGGCGGCTCCTGGGACCGCTGGTGGCTGAAGACCCCGCTGCCCGGCATCGTCTGGTGCAACTGCCCGCACATGACCGGCCTCGACGCCATGAAGGTCGAGGACCAGACCCGGGCCGACTTCGAGGGCCGCCGGCGCATCTACGCGCTCGTCGACTTCGTCCGCGCCAACATGCCCGGCTTCGAAAGGTGCTACGTGGTCGACGTCGCCCCGCAGCTCGGCGTCCGTCAGACGCGCCTGCTGGAGGGCGAATACGTGGTCACCAAGGACGACGTGAACCACCGCGTCCACTTCCACGACACGGTCGCCCGCGGCCGCGACTACTACACGCCCTACCGCGCCATGCTGCCCAAGGACGTCGACGGCCTGCTGGTCGCCGGCCGCCACTATTCGGCGACCGAATCCGCCCAGAAGCTGTCGCGCGAGATCCCGCCCTGCATGTCCATGGGCCAGTCCGCCGGCGTCGCCGCCGCGCTCGCCGTCTCCGCCGGGATCGCGCCGCGCAGGGTCGACCCGAAGGCGATCTGCGCCCGCGTCCGCGCCCAGGGCGGCGACCCCGGCGACATCCCCTCCGACAACGCCCGCATCATGGAGACTGCCGCGTGAGCGCTCCCGCCGACCTGCCGCTCTCCGGCATCCGCGTCGTCGATTTCACCCAGGTCATGATGGGGCCGGTGGCGACTCAGATGCTTGCCGATTACGGTGCCGACGTCATCAAGATCGAGAAGCCCGGCACCGGCGACCTGTCCCGCACCGCCTTCCCGAACGACCCTGCGGGCCTGCTCGGTCCCGTCTACTGCTCGCTCAACCGCAACAAGCGCTCGATCGTGCTCGACACCCGCTCGCCGGAGGGCCGCGAGGCCGTGCTGCGGCTGATCGGGACCGCCGACGTGGTGGTCAACAACTTCCGCGCGGGCGTCATGGAGCGGCTCGGCTTCGGTTACGAGGAGCTGGCGAAGCTGAACCCGCGCCTGATCTACGCGGTCGGCACCGGCTTCGGCCTGGTCGGCCCCTATGCCCACAAGGGCGGCCAGGACGTGCTGGCGCAGGCCATGTCGGGCGTCATGCACCGGCGCTCGGACGCGCACCTGCCGCTCTCCATCTACCCGACCACCTTCGCCGACTATTCGGCCGGCATGCACCTCGTCCAGGGCGTGCTCCTCGCCCTCCTGCAGCGCGAGAAGACGGGCAGGGGACAGCGCATCAGCGTCTCGCTCCTCGATTCCATGCTCGCCGCGCAGACCCAGGAGGCGGCCGCCCACCTGATGCGGGGCCGCGAGGTGAACTGGGGCGCCATGCCGCTCTCCGGCGTCTTCGAGACGACCGACGGGGCGGTGGTCCTCGTCGGCGCCTTCAAGGCCAACCCCTTGCGCGACATCTCCGCCGCACTGGAAATCGACGACCTGTCCCAGGACCCGCGCTTCACCGCCCATCCCGAGCAGGTCGCCAATAAGGCGGCCCTGCACGCGATCTTCCGCGCCCGTTTCGCGACCAACACGACGGCCCACTGGCTCGGCCGCCTTGAGGCCCAGGACCTTCTCTGCGCGCCCGTCCGGACGCTCGCCGAGGCGCTCGCCGACGAGCAGACCGCGATCAACGGCATGGTCATGGAGGCGGACGGCGCGGTCGAGCGGATCCGGGTCGTCGGCTCTCCCGTCCACATGGAGGCCGCGCCCGTCACGATCCGCCTCCCGCCCGCCCATCTGGGGCAGCACACCCGCGAGATCCTCGATGAGATCGGTCTCGGCGCGGCACGGGCGGCCGAGTGATGCCGGTCCGCTTCGAGATCCTCGACCATGTCGCCCGGGTGACGATCGACCGCCCCGAGGTCCTGAACGCCGTCGATGCGGCCACCGAGCAGGAGCTGGATCGGATCTGGTCGGCCATCGAGACCGACCGGTCGGTGCGCGTCGTCGTGCTCACCGGCGCTGGCGACCGCGCGTTTTCCACCGGCGCCGACATGAAGAACAGCGGCGGCTCGTCCGGCCTCGACTACTGGGCGGCGGCCCGGCCGAACGGCTTCGGCGGCATCGCGCTCCGCCAGACCCTGGACGTGCCCGTGATCGCCCGGGTCAACGGCCACGCGGCCGGCGGCGGCTTCGAGATGGTGCTCGGCTGCGACATCGTGGTGGCCGCCGAAGAGGCGACCTTCAGCCTGCCCGAAGCCCGCGTCGGCCGCATGCCGCTTGACGGCGGCATGACGCTCCTCCAGCGCCAGATCCCGTTCCGAGCCGCGATGGGCATCATGCTGACCGGACGGCGCGTGAAGGCGCCCGAGGCCCTGGCGCTCGGCATCGTCAACGAGGTCGTGCCGCGCGCCGACCTCGACGCGGCCACCCACCGCTGGGTCGCCGACGTGCTCGCCTGCGCGCCCCTGTCGATCCGGGCCATCAAGCAGACCGTCCGGCGCACCGCCCATCTCACCGCCGCGGAGGCGCAGGGCCAGCGCCTGCCGGCGCTCGTCGAGGCGCTCCGCTCCGAGGATGCGGAGGAGGGGGTCCGCGCCTTCCGGGAGAAGCGCAAGCCGGACTGGAAGGGACGCTGAGAGGCGCGATAAGCTCGGCGTTCCCTTCCGGTGACCCGCCCAGGACGCCATGCTGCACGCCGCCGCGCTCTACTACTTCCGCGAAGTGGCCCGCGTCGGCTCGATCCGCAAGGCGGCGAGCGCCCTCAACGTCGCGGCGAGCGCGCTCAACCGGCAGATCCTCAACCTCGAGGCAGACTTGGGCACCGCGCTGTTCGACAGGGTGCCGGGCGGCATGCGCCTCACCGTGGCGGGCGACCTGCTGCTCCGCCACGTGACCGACACGCTGCACGACTTCGACCGCCTGCGCGTCGCCATCGACGATCTGAAGGCCGCCCGCACCGGCCACGTCGCGGTGGCCGCGGTGGACAGCCTTCTGGTCGACTTCCTGCCCCGCGCCATCCACCGCTTCCGCGCCGACTTCCCGGCCGTGACCTACACCGTCATGGCCGTGCAGCCGCCCGAGGTGGCGAGCCTCGTCGCCTCCGGCGAGATCGACCTTGGCTTCACCTTCGTCGGCAAGGTCCCCGGCTCGCTCCACTTCATGGCCGAGATCTCCGCACCGATCGGCGTCGTGATGCGGGCCGACCATCCGCTCGCCTCGCGCATGGTCATCGAGTTCGACGAGGTCGCCCGCTATCCGATCCTGACCCAGTCCGGGCCGCTGCCGAGGGGCGCCGACGTGGACGAGGCTTTCGGCACCTTCAAGAACCAGCTCAGGCCGACGATCCAGTCGAACTCCATCCAGATGCTGAAGCTCGCCATCATGCTCAACATGGGGCTCGCCTTCTTCACCCGGCTCGGCTTCCTGCACGAGATCGAGCAGGGCGACCTCGCCTGGCGCCCGCTCGCCTCGGCGGCCATCAACACCTTGCGGCTCGGGCTGCTGGTCTCCCCCCACCGCGACCTGAGCCCGGCGGCCCAGCAGCTCGCGCGCCGGCTGTCCGAGGACCTGCACAAGTTCGCGGCGATTTGACCGGTGTGCCCGGGCGGCCGCCCCCGGCGGCGTGCCTCCCGTCTCCGCCCGATTTCCTACTTGTCCGCGCCCGGACCGGGGGCTAATGATCCCCGCGCCGGGCCCGCGCCGCGCCTGAAGCGGCCGGGACGATCCGCCGAGCCGGGGGACCTCATGACGAATTTCGCCAAGGCGCGCAGGACCATGGTCGACAACCAGCTGCGCACCAACGACGTGACGGATCTCCGCATCCTCGACGCCTTCGACGCGCTCCCGCGGGAGCTCTTCGTGCCGCGCGCTCTCGCCCCGCTCGCCTACATCGACGAGCACCTGCAGGTGAAGGCCGGCCCGCCGCCGCGCTACCTCATGCAGCCGGCCCCGCTCGCCCGGCTCATCCAGCTCGCCGCCGTCCGCCCGGGCGAGAAGGTGCTCGTGGTCGGCGCCGGCACCGGCTACGCCGCCGCGCTCCTGGCCCGCCTGGACGCCAAGGTGATCGCGCTCGAGTCCGATCCCGATCTCGCCGCCGAGGCCCGCAAGGCGCTGGCGGTGGCCGGCGCGGCGGACGTCGAGGTCGTGACCGGCCCGCTCGCCGAGGGCGTGCCCGCCGCGGCGCCCTTCGACGTGATCCTGCTCGACGGCTCCGTCGAGGTGCTGCCCGAATCGCTCGGCCGCCAACTCGCCGAGGGCGGGCGCCTGGTCGCCGTGGAAGGGCGCGGTCTCGCCGGCAAGGCGCGGATCTGGATCCGGACCGGCGACGAGATTTCGCCTCGCATGGCCTTCAATTGCGCGGCCCGCCCGCTGCCCGGATTCGAGAAGGTTCCGGCCTTCGAGTTCTGAGCCGGGCGACAAAAATCAGGATCTACATGCCCTTACGGAACGCGGTCGATCCGCCGGCGCGTGCCGGGCCGAAACGTCTCGGCCGGACCTGTCGCCCACTGTTGCGTGAGGGCCGCACTGCATCAGATTTGTCTTTGCCCCCCGGCCCTTGAGGCGGCATGGCGTCCCCGATGATGCTACAAATCGGGGCGCCTTGGAATCGATGCGTTCGGACTCTGTCGAACGGACGGGAGTTGGGCACTTGAAGGTTAAGCGGTACCTCCAGTCCGGCGTGTTGGCCCTCCTCATGGCCGGGACGTCCGGTTCGGCCATGGCGCAGACGCTTCTGGACGCGCTTTCCCTCGCCTATTCCAACAACCCGGACCTGAACGAGCAGCGCTCGCGCACGCGCTCGGCGGACGAGAACGTCAACATTGCCCTGTCCGGCTACCGTCCCCAGATCAACCTGAACGCCTCCTCGGTCTGGACGTCCAGCCGCACCAACCGGTTCACGAACGCGCCGGGCAAGACGACGCCCCCGCTCGACGTCAGCGCCGACACGAGCGGCCTCCAGCGGAACATCCAGCTGAGCCTGGTCCAGCCGATCTTCTCGGGCTTCCAGACGACGAACTCCGTGAAGCAGAACGAGGCCGCCGTGCTGGCCCAGCGGGAGTTCACGCGGAACACCGAGCAGCAGATTCTCTTCGATGCCGGCACGGCCTTCATGGACGTGATCCGCGACACGGCCCTGGTCGGCCTGCAGGAGACCAACGTCAAGTTCCTCACCGAGCAGGTCCGCGCGGCGCGCGACCGCTTCGCCGTCGGCGAGGGCACGCGCACGGACGTCGCGCAGGCGGAGGCCCGCCAGCAGCTCGCCGTCTCGCAGCTGAACAGCGCCCGCGCCCAGGCCAACTCGAGCCGCGCCCGCTTCCGCCAGGTGATCGGCGTCGAGCCCGGCCGGCTGACCGGATCCGTGCCGTTCGAGAGGCTTCTCCCCAAGAACGGCCCGCAGGCGGTCGACATCGCCCAGGTCCGTCACCCCGCGATCCTGGCGGGCGTGCACAACATCGACGTCGCCTCCTTCAACATGAAGGTGATCGAGGGCGACCTCCTGCCCCAGGTCAACCTGCAGGGCGCCGTGTCGCGCACGCTGAGTGAATCCAATGCGACGGGCAGCCTCCAGCCCGGACGCACGCGCTCGAACACCAACAACGCCCAGATCGGCATCAACGTCACGGTGCCCATCTACCAGGGCGGCGCCGAATACGCCCGCGTCCGGAAGGCCAAGGAAGACCTCGGCACGGCGCGGATCCAGCTCGACTCGACGCGCGACTTCGTCCGCCGCACCGCGATCGCCGCCTTCGGCCAGTATGAGGCCGCCGGCGCCTCGATCATCGCCGCCCGCGCCCAGGTCGAAGCGGCGCGCCTCGCCCTCAACGGCGTCATCGAGGAGCAGCGGGTCGGCCAGCGCACCACCCTGGACGTCCTGAACGCCCAGGCCGAACTCATCGACGCCCAGGTCAACCAGGTTCTCGCCGAGCGCAATCGCGTGGTCGCCGCCTTCGCGCTGACCGCCGCGATCGGCAAGCTGGACGCCGAGAACCTGAGCCTCAAGGTCGTCAAGTACGATCCGGTCCAGCACTACGACGCCGTCCGCGACAAGTGGTTCGGCCTGCGCACGCCTGACGGGCGCTGAAGGGCCGCAGCCGTCGCCGGGTCCGGGCGGCCGCCGGCTCGGGCCCTCTCGCCCGCGTGCGGGAAGCCCGGCCGCTTGGCGATCGGGCCGGAAACCGTTCACACCATTGGGAAAAAAGCGCCCGCCGCCCGGGTCCGCTCCGTTTCGGACCCGTGACGGCGCCTGTATGGTGCGACGACCCGCCGATTCGGCCACCGGATGCCGAATCGGCCGGGCTTGCGGACCTGCGGTCGAGGGAGACGGGTATGGCGAAGACGCAAGCGCAGGAACCCTCGATGGAGGAGATCCTCGCCTCCATCCGCCGCATCATCGCCGACGAGGAGAAGCCCACCCCCGCCCCCGATCCGGCCCCCGACGACGACGGGGAGCGCATCTCCGAGGAGGATCTCGACAAGCTCTTCGCCAGCGCCGACGAACCTGAGCCGGAGCCCGAGGAGGACGAGGCCGACGTCCTCGATCTCACCGAGGAGAGCATCGAGGAGCCCGCCGCCGCGATGGCGCTGGAGGACGAGGACCTCGCCTTCGCCGAGCCCGAGCCCGCCCCGGCGCCCCCGCCGCCGCCGCCGAAGCCGGCCCCCGTCCGCGCCGAGGTCCCGCCGCCGCCCCCGCCGCGCCGTCCCGAGCCGGAGGCCCCGGTCGGCCGGATCCTGTCGGACCAGACCGGTCAGGCCGTCAGCGCCGCTTTCGAGAACCTCACCCACATGCTCATCGGCCGCAATCCCCGCACCCTCGAGGACGTCGTCCAGGACATGCTCCGCCCCATGCTGCGCGACTGGCTCGACCAGAACCTGCCCGGCATGGTGGAGCGGATGATTCGCGCCGAGATCGAGCGCGTGACGCGCGGACGCTGAGCCCGCCGTCGGGCCGCCGCCGCCGGTTGACACTCGCGCCCCCGTCTGCCTTATCGGACGCCTCGAAACCACGCCCGGAAGCCGCGCGTGCCGCGGCGCATCGCGAGTAGACGTTCATGCTGGAGAAGACCTTCGACGCCGCCGCCGTGGAGCCGCGGATCGCCGCCGCCTGGGACGAGGCCGGCGCCTTCAGGGCGGGGGCCGGCGCCGAGCCGGGCGCGTCGACCTACTCGATCGTCATCCCGCCGCCGAACGTCACCGGCTCGCTCCACATGGGCCATGCGCTCAACAACACGCTCCAGGACATCCTCTGCCGCTTCGAGCGCATGCGCGGCCGCGACGTCCTCTGGCAGCCCGGCACCGACCACGCCGGCATCGCCACCCAGATGGTGGTCGAGCGCCAGATGTTGGAACGCCAGGAGCCCGGCCGCCGCGAGATCGGCCGCGAGAGGTTTCTCGAGAAGGTCTGGTCCTGGAAGGCGGAGTCCGGCGGCGCGATCGTCAACCAGCTGAAGCGCCTGGGCGCCTCCTGCGACTGGTCGCGCGAACGCTTCACCATGGACGAGGGCCTTAGCCGCGCGGTCCTCAAGGTCTTCGTCGACCTTCATCGCAAGGGGCTGATCTACCGCGACAAGCGGCTCGTCAACTGGGACCCGAAGCTGCTCACCGCCATCTCGGACCTCGAGGTCCAGCAGGTCGAGGTCAAGGGCAACCTCTGGCATTTCCGCTACCCGGTCGAGGGCCGCGTCTTCGATCCCGAGGACCGGTCGACCTACATCGTCGTGGCGACCACGCGCCCCGAGACCATGCTCGGCGACACCGCCGTCGCGGTCCACCCGGAGGACGAGCGCTATCGCGACCTCGTCGGCCGGTACGTGATCCTGCCCCTCGTCGGCCGCCGCATCCCGATCGTCGCCGACGAGTATTCCGACCCCGAGAAGGGCTCCGGCGCCGTCAAGATCACCCCCGCCCACGACTTCAACGACTTCGAGGTCGGCCGCCGCCACGGCCTGCGCCTGGTCAACGTGATGACCGTCGAGGGTGCCATCGACGTCGCCAACAACGTCGACTTCCTGCAGGACCTGCCCGTCAACGCCGAGCTGATGGAGACCATCGCGCGCGTCGAGGGCCAGGACCGCTTCGCGGCCCGGAAGCGCATCGTCGAGCTGATGGAGACCCGCGGCCTGCTCGAGAAGATCGAGCCGCACACCCACATGGTCCCGCACGGCGACCGCGGCGGCGTGCCGATCGAGCCCTACCTGACCGACCAGTGGTACGTCGATGCCGCGACGCTCGCGAGGCCCGCCATCGCGTCCGTCCGCGAGGGCCGCACCGTCTTCGTGCCGAAGACCTGGGAGAACACCTACTTCCAGTGGATGGAGAACATTCAGCCCTGGTGCATCTCCCGCCAGCTCTGGTGGGGCCACCAGATCCCCGCCTGGTACGGGCCGGACGGCACGGTCTTCGTCGAGCTGTCGGAAGCCGACGCGCTCGCCGCCGCCGAGAAGCACTACGGCGCGCCGACGCCTCTGAAGCGCGACGAGGACGTCCTCGACACCTGGTTCTCCTCCGCCCTCTGGCCCTTCTCGACCATGGGGTGGCCGGACCGGACGCCCGAGCTCGCCCGCTACTACCCGACCTCGGTCCTCGTCACCGGATTCGACATCATCTTCTTCTGGGTCGCCCGGATGATGATGATGGGCCTGGAGTTCATGGGCACCGAGCCGTTCCGGGACGTCTACATCCACGCCCTCGTCCGTGACGAGAAGGGCGCCAAGATGTCGAAGTCGAAGGGCAACGTCATCGACCCGCTCGACCTCGTCGACGAGTACGGCGCCGACGCCCTGCGCTTCACCCTCGCCGCCATGGCGGCCCAGGGCCGCGACATCAAGCTCGCCACCTCCCGCGTCGCCGGCTACCGCAACTTCGCCACCAAGCTCTGGAACGCCGCCCGCTTCGCCGAGATTAACGGCTGCGTGATCGCCTCCGACTTCGAGCCGCTTGCCGCCGAGGACACGATCAACCGCTGGATCGCGGTCGAGCTCAATCGCGCCGTCGCCGAGGTCACGGCCGCCCTGGAGGCCTACCGCTTCAACGACGCCGCCGGCGCCGCCTACCGCTTCGTCTGGAACACCTACTGCGACTGGTACCTGGAATTCGCCAAGCCGGTCCTGCAGGCCGAGGGCGACAGCCGCTCGAAGGCCGAGACCCGTGCCACGACCGCCTATGTCCTCGACGAGATCCTGAAGCTGCTCCACCCCTTCATGCCCTTCATCACCGAGGAGCTCTGGGCCGAGAAGGCGAAGGAGGCGGGGCTGAAGCGTCCCTCTATGCTCGTCACCACGCGCTGGCCGAAAGCCGGCGTGACCCGCTCCGAAGCCGCCGACGAGATCAACTGGCTCGTCGACCTCGTCACCGAGATCCGCTCCGTCCGCGTCGAGATGAACGTGCCCGTGGCGAGCCAGATCCCCCTCGTGCTGGTCGGCGCCGGTCCCGTGGAGCGGGCCCGCGTGGCGACCCACCGGGCGGTGATCGAGCGCATGGCCCGCATCGCCTCCATCGGCTTCGCGGACGAGCCGCCGGCCGCCTCCGCCCAGATCGTCCTCGGCGCCACGACGGCCTGCCTGCCGCTGGAAGGCGTCATCGACTTCGCGGCCGAGCGCACGCGGCTCGACAAGGAGCTGAAGAAGCTCGCCGACGAGGTCTCCCGCATCGACGCCAAGCTGAACAACCCCTCCTTCGTGGCCCGCGCGCCCGAGGAGGTGGTCGAGGAGAACCGCGAGAAGCGCGAGGAGTACCTCGCCCGCCGCGCCAAGGTGGAAGAGGCGCTCGCCCGCCTCGGGTGAGCGCCGTCCGGCGCGGCCTCACAGGCCGGCCGGTCCCGCCTTCAGGGCGCGGATCATGCTGCGCGCCAGTTCCTGTTCGCCGATGAGCACCGTGTCGCTGCCGAGCTTGGCCAGATAGTCGGCTGCCTCGGTGCTGTGCGCCCGCGCGATCACCGTCACGGCCGGGTTGGCGGCCTTGGCGGCTTCCACCAGATGTCCCGCCTCGAAGGCGTCCGGGATCGCCGACACGAGGGTGCGCGCACCCGCCAGGTTGAGCCGCTCGAGCAGCGCCGTCTCCCCGCAGGCGCCCGCATAGGCCTCGATGCCCCGCGCCTTCAGGGGTTCGAGCCGGAGCGGCTCCTCGTCGACCACCAGGAACGGCACGCCCGCGGCCGCCAGCTCCGCGGCGATCTCCGACCCGACCCGGCCGTAGCCGACCAGGACGGCGTGGCCGCTCAGCGCGGTCGCCGGTTCCGCTTCCACGGCGGGAGCGGTGGCGGCCGGCGCTTCGGCCGGCGCCTTCGGCCGGCCGCCCGCCGCATCCGGGGCCGTCAGCCGGTCGAGCGCGAAGAAGAGGAGGGGGTTGATCAGGATGGACAGGATGGAGCCCGCCACCACCAGGTCCCGCGCCGCCTCGGGCACGATCTCCAGGTTGACCGCGAGCACGATGAGGATGAAGGAGAATTCGCCGATCTGCGCGAGGCTCGCCGCGATCGTCAGCGCCGTCGCGTGCGGGTGCCCGAAGGCGCGCACGATCAGCCAGGCGGCCAGCGACTTGCCGAGCACGATGATGAGGACCGTCGCCGCCAGCGCGGCCGGGTGCGTGGTCAGGATCGCCGGATTGAACAGCATGCCCACCGAGACGAAGAACAGCACCGCGAAGGCGTCGCGCAGCGGCAGCGTCTCCCGGGCGGCCTGGTGGCTGAGCTGGGATTCCGCCAGCACCATGCCTGCGAAGAAGGCGCCGAGTGCGAATGAGACGCCGAACAGGTTGGCCGAGCCGTAGGCGACCCCGAGCGCGATGGCGAGGACGGCGAGGCGGAAGAGCTCGCGCGAGCCGGTATGCGCGACATAGTGCAGGATCCAGGGGATCACCTTGCGGCCGACCACCAGCATCAGGGCGACGAAGAGGCCGACCTTCACGGCGGTGAGCAGCAGGGTGGCCCACACCGTCCCGACCCCGAAAGCCGCGACGAGCCCGGCGTCGGCGCCGGCCGCCGCCTCCGGCGACGCGCCGCCGAGGAGCCCGGAGAGGGGCGGGATCAGGACGAGCGTCAGGACCATGACCAGGTCCTCGACGATGAGCCAGCCGACCGCCACGCGGCCGCGTTCCGTCTCGATTTGCCGCCGCTCCTGCAGCGCACGAAGCAGCACCACCGTGCTGGCGACCGACAGCGACAGGCCGAACAGCAGCCCCGCGCCCCAGCTCCAGCCGAGCCAAAACGCGAGCCCCATCCCGAGCAGGCTCGCCACCGCGATCTGCCCGATCGCGCCCGGAATCGCGATGGCCCGGACGGAGAGGAGATCCTTCAGCGAGAAATGCAGCCCGACCCCGAACATCAGCAGGATGACGCCGATCTCCGCCAGCTCGACCGCGAGTTTCTGGTCCGCCACGTAGCCGGGCGTGAACGGCCCGACCACCACGCCGGCCGCGAGGTAGCCGACGATCGGCGGCAGCTTCAGCCTCTGCACCGCGAGCCCGAGCGCGAAGGCGAGCCCGAGACCGATCGCGATGGTCGAGATGAGCGGCGTGTCGTGCGGCATGGGCTCTCCGTCCGCCGGGGCGGCCGTTCGGACTGTCAGGGATCGGTCATAGTCTGGGACCGTTCGAGACCACATCCCGGCGGCGCGGGCAAGGGTTCTGCCGTGCTAATCTGGCGCGAACACGACGAAGCCCGGAGGTGCCGGTGTCATCGGGGTTGATCGATCATGTGCGCGAACTGGCCGAGACGGTCGGCGGCCTGCGCTTCCGCCGCATGTTCGGCGGCTGGGGCGTCTTCTGCGAGGCCGGCATGTGCGGCATCGTCAGCGGCGACGTGCTCTTCCTGAAGATCGACGAGGCGAGCGTCGGCCGGTTCGAGGCCGAGGGACTGGAGCCCTTCTCCTACGCCACGAAGAAAGGCCGGCAGACGATCGACACCTACCGCCGCGCTCCGGAGCGGAGCCTGGACGATCCGGACGAGTTCGCGGAGTGGATGCGTCTGGCTGTCGACGCCACCGCCCGAAAGGCCGAGGCGAAGGCCTCGAAGGGCCGCGCCGGCTCCCCGCGTCGAGGCGGCCGCTTGGCGGGACCGCCGCTGTGATTCGGCCGCTGGACATGACAAAGCCGGGCGCGGGCCCGGCTGCGACACGACCGGCGGGACGGCTCAGGCGACGTGCAGGTCGAGCTTGACGTCCGGATCTGATTCGCAGCGCACCAGGTTCCGGCCCGCGCGCTTCGCCGCGTAGAGGCACGAGTCGGCCCGCTCGACCATCTCCTGGCTGGTATCGCCGGGCCGCCAGACGGCCACGCCGACCGAGATGGTGATCCGGCCGAGGTTCTCGCCCGTCGAGCGCTTGACCAGTTCCTTGGACATCACGGACTGGCGGATGTGCTCGGCGACCACCACGCCCTGGCGCAGGTTGGTGCGCGGCAGGATGACGGCGAACTCCTCGCCGCCGTAGCGGCACGCGATGTCCTGGCCCTTGACGTTCTGCTTCACCGCCAGTGCCACGAGGCGCAGCACCTGGTCGCCGGTCTGGTGGCCGTAGCTGTCGTTGAACTTCTTGAAATGGTCGATGTCGGTCAGGAGCAGCGCGAAGGGCTGGTCGGCCTGTTTGGCCTCCATGCAGGCCCGCTCGATCGAATGTTCGAAGTGCTTGCGGTTGGCGAGCGTGGTCAGCTCGTCCGTCAGGCTCTCGTAGCGGATCGCCTCCAGGCTCTCCTGGAGCTCGGCGATCTGGCGGCGGCTGTCGGCGAGCTGCCGCTCGAGCTGGCGGTTGGCGTGCTCGGTCTTCTTGGTGACCGACATCAGGCTTTCGACGACGTGCTTCACCTTGGCCTGGTCGACGTCGCCGGCGAGTTCGCGGGTGGCGTCGTCCAGGGACGAGCGATAGCCGCTCGTGGTCTGGATGGAGGAATCGAGCATCGACATCACGCTGCCGATCTCGCCGGAGAGCTTGCCGCCCACCTCCTCGATCCGCTCGCCGAGCCGGCTGGGGCTGACGAACTGGTCGTAGACCGTGCCCACCTCGGCGGTGGTCAGCCGGCCGCGGGACCGGATGATCTCGTTGATGGCCTTGTTCAGGGAATGATTGAAGCCGGCGGCGTACGTGTACCAAAGCTCGTAGTGACGAGGATAGGCGGGCACCTCGTTCTTCTTCAGGTGGCCGAGCGCGGCCTCCCCGTAAACGATTGTGCGCCGAAAGTCGTCTTGCTCGCTCATGTCCACCCTCGCGCCGGATTTGAAGGCAGCAGCGCCCTTGGTGCAGGCCGTCTCCGGTCTGACCCGACGGTAGCGGGGATGGCTTAAATCCGGGTTAAGGGAGCGAAAGCGCTTGCGGTTTTCACGCTTCCGGTTCGGCGAGCATAAAGCAAACCGGCATTCGATGATAGACGTAACACCGTATAACCATTCGATATAATTTCAGCCCGCGGATCGCACCGGCCTCGTGGGGCGAAGCAGGAACGCGGGCACGTGATCTCCGAGCCCGACCGCCGAGGACTCCTCGGACTCGCGCCGGTCCGGACGGGAATAACGAGGCTCCTGCCGGGGCGAACGGGGCTCGGTCCGGGGTTGGCGGGGCTCCGCGCGCGGCGCGCCGGCCTGGACCGGCTGCTGGTCGCGTTCTCCCGCCGGCTCGGTGCGCTCGGGGCGACGCTCGCGCGGCGCCCGGGTCTCCGTACCCCGTTCGCGGTTGGCGCGGCCTTCGCCGGCGCCCTTGCGGGAGTCCGCGCCGCGGGTCCGTCCGGCTTCGCGGTCGCGACCGCCGCGGCGGCCGTCCGCGCTGCGCCGGCGTGGTTCGGAACTGCCCTCGGATGCCGGCTCGCCGGACCACTCCAGCGTCTGGTTGGTCAGGCGCTCGATGGCCGAGACGTGCTTCTTGTCGAGGTCGGTGACGAGCGTGATCGCCATGCCGAAGCGCCCGGCACGCCCGGTGCGTCCGATGCGGTGGACATAGTCCTCCGCGTGGACCGGCACGTCGTAGTTGAAAACGTGGCTCACATCGGGGATGTCGAGGCCGCGCGCGGCGACGTCGCTCGCCACCAGGAGCGTGATGCGGCCAGCGCGGAACCCGTCCAGCGTCGCCATGCGGGCGCGCTGGTCCATGTCGCCATGGAGCGCGCCGACGTTGAAGCCGTGCTTCTCGAGGCTCCGGTAGACGATCTGCACGTCGCGCTTGCGGTTGCAGAACACGATCGCGTTCTTCAGGTCCTGCGCGTCGCGCACCAGCCCGCGCAGCACGTCGCGCTTCTCGTGCGCCTCGCGCCCCGCGGCGACGAGACGCTGCGCGACCGTGGTGGCGGTGGTGGCCGGCCGGGCCGTCTCGATCCTGACCGGATTGCGCAGGAACGTATCGGCCAGCCGCTGGATCTCCGGCGGCATGGTGGCCGAGAACATCATGGTCTGCCGCGTCGCCGGCAGCATCTTGCAGATCCGCTCGATGTCCGGGATGAAGCCCATGTCGAGCATCCGGTCGGCCTCGTCGATGACGAGGATCTCGACGCCGTTCATCAGGATCCGGCCGCGCTCGAAGAGGTCGAGCAGGCGCCCGGGCGTGGCGATCAGCACGTCGACGCCGCGGTCGAGCTTCTTGACCTGCTCGTCAAGCGAGACGCCGCCGATCAGCAGGGCCACGGTCAACTTGTGGTTGATCCCGTACTTGTTGAAGTTCTCCTCGACCTGCGCGGCGAGTTCGCGCGTCGGCTCGAGGATCAGGGTCCGCGGCATGCGCGCCCGGGCACGGCCCTTCTCGAGCCGTGTCAGCATCGGGAGCACGAAGGAGGCGGTCTTGCCGGTTCCCGTCTGGGCGACGCCCACCACGTCCTTCTGTTCCAGGACGATCGGGATCGCCTTTGTCTGGATCGGCGTCGGCGTCGTGTAGCCGGCGGACGTGACGGCGGAAAGGACCTTCTCGGAAAGACCGAGATCGGAGAAGGTGACGGTCTGAGGCGCCTGTTGCGCCTCCGTGGCAGTGTCGTTGATGGTCATCGTATCCGTTGCTGCATCGCCCCGACCGGCGCCGGAACCGGCTGCGGTTCGTTTCGTTTTCGCATGCGAGGGGCGATCCGCAGAGTTCATGATGCAGTGCGAAAGGCTCCCGGAACATACGGTGCGAAACCAAAAAGTCAATGTCGAAACGCCCGAGGCGTGAACTCGATCCCGATTTCGGCGGCGATTTCTTCGCCGACTTCGACCAACATCGGGAGCCGCCTGATTTCGGAGAGGTCTGCCTTGTCGAATCTTCCGCTTCTCATGATCCCCGGCCTCAACTGCACCGCGTCCCTTTGGTCGGAGCAGATCGATGCCCTCGGCGCCGGGCGGACCCTCGTGGTCGCCGACCAAACCGGCCACGATTCGATGGCGGGGCTCGCCGCCTCGATCCTCGCCGACGCCCCGCCGCGCTTCGCGCTCGCCGGCCTCTCAATGGGCGGCTACATCGCCTTCGAGATCCTGCGCCAGGCCCCGCACCGGGTGGAGCGCCTCGCCCTCCTCGACACCCAGGCGCGCGCCGACACCGACGAGACCCGCCAGTCCCGCCGCCAGCAGATCGAGATCGCCTGGAACGGCGGCTTCGCCCGCATCCCCGACCTGCAGCTCCCGCGCCTCCTGTCGGAGCGGGGACGGGCCGACCCCGCGCTGGTCGCCCTTGTCCGCCGGATGGCCGAGGCCACGGGCCGCGACGGCTTCATCCGCCAGCAGTCGGCGATCCTCGGCCGCCCGGACTCCCGCCCGGACCTCGCCCGCATCGCCTGCCCGACCCTGGTCCTGGTCGGCGAGCAGGACGCCATCACGCCGCCCGATCTCGCCCGCGAGATGCACCAGGGCATCCCGGGCAGCCGTCTCGTCGTCGTGCCGGGCGCCGGCCACCTGTCGACGCTCGAGGCCCCCGAGCCGGTCTCGACCGCGCTCGGCCAATGGCTGGACGCCTGACGGGCGGGGGAGGGCCTGCGCGGGCCCGCGCGGGCCCCAGGCTTCAGTTGCCGGCCTTCTGGAACGTGTAGTCGCCCGGGGCCTTGACGATCGCCTCGTAGGTGCCCTCGGCCGCGCCGCCACCTTCGAGATCGAAGGTCAGCACCAGGCGGTCGCCGTCCATCTCGACCGTGGTCTCCTTGACGTCCGCCCCGAGTTCGAAGACCTCCGCGATCTCCAGGCTCGCCTCCACGGACGGCCCGGCCTGCGTGTAGGCGATCCACTGCACATAGAAGCGGGCCCGGATCTCGGTCGTGCCCGAGCGTGTCACCACGATCCGGTAGGCGCCCGCCTTGCCGGAGGTCGACCACTCGCCGACGAGCCGCATCTCCTCCACCTCGGCCGGGATCTGCGCGATCCGGTCGGAGGCCGGGTCCGCCCGGCCGGGCTGAGCGGCCGCGGCAAGGAGGACGAGGCCGAGGAGGGTGCGTCGGATCATGGGCGGGACCGTCTCTGAAGGCGGCGGATTCGCCGCGCTGGTTTCCGGGCCGGACACGTGAAGACCAGATGAACGGCCATTTCAAGACGGGTTCAAGGCCCGCGCCCCAGGATCGCCACAGTCAGATCCGGGAGACCCGCCATGACCCTCGACCGCGCCCAATGGGGATTGTCCCTCGTCGTCGCGCTGTTCATGACGATCAAGATCGCCGGCCGCCTCTGGGCCCTCGCCCCCGAGGCAAGCCCGGCCATCGTCCTCCTCCACTACGCCGCGCTCGCCGTCTTCCTTGCCGGCGCCATCGCGGCGGGTTTCCTCTTCGTGGAGAGAATCATGCTAGGCCAGCACCCTAAGAGGAATTCGCGTTAAGAGATGGACGGAGAGACCTCACTTCATTTCTCGAGTCTACTCAAACCTTTGCGGTCGAGCTCCAGCGCTGCACCCGTGCTATCGAGCCGGAGCTTAGATGCAGACCCTAGTATCGCCGAGGCAAGGTGGTCCGCTGCGTTTAGTTGAACGGCCTCTGAACTCTGCGGCGTCCGACGGAACAAGTCGTGTGTTATGCCTGTCAATAATGCTTCGGGTATGTCGCTCTGGCGTGCCATCTGCCATTCCAGCGCGGACTCTATCGCCCAACTTGCGCGGTCAATGTCGATCTGCGTTTGTCTAACAACAAACTCAGCTTCGGAGTTTCTCTTGAACCATTCATTCTGCCAGCGAAGATAAAATCCCAACAAGCTCACGAGCACAGCAAAGGCAAGAAGCGAGCGAAGCATGAGCCATCCAATCATGACTAGATCTCGGTCGCGTTCCTGTGAGAGGTACTCATGAACATCCCAGAAACTAAAAATCATTGCACATGCTGATATGCAAATAAAGATGAAGCATGTTATGGTGATAGGGGTCCGAAGACCGACTGTATCTTTACTGAGGGCGAACTTAGAAACCTGAGCTTCCAGAGCAGATTTTATATCCTTCCGGATTTCACGTCTTGCATGAGTATTAGTTCTATCATCTACTTGCCTTCTAATTGCTTCGAGTTCCGATCGCTGAGCCTCAAGCCTGATATTTTGTTCTTCATGCCTCGCTAAAAGTGAAGCGCGTTCAGCTTCGAATTCAGTACTGAGTCGCCTTCGTTCCTGTTCGAGAGTGTTGATGTTATCGACAAGCAACGTATTGTATTTTTCAATTATAGACAGTTGAGTGGCTTCAAGAGCCTGGATCGTTGAACTTACGTTGAGCGTATCAATCTTTCCCTTGTTAGAAGCAAATGCATACTTACCTATTTCCTTATGAGCAAACAATAGAAATGCGAACAGCTGCTCTCGATTCTCAGGTTGCACCCCCCCCATTCTGAGGGGAATTGTGGATCCAATTAGTGTTAACTCTATCAAGAATTGAGTCCGCGTTACTTGTCCTCGCAATCGTGAAAGTAAACCCCGGAACCTGCAACTGCGCTTGATGAATTGCCGAAGAAGAGGGGTGAGCAATCAACATTTCAACTTCAGCACTGGAGAGGCTTATTGATTCAGGGTACCCTTGGACATAAATTGAAGCCGATAGAAGTGGGAATTCCGCAATAGACGCCCTTAGGAATCGAATTATTGAACGATCGTCCAGTCGCGGCACGTGGTAGGTATTGTCACTCAAGAATAGACCCCCTCAGATATCCAGATCGAGATCGCTCGCGAAGGCGGCTTTTTCGGTGATGAAGGCGAAGCGGGCTTCGGGCTTGTTGCCCATCAGGCGCTCGACGGAGTCCTTGGTCGCGTCCTCCTGGCCCTCGATGACCTCGACGCGCAGGAGCGTCCGGGTCTTCGGGTCCATGGTGGTTTCCTTGAGCTGGAACGGCATCATCTCGCCGAGGCCCTTGAAACGGCCGATCTCGGGCTTCTTGTTCCTGAAGACGGACGCCATGAGCTCGGCCTTGTGGGCGTCGTCGCGGGCGTAGACGGTCTTGGAGCCGTGGGTGATCCGGTAGAGCGGCGGCACCGCCAGATAGAGATGGCCGCGCCGGATCAGGTCCGGCATCTCGCGGTAGAAGAAGGTGATGAGCAGCGAGGCGATGTGGGCGCCGTCCACGTCCGCGTCGGTCATCACGATGATCTTGTCGTAGCGCAGGTCCTCCTCGCGCCAGGCCTTTCCGACCCCGCAGCCGAGCGCCTGCACCAGGTCGGCGAGCTGCTGGTTGGCGCCGAGCTTGTCGCGCGTCGCGTTGGCCACGTTGAGGATCTTGCCGCGGAGCGGCAGCACCGCCTGCGAACGCCGGTCGCGCGCCTGCTTGGCCGAGCCGCCGGCCGAATCGCCCTCAACGATGAAGAGCTCCGACCCCTGCGCGGCCGTGTCCGAGCAGTCCGCCAGCTTGCCGGGAAGGCGCAGCTTGCGGATCGGCGTCTTGCGCAGGATCTCCTTCTCCTGCCGCCGTCTAAGCCGCTCGTCGGCCCGCTCCAGCGACCAGTCGAGCAGCCGGTCGGCCTGCGCGCGCGAGCCCGCGAGCCAGTGGTCGAAGGCGTCCTTGATGGCCGTGTCGACGATGCGCAGGGCCTCGGCGGTGGCGAGCTTGTCCTTGGTCTGGCCGACGAACTCCGGCTCCCGGATGAAGACCGAGAGCATCGCCCCGGCCGTCGTCATGACGTCCTCGGCGGTCAGGATGGCGGCCCGCTTGTTGCCGACCAGATCCGCATAGGCGCGCAAGCCCCTGAGCAGCGCGACCCTGAGGCCCTGCTCGTGCGTGCCCCCCTCCGGCGTCGGCACCGTGTTGCAGTAGGAGGAGACGAAACCGTCGCCGGCGAACCAGGCGACCGCCCATTCGACCGCGCCGTGGCCCGAGGTCTTCGCCGTCCGCCCCGCGAAGACGTCGTCGACGGCGAGCCGCTCGCCCTTCAGCTTCTCCGCCAGGAAGTCCTTCAGGCCCCCGGGAAAATGGAAGACCGCCTTGTCGGGCGTCTCGCCGCCCGCCACCAGCTCCGTCGGGCAGGACCACCGGATCTCCACCCCGCCGAAGAGATAGGCCTTCGACCGCGTCATCCGGAAGACCCGTGAGGGGTCGAACTTCGCCGCCGGCCCGAAGATCTGCGGATCGGGGCGGAAGCGCACGGTCGTCCCGCGCCGGTTCATGACCTCGCCGAGCTCCTCGAGCCCGGTCACCGGATGCCCGCGCGAAAAGCGCTGCCGGTAGAGCCGACGGTTCTTGGCGACCTCGACCTCGAGGCTCTCGGACAGCGCGTTGACCACCGAAACGCCGACCCCGTGCAGGCCGCCCGACGTCTCGTAAGCCTTGCCGTCGAACTTGCCGCCCGAATGGAGCATCGTCATGATGACTTCGAGCGCCGATTTGCCCGGATACTTGGGATGCGGGTCGACCGGAATGCCGCGACCGTTGTCCGAGACTGTCAGCGTCCCGTCCGCCTCCAGCCGCACGTCGATGAAGCTGGCATGGCCCGCCACGGCCTCGTCCATCGCGTTGTCGATCACCTCGGCGAAGAGGTGGTGCAGCGCCTTCTCGTCCGTACCGCCGATATACATGCCGGGCCGCCGGCGCACCGGCTCGAGCCCCTCCAGGACCTCGATGTGGGAAGCGTTGTACTCGGCCTCCCCGGGCGTGCCGGACCGCATCGGAACCGCCCGCAGGGGCTTCGGCGCGGGCGCGGCCGGACGCGGCGGGGCCTCCGGCTCGGGGAGCTTCGCGAAGAGGTCTTGGGACTTGGCCATGGGGCTCCGGTCGGACGGCGTCATGGGCGGGTGCTACCACGAATCGCCTGTGATTGTCTCACGGATCAGAGCGCGCCGCGACCAAAATGTTCCGGTTCCGTTCCTGTGGGTCCGCTGCGGATCGTCGGCGCGATCCGGCACCGGGAGCGGGCCGGAGCGCCCCGTCTCGCGCCGCGCGCGATCAGGCGAGGCGCTCCGCTCGGCGCGAAGGCGCTGCCCGGCCTCAGCCGTTGAGCGCGGACGTCGCCGGCATGGCGATCCGGCTCGCCGCCGGGGCACGGCGCGTGTGAGCGGTGACGATCGCGGCGAAGACCAGCATGGCCGAGATGGTGACGAGCGAGCCCGCGATGGCGACCGGTTCCCCCCAGGGCTTCGACAGCACCGCCCCCGCGATCCCCGGCGCGATCAGCACGAGGCCTGTCGTCGCGAGCCCGAGATGCAGGCCCGCCGCCTTGCCCTCCGCCGCCGGCACGACCTTGTAGAAGAGGCCCGCCAGGAACATCGACACGAAGCCGACGAGATTGATATGGGCGTGGACGGGCGCGAGGCTGTGGTCGTGCGAGGCCCCCATGACGATGCCGAGGCCCATGCCCGTGAGGGCCGCGAGCACGCCGAGGCGCAGGAACCAATTCCCGATCATGTACACTTCCTCCGATTGGCCCGGCGCCGGATCGAACCGGCGCCGCTCCCCTGACCATCGGGAGGGCGCGGAATAGCCGCCGCCCCGGAGAGGCGCAAGGCCTTCCGCGGCGGCGAGGGTATCACGATCAGGTGTGGCGCGCGTGATCCCGGTTTCAGGTCCGCTTCTTCAGGAACCACAGCGGCTCGAACGGCTTGCCGGGATCGAGCAGGAACGTGCCCGGCATGGAGCGGACGGCGCCCCGGCTGTCGAAGGCCGGCGAGAGCTTCAGCCGCCGCGGATTGGCGTTGAGGCGGTCGATCGTGCGGATGAGCGAGCCCTCCTCGGCGTGTGTCCGGCCGACCGCCTCGGGCTCCGCGTCGAGGTGCTCACCGAGCAGGCGGTCCCGGATGGCGGCGATGCGCCGGCGGGTCGCCGGGCTCGTCCCCTCGATGGCGATGTCGCATTCCGTGTCGAGGCCGACCGAACGGTTGTTCAGGTTGGACGACCCGATCCGGAGTAGGAGGTCGTCGACGACGACCACCTTGGCGTGCACGTGGATCGGGCACTCCGTCTCCTCCCGCCCGGGCGAGGACGGGTAGAAGACGCGCAGCCGGTCGTGGCGGTCGTGCCGCCTGAGATGCCGGATCAGGCGCTCGCCGTTGATGCCCATCACGAGCTTCTCGAAGAAGCCGCGTGCGCAGAAGGTCAGCACGACCACCACCTCCGGGCCGTCCTCCCGCTTCAGGTGGTCGACCAGGATGTCGCGGATGTAGCGGGCCGTCAGGTACTGCGCCTCGATGTAGATGGAGCGGCGGGCCGCCCGGATCGCCTCCGCGGTCAGGAGTGCCGCCTCGCGCACGGGCTCGTGCGGCCCCCAGGCGGGATGCGTCCGCGCGATGCCGATCGGCTCGCGCAGGAATTCCGGCTCCACGCCTTCCGGCCAGATCCCCGGGTTCCGGACGGGTGCCGGCACGACCTCGCCGGTCGCGATCCGCCAGCGCTCCCGCGCCAGGTCGCCGAGCGCCACCGCCGCCGGGCCGTCGACGACGGCCTGCACGTCGTGCACCGGCCCGTAGGCCTTGCCCTCGTAGGTGACGCGGCGCGGGTCGTCGGCCTCGTGCCGGCAGCTGTCCCAGCGCCGGACGGTCAGGTCCATGCCGCCCACGAAGGCGAGGCTGTCGTCGATGGCGACGAGCTTCTGGTGATGCGCGGCGTAGATCGGGTGCTTGGAATCGAGCCGCACGCTGATGCGCGGGTGGTCCTGCCAGGGCGCCCCGATGAGGAGCGGCAGGGGCGCGCCCGGCGCGTGCACGACCGCGACGCTCCAGACCAGGATCCGCACCTCGAGCTCCGGATGGTCCTCCACGAGTGAGCGCAGGAGGTCGCCGAGCGCGGGCGCGTCCGGCTCGGGCCGCAGCGTGATCTTGCCATCGAAATCCCAGCCCAGGATCGTGATGGACCGGCGCGCCTGCCGCAGCGCCGTGTCGAGGGCGGCGAAATAGGCCTCCGCGTCGACCAGCACGGCGGCCCTGTCGGCCTCCTCGAGGCGCCAGCAGGTCTCGCCGGGGCGCAGGATCCGGTGCGGCTCGCGCCGCTCGTCCTGAACCTCGGAGATGCCGCCGAGGATCGCGGTCTCGGTCTCGCTCAAACGCCGCAGCATGCCGGCTCGCCTCGCATTCATGCCTTCCACCGAAGGACGCGCCCACCGGGACGGGGGCGTTCCCGCGCGCAGCCCAAGCGGACGACGCGCGGGAATCGAATGCGTAACGGCCGCTAAGGTTCCGCCCGGCCAAGGACTTGGCCCGGGCAGAGCCCTCACAGCATGGCGGCGACCAGCGGGGCGACCTCGTGGGTGCCGCGCCAGATCATGTCGAGGGCCACGTAGAGGATCACGGCGAGACCCACATAGGCGATCCAGCGATGCTTCTGCAGCAGCTTGGCGATGAAGCTCGCCGCGATGCCCATCAGCGCGATGGAGAGGACGAGGCCGAAGACCAGCACCCAGGGATGCTCGCGCGCCGCGCCGGCCACCGCCAGCACGTTGTCGAGCGACATGGAGACGTCGGCGACGACGATCTGCCAGGCCGCCTGCGCGAAGGTCTTCTGCGGCGCCCCCGGTGGGCCCGCCGCGATCGTGCCGTCGGCGTTGATGTCGACATCTTCCAGCGCCTCCTCGGCGTCGACCTCCTCGGCATGGGTGGTGCGCAGCTCGCGCCACATCTTCCAGCACACCCAGAGGAGCAGGATGCCGCCGGCGAGCAGGAGGCCGACGATCTGGAGGAGCTGGGTCGTCAGGCCGGCGAAGACGATGCGCAGGCCGGTGGCGGCCACGATGCCGATCAGGATGGCCTTGTTGCGCTGCTCGCGCGGAAGCCCGGCGGCGGCCAGGCCAATCACGATGGCGTTGTCGCCGGCGAGCACCAGGTCGATCATGATGACCTGGAGAAAGGCGGAGATTACTCCGCTCGACAGGATTTCGGACATGGGTCGTACCTCTCCACACGGAATCGCGTCGGGGAGAGGCCCGGCGGGCCGGGGAGGGGAGAGGTCGGCGACACCGTCGGCGCGCGGCGGGAGGGCCCGCGCGCGGAAGGAGCCATGTCGACCCGTCCGTCGAACCGGATACCTGTCGGGCCACTCCACAATGGATCCAGTCCGACATCGCAGCGCCGACGTCGTCGGTGCGCTGCCAGAGGGGCCCGGCCTGGTGACCTTCAGATAGCGGAACGTCGGCCCGGCATCAAGGGTTCCTGACAGGATCGTCAGGCGATTGTCAGCGCCGTGACATGATTGACACGGCGGTAACCTTGCCAAGCGGTTGCGCATGACAGCGAGGGGCCGACGCCGCATCCTGCCGGCTCGCCGCCGAGGATCCCCGATGACCGACCACGCCGCCCGGATCGCCCGAGCCGCTCTCGCCCGCAGCCTTGCCGCCGAGGCGCCGCCCCCGGTGCCCGCCGCGGCCGTGGCCGCCGCCGCGCGCAAGGCGGCCGCCAAGCCCGCGGCGGCCGAGCGCCTGCCCGGGCTCGACGGCCTGCGCGTCGTCGCCGTCCTGGCCGTGGTCGCCTTTCATCTCCTCTTCCGCGGCCCGGTCTCCGGCTGGACCGGCGTCCCGTTCCCCGCCGTGGAGGGGGTCGCGGCCTACGGCTATGCCGGCGTCGACCTCTTCTTCGTCATCTCGGGCTTCGTCATCGCCTGGTCGTCGGAGGGCCGCAGCCCGCTCGCCTTCGCCCGGGCGCGCCTCCTCCGCCTCTGGCCGGCCTTCGTGGTCTGCATGACGGTCACCGCACTGGTGCTGGCGCTGGCGCGCGACCCGAATTTCCCCATCGGCCCCGCCATGTGGGTCGCCAACCTGATCTTCCTGCCGCAGCTTCTCGGGCAACCCTTCGTCGACGGCGCCTATTGGTCGATCGTCACCGAACTGACCTTCTACGGCTGGGTGTTCCTCGCCATGGCGCTCGGCCTCTGGCCGCGCCGGATCGCCGAGATCGGCCTCGTCTGGCTGGCCGTCTCGCTCGTCAATCTGTTCCTCGGCTCGGCCATTCTGGACCGCCTGTTCCTGACCTCCTTCGCGGGCGAGTTCCTGGGCGGCGTCGTCCTCTACCGGATCCGCGCCGAGGGCCAGAAGCCAATCCTGCTCGCCCTGCTGACCGCCTCGGTCTTCGTGGCGGTCGTCCACTCGGTGCCCTATTCGGGCGGCCTCGACCGCCTCTACGGCTTCAAGGCCGACCCCGCGGCCGTGGTGCTGGTCCATTTCGCGATCTTCGGCCTCGTCGCCGCCGCGGCCGCCGCCCGGGTGCCGGCCCGCCTGGCCGGCCTGACGCTCGCCGCCGGCGGCGCGACCTATCCGGCCTATCTTCTCCATCAGAACATCGGCTACGTCCTGATCGACCGCCTCGTCCCGGCCGGCGTGCCCGGCCCGCTCGCGGCCCTCCTCATCACCGCGGGCGTCTTTGGCCTCGCCTGGGTCGTCTGGGCCCGCATCGAGCCCGCCGGCCGACGCCTGCTCGCCCCGATCCTCGACCGCGCGATCGCCCGCCTCCCGGCCGCCATCGGCGGCGGGCGCTGACGCCGCTCTCCCGCCCCTCGACCGGAAAATCTCCTCCCGCGCCCGCTTCGGAATTGCGGGCCCGTCACGGGCCTGCAACACTCCGGGGATAACGAAAACATGACGCGTGGAGGAGACCACCCATGACCCGAGAAGCCCAGATTCCGATCTCCGTGCAGGCCGAGGAAGGCGAGGACCGCGGGTCCAACGCCTCGGCCAACCCGACCATGGGCGACATGATCGCCGAACGCTTCAGCCGTCGCGACCTGATGCGCGGCGTGCTCGCCGTCGGCGCCATCACGGCGACCGTCAGCCCCCTCGCGCTCGCGGCCGGCCGCGCCGAGGCCCAGGCGAGCGCGACGCCGAGCTTCGACTTCAAGGAGGTCGCGGCCGGCAGCGACGACAAGCATTATGTGGCCGACGGCTACGACGCCGACATCCTGATCCGCTGGGGCGACCCGATCTTCCCCGATGCGCCCGAGTTCGATCCGCTCGCGCAGACCGCGGAGAAGCAGAAGCGCCAGTTCGGATACAACAACGACTTCCTCGGCTTCATACCGCTCGACGCCTCGGGCGACCGGGGCCTCCTCGTCG
Source organism: Prosthecomicrobium sp. N25 (assembly GCF_037203705.1). Classification (NCBI taxonomy): domain Bacteria; kingdom Pseudomonadati; phylum Pseudomonadota; class Alphaproteobacteria; order Hyphomicrobiales; family Kaistiaceae; genus Prosthecomicrobium; species Prosthecomicrobium sp. N25. The sequence continues at coordinate 2,305,592 of NZ_JBBCAT010000001.1, forward strand.
TCAACCACGAGTACACGAACGAGGAGCTGATGTTCCCGGGCGTCGGCATCCAGGACACCAAGGAGAACAACTTCAACAAGACCACCAAGGAAATGGTCGACATCGAGATGGCGGCCCACGGCGGCTCCGTGATCGAGATCCGCCGCACGGGCGGCAAGTGGCAACTCGTTCGGGACTCCCGCTACAACCGCCGCATCACCGCCGAGACCGAGATGTCGATCACCGGGGCGGCGGCCGGCTCCGATCGCATGAAGACCAAGGCCGACCCGACCGGCACCAAGGTCTTCGGCATGTTCAACAACTGCGCGGGCGGCGTGACCCCCTGGGGCACCTGGCTGACCTGCGAGGAGAACATCAACGGCTACTTCTGGGGTCAGATCGCCGACAGCCACCCGGAGGCCAAGGCGATGAAGCGCTACGGCGCCCCCGGCAACCGCTACGCCTGGGGCAAGTACTACGACCGCTTCGCCGCGGAGAAGGATCCCAACGAGGTGAACCGCTTCGGCTGGGTCGTGGAGATCGACCCCAGCGATCCGACCTCCGTCCCGAAGAAGCGGACCGGCCTGGGCCGCTTCAAGCACGAGGGCGCCGGCAACGGCCTGGCCAGGGATGGGCGCTTCGTCGTCTACTCGGGCGACGACGAGCGCTTCGAGTACATCTACAAGTTCGTCACCGAGGGCAAGGTGGACACCGCCAACCCGGCGGCCAATCGCGACCTGCTCGAGAAGGGCACGCTCTACGTCGCCAAGTTCGCCGCCGACGGCACGGGCCAGTGGCTGCCGCTGGTGCACGGCCAGGGCCCGCTGACGGCCGCCAACGGCTTCCGCGACCAGGCCGACGTGCTCATTGAGGCGCGCAGCGCCGGCGACGCCCTGGGCGCCACCAAGATGGACAGGCCGGAGGACATCGACGTCAACCCGAAGACCGGCAAGGTCTACGCTATGCTGACCAACAACAACCGCCGCAAGGACGATCAGGTCGACGCCGCCAATCCGCGCTCCGACAACCGCTTCGGCCACATCATCGAGATCATGCCGGACGGCGGCGACCACGCCGCGACGACGTTCCGCTGGGAGATCCTGGTCAAGTGCGGGGACCCGTCCGTCGCCAAGGTCGGCGCCACCTTCTCGTCGGCGACAACCAAGGACGGCTGGTTCGGCATGCCGGACAACTGCGCGATCGACAGCCGCGGCCGCCTGTGGGTGGCGACCGACGGCAACGACTCCAAGCAGACCGGCCGCAACGACGGCCTATGGGCGATGGAGACCGAGGGCGCCGCGCGCGGCACGTCCAAGTTGTTCTTCCGCGTTCCCAACGGCGCCGAGATGTGCGGCCCCTACTTCACCCCCGACGACACCACGCTCTTCCTCGCCGTCCAGCATCCCGGCGAGAGCGAGGACGAGAAGAACCCCGGAACCTTCGAGAACCCCTCGACGCGCTGGCCGGACTTCAAACCGACCATGCCGCCGCGGCCGAGCGTCGTCGCGGTGACGAAGCGAGGGGGCGGCCAGATCGGCTGACCACGCCGCCGGATGGTGGACGCGGGGCCGCGCCCGGGGTGCTCCCGGCGCGGCCTTTGCGCTATGATGGACCCCGACGGCAGTCCCGAGGGAGCGGCCGGAGTGGCGGCCCCCGCGACGATCGCCGAGGGGAGGGCTGCGTCATGTCGCAGGACCCGGACGTCCGCCGTTCGGAGCTGGAGCGCGCCATGGTGGCGTTCGGGGAGGCCTGGGCGCGGGGCGACGCCGCCGTGCTCGAGGATCTGCTCTCTCCCACCTACACCCATGGCGACTACCTGGGCGGGTCCCAGGGGAGGGCGGACTGGCTCGCCTATGCCGCCGGCCGGACCCGGCTGCACACCACGCTGGCGTTCCGGGAGGTCGAGATCCGCTTCGTCGGCATGGTCGCGGTCGTTACCGGCATCAACGACATCACCTACCGGGCGTCCGGCTCCGCCTCCGTCGAAACCCAGTCTGTGCGGTTCACCCAAGTCTGGGTGGAGAACGGCGGGCGCTGGCTGCGCGAGGCCTTCCAGGCGACCCGGATGCCCGCTCAGGCCTGACGCTCGGCCGCCCGGCGCTGCGCGGCCCGGCGCACCTCCAGGATGAGGAACAGGATCGTGCCGATGGCCAGCGGAACGACGAAGTAGACGAGCCGGAACACGACCACCGCGCCGATCACGTGCGCGGACGGGATGAGGGTCGTCACGACGCTCTCGATGATGCCGAGTCCGCCGGGCACATGGGTCACGAGGGTGGCCACGTTGGCGAGCACGTACACGGAGGCGACGCCCAGGTAGGGCGCCTCGCCCACGGCCGCGAGCGCCTGGTGCAGGCAGGCCGCCACCAGGGCGAAGTTGACCGTGCCGACCGCCACCTGCGCCGCCGCGATCCGCAGGCGCGGGACCTCGAGCGTCCAGCGCCAGAGCCGAATCGGCCGGGGCCTCAGCGCCGCGACCCCGATGTAGAGCGCCGGCACGACGAGGCAGGCCGCACCGACGAGGCGCGACGTCGAGGGCGGCAGTTCGGTGACCCGTTCGGCGAGCCAGGGATCGGCCAGGAGCGCGATGCCCGCCAGGACCGCGAGCCCGAGACCGACCGTCATCCCGCAGAAGACGACGAGCTTGGCGACCTCGGAGAGCCGGAGCCCCCAGCGCCGGTAGAAGCGGTAGCGGATCGCCCCGCTCGACAGGCCGGCGAAGCCGATCGAATGGCCGAGCGAAAGGCTGACGAAGGAGGCCAGCGCCGTCCGGCGGTAGGGCAGCCGGTGGCCGATGTAGCGCACCGCCAGCGCATCGAAGAGCGTCAGGCAGGCGTAGCTCGCCGCGGCGAAGCAGGCTGCCAGCCCGAGCCGGCTTAGCGGGATGGCCGCGACCGCGTCGCGGATCTGGTCCCAGCCGTACTGGGCGAAGGTGCGCCGGATCAGCCAGATGCCGAGTGCCAGCGCGGCGACGAAGAGGAGCCGCGTACCCCAGATCTTCCAGGCCGGCTTCGGCGGCGGCGCGGGATCGCCGTCGTCCGCCCCGGGTGCCTCGGCCCCCGCCTGCGTCCACTGGATCGTCTGCCTGGCGGGCGCGGCGGCACGGGGCCGGGTCTGGACGTTCACGGGTCACCCCTCGCGTGATGGCCGGCCGCCGCAGGAGCGCGGCCGGCCTTCCACCGAGAACCCGGGCGCGGCATGCCGGTTCCACGTCCGGCGGCCCGCGGCACACGCCACCGGTTCAGGCCTAGAGCCTCGAACCAGCCTCGAGCGCCGCTTCAGGAACCGGGTCCAGGCGACTCCCGGCACTGCGCTTCCCCGGGGCGGGCACGAGCCCGAGGTCGATGACGAGCGGCAGGTGGTCCGAGGCGAGCCGGGCGAGCGGGCTGGAGAAGACCTCGGCCTTCGCCACCGCGACGGGCCCGCACGTGAAGGCGTGGTCGATGCGCAGAAGCGGCAGGCGGCTCGGGAAGGTCGCCCGCGCCCTGCCGGCCCCGGGGACCGTCTGGACGTCGGCAAAGCGGGCCGCCAGCGTCCGGTAGGTGCGGCCCAGCGGCGGGGCGTTGAAGTCGCCGACGAGCAGCGTCGGCTCCCGGCAGTGCGGATGGCCCAGCCAGTCGGGGCCGAGGAGGGCCGCGACCTGCGCCCGCTGCTCGGCCGGCACGAGCCCCAGGTGGGTGTTGATCATCTGCAGCTTCGCCCCGTCCACGTCGACCTCGACCCAGAGCGCGCCGCGCGGCTCCGCCCTGAAGCGCGCCCCGAAACTCCAGCCGGGCAGGGCGTCCGCCTTGACGAGCCGCAGCGCCCGCGTCGACAGGATCGCGTCGCCGTAGGCCTCCTCGACCACCCGCAGCGCCGGGTGGAAGGCGACCTCCATGCCGAGCTCGAGGGCGATCGCCTCCGCCTGGTCGATCCGGCCCGTGCGCCGGCGCCCCACGTCCAGCTCCTGCAGGGCCACCACCTCCGCGCCCGTCTCGGCGATCACCTCGGCGATGCGGCGCGGGCTCAGAACGCCGTCGGTGCCGATGCAGCTGTGGACGTTCCAGGTGGCGATGCGGACGGGGGTCATGCGGCTCGTGGTCTCTCCGGGTTGGCCAGGGCAGAACGATCGAGGCCGCCTCCGGTTCGCTCCCCGCGCTCAAGCGCAAGCCGGCAGCACGAAGGCCGCGAGCGCGTTCCAGGCGACCGCCAGGAGCGCCAGGAGCGCGGCGCCGCGGGTGACGCGGACGACGAAGCGCCCCGTCTCCGGGTCGGTCGTCCCGCGTCCGCCGGCGCCCGCGAAGGCCGCGATGGAGAGAAGCGCCGCGGCGGCGGCCAGGGTCGCGCCGGCCACGATCGCCTGGACCGCGGAGAAACCGCCCACGGGCGGGCCGCCGCCGTGGAACGTGCAGAGGATCGTGTTCGCGGCGTAGATCGCCCCGAAGTGCAAGCCCCAGACGATCAGGCCGCCGAGGAGCAGGGTCGCGCGTCCGAGGAAGCCCATCGCCGTCCCCTCAGGCCAGGAGCCGGGCCACGCCGTGCACCAGCGCGAGCCCGGCGAGCCCCTGCGCGGTCGCGGTGTGCCAGAGCAGCATCGTGCAGTCGTAGGTCGCGCGCCGGCTCCGGTCGAGCCGCGACGACAATCCCCGGGCCGCGACGAAGCCCGCCATGAGCGCCAGCACGGCGGCCAGGAAACCCTGCAGGGTGGAGATCGTATAGACGGCGGCCCCGTAGCTCGACGCGTCGGGCCTCAGCCCGCTCTGCCAGTGCCCGGCGACCTCCGCCGCCACGCCGAGCGCCGGCCAGGGCGCGGCGGCAAGCATCAGCGCCGCCGCTCCGCCGGCCCGCAGGCGGGGCCGGGCCGGCAGCAGGCGCCCGGCCAGGACCACGATCGCGCTTCCCGCCAAGAAGGCGCCGGCGGAGAGGACGGGCCAGAGCGGGTCTGCCCGCGTCGTCCCGGGCGGGGGCCAGCGGCCCGGATTGGCCGTCCAGAGATAGAGGTAGGTGGCGACCACGCAGGCGAAGATCATGCCCGAGACCACCATGAGCACCATCATGGCCCACCATGCGTGGCTGACCGGTCCGGTCGCCTGCACGGGGATGCGGATGCCGCCCCCGATGTCGACCGGCGGATGGTAGGGGCCCGGGTCGCAGTCCCACATCCAGACCATCACCGACACGATCGCCAGGACCCCGCACGCGAAGGCCGGCACGGTGAGCTGCACGGTCAGGCCGAGGAAGAAGGCGGCCGTGAAGACGGCGGCCAGGAAGGACGCCCAGCTCGGCCCCGGCAGGGCCAGGATGTACTGCGGGCGTGCCTCGACCGGGCTGGTGACGATCGTCTCGCGCCGGCCCGTGGCCGACCCGGGCAGGTAGTGGTGGCCGGCCTCGACCTCGCGGGCGAGGGACGGGCGGTCCCACACGGGCTCGCGGCTCGCCACGTGGGGGATAGAGCGCGTCTGGTAGTCCTCCGAGGGCAGCCACTCGAGCGTCCCGGCACCCCAGACGTTGCCGGCCCGGCGCCCGCCGAAGGGTCGGAAGTTCAGCACCGCGTCGAGGAGGAAGACGGCGACGCCGGCCGCGATCAGGAAGGCACCTCCCGTGGAGATGAGGTTCAGCGTCCCCCAGCCGACCTCCGGAATGTAGGTGTAGACCCGCCGTGGCATGCCGGCGAGGCCCGTCAGGTGCATGGTGAAGAAGGTGACGTTCACCCCGACGAACATCAGCCAGAATGACGTCTTCCCGAGCGTCTCCGACAGGGGCCGCGAGGAGACGACCGGCGCCCAGTAGTAGAAGGCGGCGAAGAGCGGAAAGACCATGCCGCCGATCAGGACGTAGTGGAGATGCGCGACGATGAAGTAGGTGTCGTGGACCTGCCAATCGTAGGGCATCATCGCCACCATCACGCCCGTCAGGCCGCCGATGACGAAGATGAACAGGAAGCCGAGCAGGAAGAGGGTCGGCGTCGAGTGCCCGAGGCGGCCGGCCGCGATGGTGGCGATCCAGGCGAAGATCTGGACCCCGGTCGGCACCGCCACCGCCATGCTGGCCGCCGAGAAGAATCCGAGCGAGAGGGTCGGCAGCCCGGTCGCGAACATGTGGTGCGCCCAGAGCCCGAAGGAGAGGAAGCCGGTGCCGAGAAGCGCGAGCACCACGAGCCGGTAGCCGACCAGCGGCACGCCCGCCAGGGCCGACACCATCATGGAGACCATCCCGGCCGCCGGCAGGAAGATGACGTAGACCTCCGGGTGCCCGAAGAACCAGAAGAGGTGCTGCCACAGGATCGGGTCGCCGCCCTTGGCCGCGATGAAGAAGGGCCAGCCGAAGGCGCGCTCCAGCTCGAGCAGCAGCGTGGCGACGATCACGGCCGGGAACGCCACGACGATCATCATGGCGAAGACCAGCATGGACCAGGCGTAGATGGGCAGCTTGTCGAGGGACTGTCCCGGCGCCCGGGTCTTCAGCACCCCGACGATGATCTCGACCGCCCCGGCGATCGCCGAGATCTCGATGAAGCCGATGCCGAGGAGCCAGAAGTCCGCGTTGACCCCGGGCGAGTAGTCCTTCGAGGTCAGCGGCGGGTACATGAACCAGCCGCCGTCCGGCGCCAGCCCGAAGAAGAGGCTGGCAAAGAAGGCGAGCCCGCCGATCGCGTAGGCCCAGAATGCGTAGGCCGACAGGCGCGGGAAGGGCAGGTCGCGCGCCGCCTGCATGTTGGGTAGGAGCAGGACCCCGAACGCCTCCACCACCGGCACGGCGAACAGGAACATCATGACCGTTCCGTGCATGGTGAAGAGCTGGTTGTAGGTCGACGCGCCGACGACGTCGAGGCCCGGCTGGGCGAGCTGGACCCGCATCACCAGTGCGACCACGCCTGCGAGCACGAAGAAGAGCAGCGCCGTGCCGATGTAGAGGAGGCCGACGAAGGTGTTGTTCACCGCCGAGAAGGCCCGCCAGCCCCGCGGCCGTGCCCAGACCCGCGCGAGGGCCTCCACTTCGCCGGCCGGCCGCGGCCCCGGGTTCGGAAGCGGCATGGCCCGCTCCCGCAGGCCCGGCTCGGCGCGGACCGGGATGCCGAGGCGCGCGTCGGTCATTTCAGGCTCTCCAGGTAGGCGGCGAGGTCCCGCAGCTGCCGCCCCTCCAGCCGGTCGTAGGACGGCATCCGGTTGCCCGGCTTCAGGTGCTGCGCCGAGGCGACCCAGCCGGCGAGCGTGCCCGGATTGCGCGGGAAGGTCCCGGCCGCGATCGTCGTGCGGCTGCCGAGCCGGGTGAGATCCGGCCCGACCGTCCCCGCCGCCTCGGTGCCCCGGACCGTGTGGCAGGCCCCGCATCCCTGCACCTGGAACAGCGCCGCCCCGCGCCGCTCCGCCTCGGTGACGGGCGCGGCGGCGTCCCCCGCGGACCGGGCCCACCAGGCCTCGAACGCCGCCGGCTCCAGCGCCACCACCGTGAAAGCCATCAGCGCATGCTGGCCGCCGCAGTACTCCGCGCACTGGCCGCGGTAAATCCCCGGCCGGGACGCCGCGATGCGGAAGCGGTTGGTGCGGCCCGGGATCATGTCGAGCTTGCCGGCCAGGCTCGGCACCCAGAAGGAATGGATGACGTCCGCGGTGTTCAGCACCACCTCGACCGTCGCCCCCGCAGGCACGTGGATCTCGTTCGCGTCGGCGAGCCGGACCGCGCCCTTGGAGTCCAGGTAGGCGACCCGCCACCACCATTGCTCCCCGGTCACCTCGACCCGCAGCGCCGGCGCTCCCGTGACGACAAGGTCGCGCGCGAGCGACAGCCCGTGCCAGAGGAGAGCGGAAAGGACGACCACCGGGAAGGCGATGCCGAGCCCGAGCACGAACCATTCATTCCCCGGCGCCCGCTCGTCCGAGCGGATCAGGATCGCCCCGATGGTCAGGATCGCCACCAGCGCGAAGATGCCCACTGCTCCGGTGGTCATCAGCCAGTGCAGGTCCGCGACCGCCCGCGCCTCCGGTCCGGCCGGGTCCAGGGCCGATTGCGCGCCCTTGCAGCCCGGCAAGGCCAGCAACACCGCCCCGGCCGCCGCGGCCCGGGCGCCCCGTTGGGAGAGAAGCCGTGCCTGCGCCCGCGCCGCGCCCCTCACTTCAGGGTACCCAGGAAGGCGGCCACGTCCCGCGCCTCCTCGCCGCTGAGACCGATCCGCGGCATGCCCGTGGCCGGCACCAGCGCGGGCGGATCCTCGACGAAGCGTGCGACCGTCTCGGGCCGGTTCGGCAACTGGCCCGCCAGGAGCGGCCGCGCCGCGAAGCCGTCGAGCGGCGGCCCGACGATGCCCCTGGCGCCCGCCACGCCCGGGATCCGGTGGCAGACCCCGCAGGCGACCCGTTCGACGACGGCGCGCCCGCGTCCCGCGTCCCCGAAACCGCCGGCAGGCTGCGCCGCCGCTGGCGGGCTCGCCAGGGCGAAACCGCCGAGGATCAGGATGGCCGCGCCGCGCCGCGTCGGGTGTCGGGCCACGGCGGTCAGTTCCCGGACGCGGGGCCGGCGGCCGGTTGGGGCGGACGGTCGCCACGCAGGCCGGACGCGCCGCCCCCGGGCAGGAGCGGCGGCTTTTCCCCGGACGACCCCGTCGCCCCCGTCGGGCCCCGTGCCGCCTCCGAGGCGACGGGGGCGGCCCCCACCCCGGCGGGGGCGGGCGCAATGGCGGCATAGTAGGCCGCCACGGCCCGGATCTGATCCTCCGAGAGAGCCGTGGAGACCTGCTTCATCACGTCGAGCGCGTCGCCGCTGCGCCGCCCCTCCTTCCAGGCGCGCAACTGCGCGGCGAGGTAGGCGGCCGGCTGGCCGGCGAGGGCGGGCGAGACCGGCGCCATGCCGATCCCGTTCGGGCCGTGGCAGCCCGCGCAGGCCGCCACCCCGCGTGTCGGGTCCCCGGCCGCCGCGAGCGCGCCGCCTGTCTGCAGGAGATCGGCCGGCGCGGCCGCCGCCGCCGGATGCCCCGCGCCCGTGGCAGGGGCGACCGCCGCGTACCAGGCCGCCACGGAGGCTCGTTCCGTCTCGCCGAGCGCCCGCGCGACCGGGGTCATCACGTCGTTCCGGCGCAGCCCGGAGGCGTAGTCGCCGAGGGTCTTGTAGAGGTACCAGCCGCTCTGCCCGCCGATGCGCGGGACGCCGCCCGACGCGTCCGCCGCGCCGTCCATTCCGTGGCACTGCACGCAGGCCGGCTGCCCCTGGTCCATGCCGGACCCGAGGGCGACCATCTGCCCGCGGGCGATCGCCGGGTCTCCGGATTGGCCCGCCACCGGAGCCGCGGCGGCAGCCAGGGCGGCGGCCGCGAGCCCGACCGTCAAGCTGCTGCGCATGGTCGATCGCCTCGTCATGGTGCCCATGCAGCCTCTCATGCCTGCACCAGCGGTCGCGGGTTCTTCAGGTAGTCCCCGGTGATCGCCTGGAGTGCCCAGTAGGTGAGCGATCCGACGGTGCCGGTCGGGTTGTAGCCGGCGTTCTGCGGGAAGGCGGAGGCGCCCATGATCCAGAGATTGTGCAGGTCCCAGCTCTGCAGGTAGCGGTTCACCACGCTGGTCCGCGGGTCGGTTCCCATGATCGCGCCGCCGCTGTTGTGGGTCGTCTGGTAGGGCGCGATGGAATAGTGGTCGGCGAGCCAGGAGACCGAGATGGACCGACCTCCCATGGCCTGCCCGATCTCGCGCATCTTCCCCGTGAGGTGCCGCGCCATTAGCCGGTCGTTGTAGGGGAAGTCGAAGGTCATCATGCCCAGCGGCTGGCCGTAGGCGTCCGTATAGGTCCGGTCGAGGCCGAGATGGTTGCCAGGGTGCGGCGTCGAGGAGCCGTGCAGGGACAGGGTCACGGTCGAGTTGTAGTGGCGCGCCACCGCCTCCTTCCAGGCCCGGCCCCAGCGCGGGGTCCCGTCCGGGACCGGGTGGTGGTTGATCGGTCGGCCGGAGGTCTGGTTGGCCGCGATGTAGCCGCCGCCGACGAAGCCGAGTCCGGAATGGTCGAAGCTGCCGTTGTTCCAGTCGTCGATGACCGTGCCGAGCGCCCCGGCCCCCATGTAGGGGTTGATGCGCTGCGTCCCGTCGTAGAAGACGCTGACCGCCGTCATGGTCTGGTAGCTGTAGTTGCGCCCGACCGTGCCCTTCCGCGTTGCCGGGTCGTAGGGCTCGCCGATGCCGGACTGGAGCAGCAGGATGGGGTTGTGGTGCGCGAAGGCGCAGAGCACGACCATGCCGGCTGGCTGGAAGACCTCGCGCCCCTGGGCGTCCACATAGGTGACGCCGGTCGCGATCCGGGCGTCCTTGTCGTGCTCGATGCGGATGACGTGGCTGCGCGGCCGGATCGAGAAGTTCGAATTCTTCATCGCCGCCGGCAGAATGGCGATCTGGGGGCTCGCCTTGGCGAAATGCTCGCAGCCGTAGGTCTCGCAGTAGCCGCAATACATGCAGGGCTGCATCTCCGCCCCGTACGGGTTGGTGTAGGCCCTCGTCTGGTTCGCGGAGGGCATCGGGAACGGGTGGTAGCCGAGGCCGGAGGCGGCGTCGGCGAAGAGCTTGCCGGACAGCGGCTGCTTCATCGGCGGGTTGGGATAGTCGTTCTGCCGCGGCCCCTCGAAGGGATTGCCGCCCGCCCGCGTCTCGCCCCGGAGGTTCCCGGCGAACCCGCCGATCCCGCAGACCTTCTCAAAGAAGTCGTAGTGCGGCTCGAGCTCCTCGTAGCTGACGCCCCAATCCTGGATCGTCACGTCGTCCCCGACATGGTCCTTGCCGTAGCGTTCCTCGGTCCAGGACTTCAGGCGGAACCACTCGGGCTGGAAGCGCCAGGTCTGCCCGTTCCAGTGCACCATCGCGCCGCCGACGCCGTCGGCCGGCAGAAAGGAGCCGAGCTGGCGCATCGGCAGCGCCTCCTGGCCGACGAAGTTGCGGAAGCTGAGCGTCTGGGTCGCCGCGTTCTGCATCAGAGCGTAGCGGATCGAGTATTTGAGTTCGTCGTGCATGGACGGCGACTGGAAGTCCGGGACGGTGTCCCGCATCGGTCCGCGCTCGAGCGCCACCACGGTCTTGCCGGCTTCCGCGAGGTGCTTGCCGACGATGGCCGCCGTCATGCCCCCGCCGACCAGCACCACGTCCACCTCCTTCATCCTGATCGGCATGCCGCTCTCCTTCAGGGTCGCCCGGCGCCGGTCGGGGCGGGCATGTGGGACGCGTGCGCCTTGAGGTGCGCCTCGCGCGCCGCCGTGTTGCCGATGCCGATCGGCTCGCGCCGGTACTCGTGGCCGTGGACGTCGACGAGGTCGACGAACTGCGCGTAGGCGCCGGGGAAGCCCACCATCCGCCAGCCCGCCATGCCGCGGTTCCCGCCATAGGCCGGATCGGCGAAGAAGCCCTCGATCGTGTTGGCGAGCAGCGTCTCGAAGAAGACCGCCGAAGGAAGGGAGGGCAGGGCGATTCCGCCGGTCTCCAGCTTGCCGAGGACCTCGTCCATGACGGGTTCGCCGAGGTCCCAGAACTCCTTGCCCCCGTAGGCCTGCCGGCAGTGCTCGCCGATCTCTCCGATCGCGATCCGGTAGAGCTCGGCGGGCGTGAAGCGGAGCTGGTAGCCCTGCTCGGGCGCCGCCTCCGGCTTCCAGGGTCCCTTGAGATACATGCGGTCGCCGGCGCCCCAGGCGCTCGCCAGCTGCCGGTCGATGAAGAAGAGAACCCCCGCGTCCGCCGCGCCCGGCCAGCGCGGATCCTTCGGGATCAGCCGTTCGGCCGCCGCCTCGACGAAACGCGCCTCGGGGTCCGTGAAGAAGAAGAGGACCCGGTCGCCGTCGGCAGGCTCGGCCACCGGAGGCTGCGTCTGCGCCGCCGCGGGGCCCGCTGCCGCCGCCGCACCGGCCGCACCGGCCACCTTGAAGAGGTCGCGTCTCGACAGGGTCTCGCTCACGATGCCACTCCGAAACAGAGAAGAAATTCGTCTACTTGCCCGTCACCTTGGCGAGGCAGTCGGCCTCCGCCGGCGTGCCCGCCAGCCCCTTGCAGAGATCGGCGCCGGGAAGCGGCGGGAGATCGGTCAGTCCCAGCTTGGCGCTCGCGGGCTTCGGCCCGCTGTTGCCGAGCGTGGTCCCGGCGCTCGTGTTGGCCCCGACATGGACGGCGCCGCCCCGGCTGATCCCGCCGGCGCCCGGCTGCTGCGAGAGCTGGTCGGCGGATTGGTTGCCCTGCGCGACGGCCGCGCCCGCCCCGCCGAGGACGAGCCCGGAAAGGACGATGAGGATCGCGGGGAAAGTCGGCCGGGTGCCGGTCATGGACGGTCTCCTTGCCGTTGGCCCGCCGGCGCGCCGCTGGCAGCGGTTCGGTTGCCGGCCGCCTCCGGAACCACGGCCGTGATCGCCGCCACCCCGGAGACGGAGCGCGGGGCGGGTGGCAGGCTCGCGAAGTAGCGGGCGGCCGCGGACACGTCGCGGTCGTCCATGCGCCGGGCTATGCCGGCCATCACGCCGGCCGGATCGCCGCCGCGCCGGCCGGCCTTCCAGGCCTGGAGCTGGCCGCGCAGGTATCCCTCGTGCTGGCCCGCGAGGGCGGGAACGAGCGGCGCCAGGCCGGCCCCGTCCGGCCCGTGGCAGTTCTGGCAGGCCTGGACCCCGTGCTCGGCGGCACCGATGGAGGACAGCACCGCTCCCCGCTGGACGAGGCCATAGTCCTCCGGGCCACCGGCCGGGCGCGCGGCCGCCCCGGTCGGCCCCGGCCCCGTCGGGTCCTGGGTCGCGTAGTGGACCGCGACGTCCCGCCGCTGCTGCTCGGTCAGCGCCTTGGCGATCGGCGTCATGATCTCGTTGGGCCGAACGCCGGAGGCGTAGTCGGCGAGCGCCTTGTAGAGGTAGGTCGCCATCTGGCCGTCGAGCCGCGGGAAGCCGGCTGCGGGATCGCCCCGGCCCTCCAGCCCGTGGCAGGCCAGGCAGGCCTGACGCTGCCCGCCCGGCCCGGCCCCGACCACAACGCCCCGTCCGCGGCCGGGGTCCGCGGGCGCCGTCCCGGATTGGGCACCGGCGACGCCCGTGGCGACCGCGAGCAGCAGGCCGGCGACCGTCACGCGCGGAGGGCGATAGGGCATGGGTCGGCACTCCCGCTCGCGGTCCGGAGCCTTGTGCCGACCTCGTGCCGGCACCTTCGTCCTGCCGCCGAACGAGGACCCGCCCGGGTTGTTCCGTCTCCCGGGCCGTGACCAGGAACAAGCGCGCCGGCCGGCCGTTCCTCCGCTGCACGCCGGCTTGAGGAGGCTTCCATACCCGCATCCGAACCGCTTCCCGGGCCGGCCGCCGTTCCCGCACCGCCCCCCGCCGCCCACCCCCGCGACGAGATCGCCTTCGTCCGCAAGGCCCTGATCGTGCTCGGCGTCTTCGCCCTGGCGCTCGCCGCCTGGCAGGTGCGCGAGAGCCTCCTCCTCGCCTTCGCGGCCGTGGTAGTCGGTGTCGTCTTCGATGCCGCTGCGGTCCCGATCTGCCGGCACACGCGCCTGCGTCGCCGCTATGCCCTGATCGCGGCGGTCCTTCTCGTCATCGGCATGGTCGCGCTCCTCGCCGTCCTGGTCGGTGCCCAGGTGAAGAACCAGCTCGGCGAGTTCGGCCAGCGGCTGCCCGACGTGGTGCGCTACCTGGAGACCCAGCTCGGCATCTCCCTGCCGGCCCTCAACGGCAGCGGCGGTTCCCTGCAGGACCAGCAGGGCGGCGCGGTCGCGGACCTCTCCAAGACGCTGATGGGGCAGATCACGACGCTCGGCACCATGGTCTTCGCGAGCGTCACGAACCTCGTCCTGGTGATCGTCGGGGGCGTTTTCCTCGCCGTCGACCCCAGGATCTACAAGGCGGGGCTGGTCAAGCTCTTCCCGCCGGAGCGCCACGAGCGCATCGAGGACGCCCTCGACACATGCGGCCGCGCCCTGAAGCTCTGGCTTCTGGCGCAGGTCATCGCCATGGGGGTGGTCGGCACCCTGGCGGGCCTCGGCACCTGGTTCCTCGGCCTGCCGGCGCCCGTCGCCCTCGGCATCTTCGCGGGGCTGGCCGAGTTCATCCCGGTCGTCGGTCCGATCGCCGGCGCGGTCCCGGCGGTGCTCCTCGCGCTCACCATCGACATGTCGACCGCGCTGTGGACGCTCGGCCTCTTCGTCGTCATCCAGCAGCTCGAATCGAACGTCATCACCCCGATCGTCCAACTCCGGCTCGTCTCGATCCCGCCCGCGCTGCTTCTCTTCGCCGTCATCGCCTTCGGGACCCTCTTCGGTCCGATCGGCATCCTGGTCGCCGCCCCGATGACCGTAGTCGCCTTCGTGCTCGTGCAGAAGCTCTATGTCCGCGAGACCTTGGGCGAACCGGTGAAGATCCCGGGTGAGCAGAAGGCAGGGGGCTGAGCGCCCTCGGCTCAGCCTTCGGGCGCGGCCAGCCGGGCGACCAGCGCCGTCGCGGCGTCCAGTTCGTCCCGGTTCACGCTGTGGCCCATGCCGGGATAGATCCGCTCGTCGACCGCCGCCCCGCCGGCGGCGAAGACGCCCGCCGTCTCCTTCACCCGCGCGAGCGGAATGTGCGGGTCGACGTCGCTGCAGCCGAGCAGGACGGGCGTCCCCTCGAAGGAGGCGGCCGCGGGCCAGGTCGTCCCGGGCGGGCCGATGAGCCCGCCGGAGAGCCCGATCAGCCCGCCATAGCGCCGCGGGTTGCGCGCCGCGAACTCGAGCGCCAGGCAGGCGCCCTGGCTGAACCCGCCCAGCACGATGCGCTCCGCCCCGATCCCTTCCGCCTCGACAGCGGCCACGAGCCCGCCGACGACCGCCAGCGCCGAGCCGAGCCACGGCTCGTTGCGCTCCACCGGCTCGATGAAGCGGTAGGGGTACCAGGTTCGCCCCTGCGCCTCGGGCGCCAGGAAGGCGATGCCCGGGGCGGCGAGGTGGCGCGCCAGATCCATCATGTCGGACGCGTCGGCGCCGCGTCCGTGCACGAGGATCACCGCCGCCGAGGCGGCCCCGAGGGGCGCGCCGGCGGTGTGGACGGCGAGGCCCCGGTGGGGCCCGGTGACTCCGATCGGCTGGACCATGGCGTCCTCCTTCAGAGCGGCTTGAGGTTCGCCTCGATCGAGGCCCGCCGCGGCTCCAGGAACGGCGGCAGCGACAGTGCCTCCCCGAGCGTCTCCATCGGCTCGTCGGCCGCGAAGCCGGGAATGTCCGTGGCGATCTCGAACAAGATGCCGTTCGGCTCCCGGAAGTAGAGCGAGCGGAAGTAGTAGCGCTCGACCTCGCCCGAGGACGGCACGCGGAAGCCGCGCACGCGGTCGGTCCAGCCCCGGAGGCCATCGTAGTCGGGTGTCCGGAACGCGACGTGATGGACGCCGCCCGCCCCGTCGCGCGCCGGCGGCAGGTCCGGTTCGACCGCCACGTTGAGCTCCGCCCCGGCGCCGCCCGGCCCCATGGTGAAGACGTGCACCGGCCCCGTGAAGTCGGCGTCCCGGTGTTCCGCCCCGCGCGTCATCGCCATGACGCGGGTCAGCAGCACCTCGGTCGGCGCCAAGTCCGGGACGCTGAGCGTGATCCGCCCGAGCCCGCGCAGCTGGTGCTCGCCCGGCACCGGGCTGCGCGACCAGGGATGCGCCACGGAGGCGTCGTCCGCCACCAGCTCCAGCCGCTGCCCCTCCGGGTCCTCGAAGGTCAGCGAGGGCCGGCCCCGCCGCTCGGCGACGTCCCCGGTGGGGACGCCGAGACCGGTCAGCCGGTCGCGCCACCAGCCCAGGCTGTCCGGCGCCACCCGGAAGGCGGTCCGCACGATCGAGTGCGTGCCGCGCCGCGCCGGGCCGACCGGCCAGTCGAAGAAGGTGATGTCCGAGCCGGGGGTCGCCTCCCCGTCGCCGTAGAAGAGATGGTAGGCGCTGGTGTCGTCCTGGTTGACGGTCTTCTTGACCAGCCTCAGGCCGAGCACGCGGGTGTAGAAGTCGAGATTGCCGGATGCGTTCGCGGTCACCGCCGTAAGGTGATGAATTCCGCCCAATGCGAGGTCCATGGCAGCCTCCTGCCGTTGTTGTCGGCCGACATATCGGCTCGTTCCGGAAAATGGCAACTTGATGGATTGTTCGCGCCGGTCGAACGATCGCCCCTTGTCGGCGCGGCTTGCCGGCCCCCGCCGGCCGTGGTCTGCTTCCGGAAAACACCGGGAGGCGCAGGATGCCGGATTTCTCGATCGTCGACGCCCATGTCCACCTCTACGATCCGGCCCGGCTCTCCTATCCGTGGATGGCTTCCGTCCCGGCCATCGACCGCCGCATGCTGCCGGCCGACTACGACGCCGCCCGCGCACCCGTCGAGGTCGACCGCATGGTCTTCGTCGAGGTGGCGGTCGCCCCGGGCGCGCATCTCGACGAGGCCCGCTTCGTGCGCGACCTCGCCGAGGGCGAGACGCGGATCGCGGGCGTGGTCGCCCATGCGCCGGTCGAGAAGGGCAGGGCGGTCGAGGAGGACCTTGACGCGCTCATGGACCTCGGCCGGCTGCGCGGGATCCGCCGCCTGATCCAGGACGAGCCCGACGCCGGGATCGTCCTCGCGCCGGACTTCCTGGAGGGTGTCCGGTCGCTCGCGGCCCACGACCTGACCTTCGACCTCTGCATCCGTCACTGGCAACTCCCGGAGGCGATCGAGCTCGTCCGCCGCTGCCCGGAGGTGCGCTTCGTCCTCGACCACATCGCCAAGCCCGGCATCGCGGAGGGCCTGCGGGAGCCCTGGGCCGCGCAGATCGCCGAACTCGCCCGCCTGCCCAACGTGGTCTGCAAGGTCTCCGGCGTGATCACCGAGGCCGGCCCGGCCTGGACCGTCGCGAGCCTCAGGCCCTACGTCGAGCACGTGATCGAGTGCTTCGGTTTCGCCCGCTGTCTCTACGGCAGCGACTGGCCGGTCAGCGAGCTGTCGCACCGCTACGTCCAGTGGGTCGAGGCCCTGGACGCCATCCTGGCCGGGACTCCGGAAGCCGACCTGCGCCGCTTCTGGCGCGAGACGGCGATCCGCACCTACGGATTGACCTGACCCCTCACGGGCATGTCATCGCGCTTCAAGAGAGTTCATGTGCTCGGCGCGACCGGCCGTGAGACGATGGCTCGGTCAGGGAGCCGACCCATGTCCATCGAAACCGAACTCGCGGCGCTGGTCGCGAAGGCGCAGGCGGGCGATCGCACCGCCTACGAGAGCCTGCTGAAGAGGCTCGCCGCCGATCTGCGCGGCCACGTCCGCCGTCTCCTCTCCCGTGCCGGCCCCGGCCAGGCCGCGGACGCGGAGGACGTCTTGCAGGAGATCCTCATCGCGGTGCACACGCGCCTGCACACCTACGATCCGTCGCGCCCGGCATCGGCCTGGGTCCACGCCATCGCCCGCCACAAGGTGATCGATCACCTGCGCGCCGGCGCCCGTTCCCGCGGCGCGGTTCCGCTCGAGGCCATCGAGGAGGTCGTCGCTGCCCCGGCGGGCGCCCCCGGGGCCGACTTCGACGCCGCCCGGGTGCTGGCGGCCCTGCCGGGGCCCCTGCGGGCGCCCTTCGCCGCGGTCAAGCTCGAAGGGCACTCCATCGCCGAGGCCGCCGCCGCTCACGGCATGACCGAGACGGCCCTGAAGGTCGCCATCCACCGCGGCATGCGCCGCCTTTCGGCGATCTTCGCCGGATGAGACGCCCCCGCTCCGCCGGCCCCGGTCATGGCGGCCATTTTAATGCCGTCTCGAAGCCCTCAAGCGAGATCCCAGCGTGCGCACCGAAGACCTGATCTCGACCCTCGCCGCCGCCCACGGGCCGGTCGACCGGCACCGCACCCGCCGCCTGGTGCTCGGTGCCGCGCTGGTCTCCTTCGCGGTCGCGGGCGTCGCGGTCGTGCTGCGTCTCGGTGCCCGGCCCGACCTCATGCAGATCCTGGCCGAGCCGCGCGCCGCCGCCAAGCTTATCTTCGCCGTCGGCGCGGTCCTCGCCGCCCTCTGGTCCGTGCTGCGTTTGTCGCGGCCCGGCGCCGAGCTCTCCGAGACCGCCGCCGTCCTGGCGCTTCCCTTCGCTTTCGTGCTGAGCCTCGCCGCCCTGGAACTCTCCTGGAGCCCGCCCGAGGCCTGGCCGGCGCTCGTCTTCGGCGCGAGCTGGAGCTACTGCCTCACCTCGATCCCGCTCTACGCCGTCCTGCCCTTTGCCCTCCTCGTGCTGACGCTGCGCGAGGCCGCGCCCACGGACCTGCGCGGCGCCGGCTTCGCCACCGGCGTTCTCGCCGGCAGCCTCGCCACGCTCGCCTACGAACTGCACTGCACCGAGGACGCCATGCCCTTCGTGGCGGCCTGGTACGCCGGGACGATCGTCGCCATCGGGGTCCTCGGCGCGCTAGTCGTGCCCCGCGTCGTGCGCTGGTGAGCCCTCGCTGTCGCCGAAGCGCCACCTGATGACGGACCCGGCACAGTCCCCATGCCCTCCGTCGCACTAGGCTCGACGCTCGACAACCATGAGGGCCGCCCCGGCCCCGAGGAGGAGCCGTCATGACCGACATGCCCGAAGCCGGTGCCCGCGAGGGCCGCCGCGGACGCGAGGCTCGCCGCGCCGCCCGTTCGGCCCGGTCCGGCGTGTCGGTGCCCTACATCACCCGCAACCTGCCGCTGACCGAAGTCCTCTCCGAGGAGGGGCTCGCCCTCATCGAGCACAATGCCGAGACCCTGATGGAGGAGATCGGCCTCGAGTTCCGCGACTATCCCGCCGCGCTCGAGCGCTTCCGCCAGGCCGGCTGCGACGTCCGCGGCGAACGCGTGCATTTTCCCCGCGGCCTCGCCCGCAGCCTGATCCGCACCGCGCCGCAGGACTACGTCCAGCACGCCCGCAACCCCGAGCGCAGCGTCCACATCGGCGGCAAGGACACCGTCTTCGCCCCGGTCTACGGCTCGCCTTTCGTGCACGACCTCGACCAGGGCCGCCGCTACGGCACCATCGAGGACTTCCGCAACTTCGTGAAGCTCGCCTACCAGAGCCCCTTCATGCACCATTCGGGCGGCACGGTGTGCGAGCCCGTCGACCTGCCGGTGAACAAGCGCCACCTGGACATGGTCTACGCGCATATGCGCTATTCCGATAAGCCGTTCATGGGCTCGGTCACGCATCCGGAGCGGGCGAAGGACACGGTCGCGATGGCCGAGATCTTGTTCGGCGCGGAGTTCCTCCAGTCGAACACGGTGGTCACCTCGCTCATCAACGCCAATTCGCCGCTCGTCTGGGACGCCACCATGCTGGGCTCGGCCGAGGCCTACGCCCGCGCCAACCAGGCCTGCATCATCACCCCCTTCATCCTGTCAGGCGCCATGAGCCCGGTGACGGTCGCCGGCACGCTGACGCAGGTCCTCGCCGAGGTGCTCGCCGGCGTCAGCTTCACCCAGCTCGTCCGCCCGGGCGCGCCGGTCATCTTCGGCACCTTCGTGTCGACCCTCTCCATGCAGTCCGGCGCCCCCACCTTCGGCACCCCCGAGGCCAGCCTCGCGATCTACGGCGCCGCCCAGCTCGCCCGCCGCATGAAGCTTCCCTTCCGCACCGGCGGCTCCCTCTGCGCCTCCAAGGTCCCCGACGCCCAGGCCGCCTACGAGAGCGCCCAGACCCTGATTCCGACCATCCACGCGGGCACCAATTTCGTGCTCCACGCCGCCGGCTGGATGGAGGGCGGCCTTGCCTCGTCCTACGAGAAGTTCGTCATGGACTGCGACCAGCTCGGCATGATGCACGTGCTGGCCAAGGGCATCGACCTCTCGGACAACGGCCAGGCGCTCGCGGCCTTCCGCGAGGTCCCCCCCGGCGGCCACTTCCTCGGCTGCGCCCACACCCAGGCGAACTTCGAGACCGCCTTCTACCGCTCCGGCATCGCCGACAACAATTCGGTCGAGCAGTGGATGGCCGAGGGCAGCCAGGACGCCGCCCAGCGCGCCAACAAGATCTGGAAGAAGATGCTCGCCGACTACGAGGCCCCGCCGCTCGACCCGGGCATCGACGAGGCCCTGCAGGCCTTCATGGCGAAGAAGAAGGCGAGCATGCCCGACGCGACGCACTGACGGGCGTCGCTCAGGCGGTGGCGAGCCGCCCGGGCCGCCCGCGCGTCAGGATGAAGGCGGCGATGGCCACGTTGGCGAGGTTCCAGCCGATCCCGTTCAGGAACGCCGCCGCGTAGCTGCCGGTGAGGTCGTAGATCGCCCCCGACAGCCAGCCGCCGAAGGCCATGCCGACCAGCGTCGCCATCAGGACGAGGCCGACCCGCGACCCGGCTTCGCCGGCCGGGAAATACTCCCGCACGATGATGGCGTAGCTCGGCACGATGCCGCCCTGGAAGAGCCCGAACACCGCCGACACCACGTAGAGCGACGTGAGCCCGTCCGAGAAGAGGTAGAGCACGAGGGCGACGCCCTGCATGACCGAGCCGATCATCAGGGTCGCCACCCCGCCGATCCTGTCCGCGACGAAACCCGAGGCGATCCGGCTGACGATCCCCAGCCCGAGCATCAGCGACAGCATCTCCGCCCCGCGCGCCATCCCGTAGCCGAGGTCGACGCAGTAGGCGACGATGTGCACCTGCGGCATCGACATCGCCACGCAGCAGGCGAGCCCGGCGGCGACGAGCAAGGCCTGCATCTGCCCGGCCGAGAGCCCCAGCGCCGAGAGGCGCCCCGCGGCCGAGAGCGCGCCGGTCGGCGCCGGCTGTTCGGGCGGCTTCGGCCGCAGCAGGAGCGCCAGCGGCAGCATGGTGGCAAGGCAGAAGAGCCCGATGCCGATCTGCGTCGACCGCCAGCCCGAACCCGCCATGAAATGCTGGATGACCGGAGGCCAGAAGGTGCCCGCCAGGTAGTTGCCCGAGGCGCAGAGCGCGACCGCGAGGCCGCGCCGCGCACGGAAGAACATCGACACGTCCGCGAGCAGCGGCCCGAACGTCGCCGAACTGCCGAATCCGATCAGGAGGCCCTGGATCGCCGCGAACTGCCACAGCGTCCCGGCGAAGCCCGACAGCACGTAGCCGGTCGCCAGGCTGACGATGCCGCCCATGACCGGGCGGACGATCCCGTAGCGGTCGATCAGCCGCCCCATCAGCACGCCGCCGATGGCGAAGCCCGCCATGGTCATGGTGTAGGGGAAGGAGGCGGCCCCACGCGCGACGCCGAACTCGGCCTGGACCGCCGGCAACACCAGGACGACCGACCACATCCCGACCCCGCCGATCGTCGACAGAACGAGCGCGACCGCCAGCCTGAACCAGGCATAGCTGTCGTCGAAGCCGGCGGCCTGGGTGCGGAACATGGTTGGACTCTCCGGGCGCACCGCCCTCGCCGGTGCTTCCTCCCTTGATGACAGGCGTCGGCACGCGCCACAAGCACCCGGCACATCCCTGACTTGACCGCTCCGCCGGGACCTTGTCCGTTCGGCCGATGCCCGACCTCGTCCTTCCCGACCTGTTCGTCCGACTGTCCCTCGCGCTCGCCATCGGTTTCTTGGTCGGCGTCGAGCGCGGCTGGAAGGATCGCGCCGAGGTCGAAGGCGGACGCACCGCGGGCCTGCGCACCTTCTCGCTGGTCGGCCTCTCCGGCGGGCTCGCCGGGGCCCTCCACAGCGTCGGCCTCGGCCCCGCCGCGATCCTGGTCCTGGGCGGCGGCGCGATCGGCGCGGTGCTGCTGTTCAAGTGGCGCGAAAGCGCGGCGGACGGATCCCATTCGGTGACCACGCCGGTCGCCGCCGTGGTCGTGTTCGGCCTCGGCGTCCTTGCCGTGCTGGGCGACATGAGGGCCGCCGCTGCCGCCGGCGTCGCCACGGCCGCGCTCCTGGCCCTGAAGCCGGTCCTGCACGGCTGGCTGCGCCGGCTGACCTGGACGGAACTCCGCGCGAGCCTCGTCCTCCTCGCCATGACGGTCATCGTCCTGCCGATCCTGCCGGACCGCACGCTGGATCCCTGGAACGCGCTCAACCCGCACGACGTCTGGGCCATGACGGTGCTGATCGCCGCGCTGTCCTTCGCGGGCTACATCGCCGTCAAGCTGGCGGGCGAATCACGCGGGATCCTGTTCGCCGGCGCGGCCGGCGGCCTCGTCTCCTCGACCGTCGTGACCCTCGACAACGGCCGCCGCGCCGCGGAGGCGCCCGCCCTGGCCGCGCTTCTCGCGTCCGGCACGGCGGCGGCCGGCGCGGTCTCGGTCTTCAAGGTACTCTCCATCGCGCTGCTGCTCGCGCCCGGACTGGCGCCGATGCTCGGACCGGCGCTCGGCGGCGCCGGAGCGGCCTTCCTGGCCGGCGCCGCCGTCCTCTACCGCCGCAGCGCCGCGCCCGCGCCCGCGCAGGCCGACCGGAACGGCTTCGCCAACCCGTTCGAGCCCCTAGCCGCCTTCCGGTTCGGCCTCTTGCTCGCCGGCGTGCTGGCCGTCTCCAAGATCCTCGCCGACAACGCCGGCCCGGCCGGATACCTCGCCTTCGCGGCCCTGTCCGGCTTCGCCGACATCGACGCCGTGGTGCTCTCGGCCGGCCGGATGGCGGGGACGTCCCTGACGATGGATACCGCCGCCGCCGCGATCCTCTGCGCGGTCGGGGCCAATATCGTGATGAAGACCGTCTATGCCTTCTGGATCGGGGGCAGGGGCTACGGCCGCCTGATCCTCGCCGTTTCGCTGGCTGCGGCCGGGCTCGGCGCGGTCCTGTTCCGGGTCTTCGCCCCGGTCCTGTGAGTGCTGCGATACACCGCGCCATTGCGTCCTTCGGCCAAGTTGCGGGACGGCGGCGAAGCGCCTAGAACCCTTGCGCTTTCCGGACAGAAGCGAGCGGGGCAGGCCAGACATGTTCAAGAAGATCCTGATCGCCAACCGCGGCGAGATCGCCTGCCGGGTCATGAAGACCGCCAGGCGGATGGGCATCCGCACCGTCGCGGTCTATTCGGACGCCGATCGGGACGCCGTGCATGTCGAGATGGCCGACGAGGCGATCCACATCGGCCCGCCCCAGGCCGCCCAGTCCTACCTGCTGATCGACAAGATCGTGCAGGCCTGCCTCGACACCGGCGCCGAGGCCGTCCACCCAGGCTACGGCTTCCTTTCCGAGCGCGCCGCCTTCCCGGTGGCGTTGGCCGAAAAGGGCATCGTCTTCATCGGCCCGAACCCGCGCGCCATCGAGGCGATGGGCGACAAGATCGAATCGAAGAAGTTCGCCAACGCCGCAAAGGTGTCGACCGTGCCCGGCCACCTCGGCACCATCGAGAGCACCGACCACGCCGTCGAGATCGCCCGCCAGATCGGCTACCCGGTGATGATCAAGGCCTCGGCCGGCGGCGGCGGCAAGGGCATGCGGATCGCCTGGAACGACGCGGAGTGTCGCGAGGGCTTCACGCTGTCCCGCAACGAGGCGGCGGCGAGCTTCGGCGACGACCGCGTCTTCGTCGAAAAGTTTATCGTCGACCCGCGCCACATCGAGATCCAGGTGCTCGGCGACAAGCACGGCAACGTCGTCTACCTCGGCGAACGCGAGTGCTCGATCCAGCGCCGGAATCAGAAGGTCATCGAGGAGGCCCCGTCGCCGCTCCTCGACGAGGCGACCCGCCGCGCCATGGGCGAGCAGTCGGTCGCCCTCGCCAAGGCCGTGAACTACGACAGCGCCGGCACCGTCGAGTTCGTCGCCGACCAGAACCGGAACTTCTACTTCCTGGAAATGAACACGCGCCTCCAGGTCGAGCACCCCGTCACCGAGCTCGTCACCGGCATCGACCTCGTCGAGCAGATGATCCGTGTCGCCGCCGGCGAGGAACTGTCGATCCGGCAGAAGGACGTGACCCTCACCGGCTGGGCGGTGGAGAGCCGCATCTACGCCGAGGATCCCTTCCGCAACTTCCTGCCCTCCATCGGCCGTCTGGTCCGCTACCGGCCGCCGGAGGAGGGCTCGGACGGCGAGATCACGGTCCGCAACGACACCGGCGTCGTCGAGGGCTCCGAGATCTCCATGTTCTACGACCCGATGATCGCCAAGCTGGTGACCCACGGCCCGACCCGCCTGGAGGCCATCGAGGCGCAGTCCGACGCCCTCGACGCCTTCGTGATCGACGGCATCCAGCACAACATCCCCTTCCTGACGTCGCTTCACCACCATCCGCGCTGGCGCGAGGGGCGGCTGTCCACCGGCTTCATCCGCGAGGAATACCCGGACGGCTTCGGCGTCCGCGCCGTCGACGAAGCCGCCAAGCCGCTCCTGGCGGCCGCGGCGGTCGCCATGGAGGTCATCCGCCAGGACCGCCTGGAAGCGCTCCCCGGCCGCTTCCGCCCGGCCACCGGCGAGGTCCGCCGCGACTGGCTGGTCAAGCTCGACAAGGACTACATCCCCGTCTCCGTCACCGAGGGCTTCGCCTCCGTGCCGCTCGAACTCGACATGGTGATCGGCGACGCCGAGACGGCCGTCAGCGTCGTCTCCCGCTGGCAGCCGGGCGAGGCCCTGTGGACCGGCCAGGTCGGCCACCGCGAGGTGACCATCCAGGTCCGTCCCGTCCCCAACGGCGCGGAACTGCGCTACCGCGGCATCTCCTGCATCGCCAAGGCCATGACGCCGCGCATCGCCCGCCTCGACAGGCTGATGCCCGAGAAGGCGCCGCCGGACACCTCCCGCTTCCTCCTCTGCCCCATGCCCGGGCTGGTCGTCTCCATCGAGGTCGCCGAGGGGCAGGAGGTCAAGGCCGGCGAGACGCTCGCCGTGGTCGAGGCCATGAAGATGCAGAACGTGCTCCGCGCCGAGCGCGACCTGACCGTCAAGGCCGTCAAGGCGAAGCCTGGCGACAGCCTGGCTGTCGACGCGGTGATCATGGAATTCGCCTGATCGGCAGCCGGCGCGCGCCCGTCGGAGGGCGCGCGCGACTAGGCCGTGCGTTTTGGTACCCTGCTACTGCCAAGCTTTACACCCGTACCCGCGTCGCCGATCTTCGGGCCCGTCGTCCAACCTTGGCCGGGAGGGATCCGTGACCGATCGCGCCATCGCTTCGAAGCCGCTCGACGTGCTGGTCGGGATGAGCGTCGGGCTCGAGCCCACGCCGCAGGATGCGGAGGCCGTCGCGGTTCTCGTCCGCCTCGGCCTCGCGGCCCGCGAAGGGTCCGGCCGGCCGCCGACCATCACCACCAAGGGCCGGGCCTGGGCCGAGGCCTTCCAGTGACGTCGTCCCCCGCCGCCGTTCAGTCCGGATCGCGCGACATCAGCGCGCCTGCCGCCAGCCCGATCGCCAGCGCGCCGTAGACGAGCCCGATCGAGCGGGGTGGCAGGACCGTCTCCCAGCCCGGTGTGACCCGCCGCGGCACGACGCCGTAGTCGACCACCGCCGCCACCAGTGCCATCAGCGCCGCGTCCCGCAGGTCCGTGCCGACGCTCCGCGGAGGCCGCGCGCCGCGCCAGGCCTCGAAGATCGCCGCCCAGAACATCCCCGAGCCGAAATGCGTCGCCGCGCCGACCCCCGTATGGGCGAGGTCGGCCTCCCGGATCCGTCCCGCGCCGTCGCCGTTGAGCCAGTGGCTGGTCGAATTGGTCGGCTGCAGGGCGCCGGCCCCCTCGGAGCGGGCGAGCTGGGCCGCGGCGGCGGCACTGGTGAGGCTTGCGAGCGTTCCGGTGACCGCCGTCCTGAGACCGAGATCGACGAGGTTCATGGGGCGCGTCCTCCGTGGTGTCGGCCCGTGAACGTCCCGCCTCCCTCGCGGTTCCGCAACGAACCTTTCCGGCCCCCTCATGCGTTGTTCCTGTCGAGCGGTCGGGAGGGCGGACATGCGCAGCGTGGCGAAGGTGATGGCCGCCGGCCTGATCGGGCTCGGGGCGGCGGTCTGGACGGTGGAGCCGGCCGGCGCGCAGTCCGTGGTGCGCCGCCTGGGGCAGGACCTCGGCCTCGTGCCGCCCGACAAGCCCGCCCGCAAGGCGCCCCGCCGCCCGCGCGCCGCGCCCCGCCCGACCGTTGCGGCCCCGGCGTCCCCGGCGCCGCAGGCGAAGCCGGAGACGAGAACCCAGGCCGCGATCCCGGGCGCGCCAAGACCGAAGCCCGACGAGACGCCGGACCGGCCGCCCGAGCCCGCCGGGTTGCCCGCCGCGCCACAGGCCAAGCCCGCACAGGCGCCCCCCCAGCCGGAGGCCGGCCAGTCTCCGGCGGCGCCGGAGGGCGGCAAGGAACCCGACGCGACGCGTCCGGTCCCGCCGCCACCCCCGCCACCGCCCGAGCCGATCGTCCTCACCGACGGGGAGGCGCAGGCCTGCCTGGCGCGGCTCGCGGCCCTCGGGGTGGAGGCGAAGCCCTTGCCCCCGATCGAGGCGGACAACGGCTGCAGCGTGCCGGCGCCGCTGGAGGTCCGCTCGGTGGGCGCCGGGATCGCCCTCGCGCCGCCAGCCGTCACGGTCTGCCCCATGGCCGAGGCGCTCGCCCTCTGGGCCCGCGACGTCGCCGCGGAATCGGAAGCCGCCTTCGAGACGCGCCCGAAGTCGCTCTCCATCGGGACGTCCTACCAGTGCCGGCCGCGCAACGGCCGGTCCGGCGCCAAGCTGAGCGAGCACGGCATCGCCAACGGCGTCGACATCGCCGGCATCCGTCTGGAGAGCGGGCCGGCCTTCGACGTGGCGCGCGTCGCCGACGAGGACGACGGCCCGACGGCCCGATTCGCCCGCGCCGTCCGGGCGCGCGCCTGCGTCCATTTCACCACCGTCCTCGGGCCGGGGACGGACCCGTCCCACGAGACCCACCTTCACCTCGACCTCGCCCGGCGGCGCAACGGCTATCGGATCTGCCAGTGAAGCGGACCCTTTGAGGGGCCGCGGCGTTGGTCATCACCATCCAGCAGCGCCCGAGGTTCGCCGATGATTGCGTTGAGAAGCCTGCCCGCCCTTGCCGTCGCGATCGCCCTGGCCCTGGGAGGCCCGGCGCTCGCCGCCGACCGCCTCACCCTGGAGTCGGTCAACGAAGCGGCTTTCCGGCCGCTGCCGAAGGAGTCCAAGGATCCGCTGCCCCACCTGGTGAAGCTGCAGGTCCTCCTCGACCGCGCCCTGGTCTCGCCCGGCGAGATCGACGGCCGCGACGGGGAGAACACCCGCAAGGCGATCGACGCCTATGCCCGCCTGGAGAAGCTCGGCGGCAACGGCGATCCCGCCCGCGACGTCTTCGAGGCGCTGAGCCGGGAGGACGGTGAGCCGGTGCTGGTCCGCTACCGCATAACCGACGACGATGTGCGCGGCCCCTTCGTGACCGAGATCCCCGACAAGATGGAGGAGCAGGCCGGCCTCGATCGGTTAGGCTACCGCTCGCCCCGCGAGATGCTGGCCGAACGCTTCCACATGTCCGAGGGCCTCCTGTCGGCGCTGAACCCGGGTACGCGCTTCGACGAGCCCGGCCGGGAGATCGTCGTCGCCGCCGTCTCCCCCTTCGATCCCGACCGCAAGCCCGAGATCCCCGCCGAAGCCGACCGGGTCACCCGAATCGCGGTCACCAAGGGCGAGCGGCGGCTCTATGCCTACCGGGCCGACGACAGCCTCGCGGCCATCTTCCCCGCCTCCATCGGCTCGACCGAGAAGCCCGCACCGGAGGGCGGCGCCACGGTGACGGCGGTCGCCCGCAACCCGACCTACACCTACGATCCGAAATTCGCCTTCAAGGGTGTCGGCGCCGACCGCAAGTTCACGATCAATCCCGGCCCGAATAATCCGGTCGGGGCGGTCTGGATCGACCTCGACGTGCCGACCTACGGCATCCACGGCACGCCCGAGCCCGGCAAGGTCGGCAAGAGCTACTCCCACGGCTGCATCCGCCTGACCAACTGGGACGTCGAGCGCCTCGCCCGGCTGGTCGGCAAGGGCACCCGGGTCGAGTTCCTCGACTAGCGCGGGCCGGAAGGATTGCACGGTCGGGGATGGACGGTCGCCGCCAAGGGATTGTACATCTTCATGATCGGCGATCCGACGTCTCGGGGAGAGGCGGCGGAGGAGCGCCGGTTCGGGAGGTGGCGATGTCGGGTTCGAAGTGGCTGACGGGGGTCGCGGCGGCGGTCCTCGGGCTCGTGGCGGCGGGCGCCGCCGGCGCGAAGGAGATCAAGGTCTGCCTCATCGCGGGCAAGACCGGTCCGCTCGAGGCCTATGCCAAGCAGACCGAGAACGGCTTCATGATGGGCCTCGAGCACCTGACCAAGGGCACCCTTCAGGTCGGAGCCGACAAGATCACGGTGCTCGTCAAGGACGACCAGCTGAAGCCCGACCGGGGCAAGAGCCTGCTCGAGGAATGCTACGGCGACGACAAGGCGGACCTCGCCGTCGGCACCACCGGCTCGCCCGTCGCGCTCGCCATGCTGCCCGTCGCCGAGGAGTTCAAGAAGGTCCTGATCGTCGAGCCGGCGGTCGCCGACTCCATCACCGGCGAGAAGTGGAACCGCTACGTCTTCAGAACCGGCCGCTCCTCGACCCAGGACGCCTACGCGGCGGCCGCCGCGATCCCCGACGGCGAGGTCGCGATCGGCATGATGGCCCTCGACACCGCCTTCGGCCGCGACGGCGTCGCCGCCTTCCGCGAGGCCCTCGCGGCGATCCGGCCCAAGGCGAAGATCGTCGCCGAGGAATACGCGGCCGGCAACACGGCCGACTTCGCCCCCTTCGCCGAGCGCCTGTTCGGCGCGCTCAAGGACAAGCCCGGCAAGCGCATCATCGGCTTCATCTGGGCCGGCGCGCATCCCATGGCGAAGTTCGTCGACATGAAGCCGGACCGGTTCGAGATCATGCTCGCGCCCGGCGGCAACCTCCTGCCCGTGATGGCCTCCTGGAAGCAGTTCGCCGGCGCCGAGGGCGGGATCTACTACTATTACGACTTCCCGAAGAACGCCCAGAACGACTGGCTCAAGGCCGAGTACCAGAAGCGCTACAACGCGCCGCCGGACTTCTTCGTCGCCGGCGGCTTCTCGGCCGCCGCGGCCGTGGTGGCCGCCCTGACCAAGGCCGGGTCGACCGACACCGAGAAGCTCATCGCCGCCATGGAAGGGCTGAGCTTCGAGACGCCGAAGGGCACCATGACGTTCCGCGCCCAGGACCACCAGGCGCTCCAGGAGATGTACCACTGGCGCATCAAGAAGGGCGCCACCGACACCGACATCCTGGACCTCGTGGCGACGATCCCCGCCAAGGATATGCCGGTCCCGGTCCGCAACAAGCGCTGACGGACCCCGACCGCACCCCTCCGGCGCCGGCCTTGCCGGCGCCGCCGGCCGTCCGCCACGCCAGGGAAGGCCCATGCCCGTCCTCGAGACCCAGGACCTGACCATCCGCTTCGGCGGCCACGTGGCGGTCGACGGCGTCACCGCCGCCTTCGAGGCCGGCACGCTGACCGCCATCGTCGGTCCGAACGGGGCGGGCAAGACGACCTTCTTCAACCTCGTCTCCGGCCAGCTCAAGGCGACCGCGGGCCGAGTCGCCCTGAAGGGCCGCGACCTGACCGGGCTCGGCGCCGCCTCCCGCGCCCGG
The DNA here is from genome assembly GCF_037203705.1 of Prosthecomicrobium sp. N25. Lineage (NCBI taxonomy): Bacteria > Pseudomonadati > Pseudomonadota > Alphaproteobacteria > Hyphomicrobiales > Kaistiaceae > Prosthecomicrobium > Prosthecomicrobium sp. N25. Next base: position 2,335,005 of record NZ_JBBCAT010000001.1, read on the forward strand.
GCGGGCCTCGGCCGCGCCTTCCAACTGACCAACCTCTTCCCGAACCTCTCCGTGCGCGAGAACGTCCGCCTCGCCGTGCAGGCCCGGGCCGGGGGAGGGGCCGCCATGCTGAGCCTCGCCCGCGCCCATCGCGACTGGATCGCCCGGGCGGACGCCGTCCTGGCCGAGGTCAATCTGTCGGCCGTCGCCGGCTCTCCCGCCGCGGCCCTCAGCCACGGCGACAAGCGCAAGCTGGAGGTGGCGATCCTCATGGCGCTCGAGCCCGAGGTCTACATGTTCGACGAGCCGACCGCCGGCATGTCGGTCGACGAGGTCCCGGTCGTGCTCGACCTGATCCGCCGCCTGAAGGCGCGCGGCGACAAGACCATCCTGCTGGTCGAGCACAAGATGGACGTGGTCCGCTCCCTCGCCGACCGCATCGTGGTGCTGCACCAGGGGCGCCTCGTCGCCGACGGCGAGCCGGCCGCCGTGATCGCCTCGCCCATCGTCCAGGAGGCCTACCTGGGCGTCCCGGCCGGCCCCCGGGAGGCCGCCTGATGGCCGCGCTGCTCCTCGTCCTCTCCGGCGTCCACACCCATGTCGGCCAGTACCACATCCTGCAGGGCGTCGACCTGACGGTGCCCGAGGGCGAGCTCACCGTCCTCCTCGGCCGCAACGGTGCCGGCAAGACGACCACGCTCCGGACCGTCATGGGCCTCTGGCGCCCGAGCCGGGGCACCATCACCTTCGCGGGCCGCCCGGTCGGCGGGCTCGAGACGCCCGACATCGCCCGCGCCGGCATCGCCTACGTGCCCGAGAGCATGGGCATCTTCGCCGACCTCACGGTGCGCGAGAACATGATCCTCGCCGCCCGCGAGGGCCCGCCGGACCCGCGGCGCCTCGACTGGATCTTCGGCTTCTTCCCGGCGCTGCGGACGTTCTGGGACTTCCCGGCCGGCGTCCTCTCCGGCGGCCAGAAGCAGATGCTCTCGATCGCCCGCGCGATCGTCGAGCCGCGCCGACTGATCCTGGTCGACGAGCCCACCAAGGGCATCGCCCCGGCCATCATCGAGAGCATGATCGGCGCCTTCCGGGAGCTGAAGCGCGGCGGCACCACGATCCTGCTGGTCGAGCAGAACTTCCGCTTCGCCGCCAGCCTCGGCGACGGCGTCGCCGTCATGGACGACGGCCGCATCGTGCATGCCGGCCGCATGGCCGACCTCGCCGCCGACCCGGCGTTGCAGACGCGCCTGCTCGGCCTTTCCCTCGAAGCCCACCAGTGAGGCGGCCCCGATGACCGAGACGACCGCCGCCCCGACCGAGGCCCTGCCGAGGCTCCCGCAGGACCGGCTGCCGCTCCTGCTCGTCCCCGCGCTCGCCGCCGGCGCGTTCCTGCTGGTCCGCGACCCGACCACCTGGATCACCCTGACGCTCGCCGGCCTCGCCATGGGCATGATGATCTTCGTCATCGCCTCGGGCCTGACCCTCGTCTTCGGCCTGATGGACGTCCTCAACTTCGGCCACGGCGCCTTCATCTCGGTCGGCGCCTACCTGGCGCTGACGGTGCTGGGCCCTCTCTCCGGCTGGATGCAGGCCGACAGCCTGGCCCTGAACCTCTCCGCCCTGGCGCTCGCCGCCGTCGCCGCCATGGCCGGCACGGCGGTGCTCGGCGTCGTCTTCGAGCGCGTCATCGTGATGCCGGTCTACGGCCAGCACCTGAAGCAGATCCTGGTCACCATGGGCGGGCTGATCGTCGCCGAGCAGATGATCCACGTGATCTGGGGCGGCGACCAGAAGGCCATGGCGCTCCCGGCCGGTCTGCGCGGCGCCATCGTGGTCGGCGACGTCGCCATCGAGAAGTTCCGGCTCGTCGCCGTCGTGGTCGGGCTCGCGGTCTTCGCCACCATGATGCTCGTCCTCAACCGGACGAAGCTCGGCCTCCTGATCCGGGCGGGCGTCGAGAACGTCGAGATGGTCGAGGCGCTCGGCTACCGGGTGCGCCGCCTCTTCGTCCTCGTCTTCGCGGCGGGGTCCGCGCTCGCCGGCCTCGGCGGCACGCTCTGGGCGCTCTACCGGGAGACGCTGACGGCCGCGCTCGGCTCGGAGGTGATGGTGCTGGTCTTCATCGTCATCATCGTCGGCGGCCTGGGCTCGGTCGGCGGCTGCTTCCTGGGCGCGCTCCTGGTCGCCCTGACGGCGAACTACGTCGGCTTCCTGGCGCCGAAGGTGGCGCTCGCCTCCAACATCCTGCTCATGGCCGCCGTCCTGCTCTGGCGACCGAGCGGGCTCTATCCCGTGGCGAAGCGGTGAGGGCAGGGACATGACCCTCCTCTCCGGCGACCCGCCCCGCTCGCGCCTCCTCGCCGCGATCCTCCTCGCCATCGTGGCGGCGCTCGCCGCCGCGCCGTTTCTCTTCCCCGGCGCGCAGGCGCTGAACACGGCCGCCAAGATCTGCGTCTTCGTGGTGCTGGTGGCGAGCTACGACCTGCTGATCGGCTATGCCGGCATCGTCTCCTTCGCGCACACGATGTTCTACGGCATCGGCGGCTACGGCGTCGGCCTCGCGCTCTACGGCTGGGGGGCGACCTGGAGCGCGGCCGCGGGCGGCTTCGTGCTGGCACTCGGTCTCGGGATCCTGCTCGCGCTCGTCATCGGCCTCTTCTCGCTGCGCGTCCGGGCGATCTTCTTCGCCATGATCACGCTGGCGGTCGCTTCCGCCTTCGCGATCCTCGCCTCGCAGCTCTCCGCGCTCACGGGCGGGGAGGACGGCCGCTCCTTCCGGGTGCCGCCCGAACTCAGGCCGGCCTTCAAGCTCCTGGAGGACCCCGTCCTGGGGCTGGAGGTCAACGGCCGGGTGCTCGCCTACTACGTCCTGTTCGCAACCGCGGCGGCGCTCGTCCTGCTGGCGCTGCGGATCGTCAACTCGCCCTTCGGCAGCGTCCTCAAGGCCATCCGCGAGAACGACTTCCGCGCCGAGGCGCTCGGCTACCGGACGGTCGTCTACCGCACGAAGGTCAACTGCATCGCGGCCGCCATGGCGGTCGCCGCCGGCGGCCTCAACGCGCTCTGGCTCCGCTACACGGGCCCCGACACGACCCTCTCCTTCGCGATCATGCTCGACATCCTGCTTATGGTCGTGATCGGCGGCATGGGGACGCTCTACGGCGCCGTCATCGGCGCCACCCTCTTCATCCTGGCACAGACCTACCTGCAGAAGCTGATGGCCCTCGGCGCCGCCGCCACCGAAGGCCTGCCGCTCCTGCCGCACCTCATCCACCCGGACCGCTGGCTCCTCTGGCTCGGGGTCCTCTTCGTGGCGAGCGTCTATTTCTTCCCGACCGGCATCGTCGGCCGCCTCCAGGGCGGCAACGCCCGGGAGGATTGAACGAGGGCGGCGCCTGGCAGGGCCCGACGCCGTGCAACTCCCTCCGGTTCAGCCAGGCCCGCCGCGGCCGGTGTTACCCACCACCGCGTCCGCCTTCGGCCGAGCCACCGCCGCCCTCGGCCGATCCGCGTCCGCCTTCGGCCGATCCGCCGCCGGTATCGCCGCCGTGGCCGCCTTCGGCCGATCCGCCGCCGGTATCACCGCCGTGGCCGCCTTCGGCCGATCCGCCGCCGGTATCACCACCGTGCCCGCCTTCCGCCGATCCGCCGCCGGGTTCGCCGCCGTGGCCACCTTCGGCCGATCCGCCACCGGTATCGCCGCCGTGGCCACCTTCGGCCGATCCGCCGCCGGTGTTGCCGCCGTGGCCGCCTTCTGCCGAGCCGCCGCCAGTGCCGCCACCGCCGGTGCTGCCGCCGCCGGTGCTGCCGCCGCCGGTGTTGCCACCGCCGGTGCTGCCCCCACCGGTGCCGCCACCTCCGTTGCCGGAGTTGCCGATTCCGATGCCGCCGCGGCCCGAGCCGGACGACGACGTGCGCTGTCCAGCGGTCGACAGGCCGAAGTCAGGGTTGTCTCCGCCGGGCATGTGGGCGCAGAAGGCGGCGTTGCGCCAGGCGTCCGCGCCACAGAAGGTTCCCGTAGCGGCCCGGATCAAGGGCAGCCCGGCGCCGGGATTCGCCAGGGAGTCGGCCATGAGGGTGGCGGACCCGCCAACCTGTCCGGGCAGGGCCCCGGCTGCTCCGGGAAGAAGCAGGATGAGAGAAGGAGCCGTCAAAACGGCCATGGACAGCGAATTCAACTTCCTCACGATGGTCATGGACGCCTCCTTGTTCTAGGTAGCGGAAGAACTCCCTACATAGCTGCGGGTTCATGACTTGCCGGACGAAGTCGAATGGAGCGAACGGCAGGACGAACGGCAGGACACGCTCCGCACGATGACCGGTCCAGCAGATCATCGAGACCTGGGCAGCGGCAACTCTGTCAGGTCCGCGTGGCATACCGCGCTCGAAGGTCGGCCCGGAACGCTTTGAAGCCTTGTAAAAAATCCGGAGTTGGGCCTGTCGGCGGGAATGACCGGGTCACCGGTTGCGTCCGCCCCGGTTGCGACTTGCAACCGCCCCCGCTCCAGCAGCGGAAGGTCCTCGGCGGCCGGGTCGGCGCAGCCTCTACGGGTGAGGTCGGATTGATCACATTTTAGTCACATCGAGACGACCGTAAGTTTGGAACAAGGCCTCGACCCGCTGGACGGTGAAGGCCCGGGGACGCGGACCGGTCAGCGGCGCCCGGAGGCGACGTCGCGCACGATGACCTGGACCTCGAAACGCCGCCCGTTGCGCTCCACCACCAGGGTCATGGACCCGCCGATCCCGACGCTGGTCATCACCCGCCTGAGGTCCTGGAGTCGCCGTACCGGGCGCCCCTCGGCCGCCACGATGATGTCGCCGAGGCTCCCGGTCGCCTCGTCGATGCCGCGCAGGCCCGCCCGCTCCGCCGGCGACCCCGGCTGCGTGCGCACGACCACCAACCCGGCGATGCCGAGCCTCGCCGCCACCGCCTCGTCCCCGACCACGATGCCGATGCCCGGCGTCGGCGCCCGCCCGGTCCGGATCAGCTCCGGCACGATCCGGTTGACCGTGTCGACGGGAATCGCGAAGCCGATGCCGGCCGACGCCCCGGACGGCGAGAAGATCGCCGTGTTCACGCCGATGAGCCGCCCGCTCGAATCGAGCAGCGGCCCGCCGGAATTGCCCGGGTTGATGGCCGCGTCGGTCTGGATGACGTCGGTCAGCTCGGCGCCGCCGTCGGTCGGCAGCTGCCGCTGCAGCGCGCTGACGATCCCGGTCGTGAGCGTCTGGTCGAGGCCGAAGGGATTGCCGATGGCATAGACGCTCTGCCCGACCTTCAGCCCGGTCGAGGACCCGACCGCGAGCGGGGGCGGCGGGGTGGAAACCCGGCCGGGCGCCAGGACCGCGAGGTCGTTGTCGGGCGCGAGGCCGACCACCTCCGCGTCGACGATCTCGCCGGAGGAGAAGCGGATCCGCACACGCCGGGCGTTCTCCACCACATGGTTGTTGGTGACGATGTGGCCCGCCGCGTCCCACACGAAGCCCGTGCCGGAGGCCGAGCGGCCGCCGCCCTCGGCCGGTGCGAAGCTGGTGGCGGCCTCCGCGAAGACGTGAACGACGGAGGGCGAAACCTTCTGGAAGAGCTCGATCGCCGCCCGCTCGCCCGCGCCCAGCTCGGCCGCCGGCGTCACCGGCCGCGGCTGCTCGGCCGAATAGAGCCACCGCGCCACGTAGGGCTCGGCCGTCAGCGCGGTGAGGACAACCAGGAGGACGACGACGGTCCAGCGGGTGAAGCGATCCATGGTGGAGGCTCTCGCGGTCGGGTGCGGGCCGGCGTAAGCGCGTCGACCGCCTGTCCGTTCCCGCTGCGCCCGCGCTTCAGGCCGGCTCGAACGGGATCTCGATCGCCGAGCGCCGTTCGAGCCAGTGCGGCACGGGCAGGCCATGGGAACGCAGGAAACCGGGGTCGAAGAGCTTGGACTGGTACCGGGTGCCGTAGTCGCAGAGGATCGTGACGATCGTATGCCCGGGCCCGAGCTCGCGCGCCATGCGCACCGCGCCCGCCACGTTGATGCCGGACGACCCGCCGAGGCACAGGCCCTCGTGCTCCAGGAGGTCGAAGACGATCGGAACGGCCTCCTCGTCCGGGATGCGGAAGGCCATGTCGGGCGTGAAACCCTCCAGGTTGGCGGTGATGCGGCCCTGGCCGATCCCCTCGGTGATCGAGGAGCCCTCGGCCTTGAGCTCGCCCGCCGTGTACCAGGAATAGAGCGCCGCGCCGTGCGGGTCCGCGAGGGCGATCTTCACGTCCCGGGAGCGCTCGCGCAGGCCGGCCGCCGTGCCGGCGAGCGTGCCCCCGGTGCCGACTGCGGCGACGAAGCCGTGGATCCGGCCCTGCGTCTGTTCCCAGATCTCCGGCGCCGTGGTGCGGATGTGGCCCTCGCGGTTGGCCACGTTGTCGAACTGGTTCGCCCAGATCGCCCCGTTCGGCTCGCTCTTCGCCAGCGCGTCGGCGATGCGGCCCGAGATCTTCACGTAGTTGTTCGGGTTGCGATAGGGCACGGCCGGGACCTCGACGAGGTCGGCGCCGCAGAGCCGGAGCATGTCCTTCTTCTCCTGGCTCTGGGTCTGCGGGATCACGATCACGGTACGGAATCCCATAGCATTCCCGACCAGCGAGAGGCCGATGCCGGTGTTGCCCGCCGTGCCCTCCACGATCACCCCGCCGGGCCGCAGTGCGCCGCGCCGCACGGCGTCCTCGATGATGAAGAGGGCCGCCCTGTCCTTGACGGACTGTCCCGGGTTCATGAACTCGGCCTTGCCCAGGATCTCGCAGCCGGTCATCTCGGAGACCCGGCGGAGCCGGATCAGCGGCGTGTTGCCGATCGCCGCCACCATGTCGGGCTTGATGCTTCCTGTCGCCACGGCCGCTCTCCTCCGGCGCTGATCCACGTCTCGCCCGGGTTTATCGGCACGACGACTTGCATTATCAAGGCACGGGCTTGCGCTGACCGGCACCGGTCGGAGAATTTCCTTCACTGCAAGGTCAAAGCCGGGCCATTTTCGCGGCGGACCGACAGGATCGCATGTCGACGCCGCGGAGCCGGGCAGGCATGATGATCCATAGAAGCAGCGGTTTCGTAAGGGAACGTACTGATGCCCGTGAAGTGATCCGCATTGATCTCGGGACCGTAAGAAATTTCTAGGAAAGACCGGCGGCCCGTGTCGCCTGTACGGAAAGCGGCGAATGACCACGACGACCAACTCCTTCGATGCGATTCTGGCCGGCTATGCCGGTGGCACCCTTCCGGAACCCGCCAGGGTCCTGGTCTCCTCGCATCTGGAGCTCTCCGGACGCAATCGAGGCTACGTGCGCGACCTCGAGATGCTCGCAGGCTTGGAGCTGGAGGCGATCGCGCCGGTGCCCCTCAAGGGTCGTGACGAGAAGCTCGCCCGCATCTTCGCCCTGGGCGAGGCCTTGGAGCCACGCCCCGCGAGCAGGCCACGCGCTCCGCTCTCCGGGTCGCGCCTCCCGCGGCCCCTGGCCGAATTCCTCGGCCGCGACGTGGACGCCATCCACTGGCGGACGCTCCTCCCGGGCGTGCGCGAGTTCAAGGTCGGCAAGCGCGACGGCTGCGAATCGACCATGTACTGGATCCGCGGCGGCAAGCCGATTCCCTCCCATACCCACGAGGGCATGGAGCTGACGCTCGTCCTCGAGGGCGCCTTCTCGGACACCTCCGGCCGCTACGGCCCTGGCGACGTTTGCCTCGCCGACGACGAAGTCGACCACAAGCCGATCGCGGAGGCCGGTGTCGACTGCCTCTGCTTCGCGGTCACCGATGCTCCTCTGCGCCTGACCGGCCCGATCGGTCGCCTCCTCGCCCCCTTCCTGCGCTGAGCCCGCGCCCTATGGCGATCAGGCCGGCGGCCCCGGCCGATGGAATCGCCTGGGTGACGGGCGCGAGCTCGGGCATCGGCCGTGCCGTTGCCCTGACGCTGGCGCGTGACGGCTTCCGGGTCGCGGCGAGCGCACGTGGGGCGGAGGCCCTCGCTGAGCTTGCGGCCGAAGCCGCGTCCGCGGGGCTTTCCGTCGAACCCTTTCCGCTCGACGTCACCGACCCGACGGCCGCCGCGGCGGTGGTCGCCCGGATCGAGGCCGAGGCCGGGCCGATTGCGCTCGCCGTCCTGAACGCGGGCATCTATCTGCCGGTCTCCGGCGACACCCTGGACCCGGAGGCGTTCCGCACGAGCTTTCGGGTGAACCTCGAAGGCACCGTCAACACCCTTGCGCCCGTCTTGGCGCGCATGCGTGAGCGCGGCCAGGGTCAGATCGCGATCGTCTCCTCGGTCGCGGGCTATCGCGGATTGCCCACCTCGGCCGCCTACGGCGCCACCAAGGCGGGCCTCATCAACATGGCCGAGAGCCTGAAGTTCGATTGCGACCGGATGGGCGTGAAGCTGCAGGTCGTCAACCCGGGCTTCGTCGACACCCCCGCCACGCGTAGGAACGAGTTCCCCATGCCGGCTCTGATGCCGGTAGATACCGCCGCCGAGCGGCTCGTCCTCGGGCTCGCTTCGGCGTCCTTCGAGATCACCTTCCCGCGCCGCTTCACCTGGTGGCTGAAGCTCGGCCGCATACTGCCCTACCGCGCCTACTTCGCGCTGGCCAGCCGGATCATGGGCACGCGGAACTAGGATCCGGCGCCGCGGCCCGGCTGTGGGGCGCGTGTCATGCGGAGCCCTTCCTCTCCTGCTCTTTCAGGTGCGCTTCGATCTCCGCGCGCAGGCGGGCCTGCTCCTGGGCGCCGATGGGGAAGTTCCACATCAGGGCGACGGCGATCAGCTTCAGGACGACCGGCACCCAGGCATAGAGGATCGCGAGGGTCCACAGCGCCTGCGGGGTCTGCTGGACCGGCTCCGTGGAGCCCTGGCCGTTGCGGCTGTTGCGCGCGCTCGGGCTGCCGGCCTGGTCGGGGACGGGCGTGCGGGGGAGGGCGAGCGGTGCCTCGGGGCCGGGCGGCTGCACCTGCTGGAGCTGCTCGACCGGTGTCACGGTTCGCTTCGCCTCCGTCTTGAAGCCCATCGCGCCGAGGGCGACGAGGCTGAGGCCCATGGCGACGGAGAGTGCGATCTTGGTCGCCAGCGCCCAGATGGCGAAGTAGAAGCCCGTGTGCTGCTCGCCCGAGCGCGCCGTGTCGACGTCGATGACGTCCGCCTGGATGGACGGCGGCAGCATCAGGTCCGCGCCGACGGCGAGGCCCGTGAACAGCATGATCACGCCGAAGAGATAGACCGAGTTCGGTCCGATCTGGTGCTGGCCGATGAGCGGCGTCCACGCGAAGGCCGCGCAGGCCACGATCATGGCGACGCACCACGCGCGGTGCTTGGAGGTGCGCTTGGAGAGCCACAGCCAGAGCGGCGTCGAGAGCACGCCGAAGAGGAAGTAGAGCAGGAGGAACAGCCGCTGCATCTCCTCCGTGCCGTGCAGATAGTCGCGCACGAAATAGAGGATCAGCACCCCCGGGATGCCGTTCGCCATGTAGGAGAGCGCGAAGGCGGCGAGCAGCCTCAGGAACGGCTTGTTCGAGCCCATCCCCTTCAAGCTCGCGAAGAACTTGAGCGGATGGTGGGTCGTGTCCTTGGGCTCGGGAACGACCATGACGGTGCCGAACGCGAAGAGCGGCAGTGTGACGCCGACCAGCACCGACAGCGCTATCAGCACCGGTCGGTCGCCGTGGTGGCCGAGCACCGTCAGCACGAAGGGAAGCCCGGTCGCCACCAGCGTCCCGAGCACCACCATGACCTCGCGGGCCGCGAAGATGCGGTTGCGCCCGTAGTAGGTGGGCGAGGATTCGGCCGCCCAGGACTGGTGCGACAGGCTGAGCGCCGTGTAGCCGAGCGACAGCATGGCCGAGAAGACGAAGAGCCAGCCGGTCCAGAACCAGGTCTGGCTCACGTCCACGTTCGGGAACGGGTTGAAGACGAGGAGCGCGCCGATCGTCGTCGGGATCGCGGCGACGCCGAACCAGGTCCGCCGCCGCCCCCAGCGGGTCTTGATGTGGTCCGCGCCGTAGCCGATCAGCGGGTCGAGCACCGCGTCGATCAGCCGGACCGCGAAGAGGATGAAGCCCGTGGCGAACAGGCCGAGGCCGACCGTCTCGGCATAGTATTTCGGGACGATGATGACGAAGGGCAGCTGAAAGGCCGCCACCGGCAGCGCCGGCAGCGCGAAGGCGATGAGGCGGGCGAAGCTCAACTCACGGTCGGCGGCCGGAGCCTGACCTTTGACGGGCATGGGGGCGTTCATCAGGTCAAGTTACCTCAGTCGCCCCTCGTGTAGACGAGTTGGCGCACGTCGATGTTGCCGGAGCGGAAGCCTGCTTCGCAATAGTGGAAATAGTACTCCCAGAGACGCTTGAACCGATCGTCGAATCCGAGCGGGACGATCCGGGGCCACGCGTCCCAGAACCGCTGCCGCCATTCTGCGAGGGTCCGGGCGTAGTCCTGCCCGAAGATCTTCTCCGATGTCAACACGAGACCCGCCTTGCGTCCGAGGGCGGCCATGTGAGTCGGCGTCGGCAGCATGCCGCCGGGAAAGATGTAGCGCTGGATGAAGTCGGGCGTGCGACGGTAGGAGTCGAACAGGCGGTCCTGGATCGTGATCACCTGCAGCCCCGCCACCCCGCCGGGCTTCAGCGTTTCGCTCAGGCGGTCGAAGAAGGTCGGCCAGAACTTCTCCCCGACCGCCTCGAACATCTCGATGGAGGCGATCCGGTCGAATCGGCCCTCCACGTCGCGGTAGTCCTGCAGCCGCACCTCGACCTTGTCGCCGAGCCCCGCCCGCTGAATCCGCGCCGCCGCGAAGTCGTACTGCTCCCGGCTGATGGTCAGCGCCGTGACCTTGCAGCCGACCTCGCGTGCGGCGAACTCGGCGAATCCGCCCCAGCCGCAGCCGATCTCCAGCACCGAGTGGCCGGGCGCGAGCCGCGCCAGCTCGGCGAGCGTGCGATACTTCTTCAGTTGCGCGCTCGTCAGGTCCTCTTCGCGCCCGTCGTAGACGGCCGACGAATAGGTCATCGTCGGGTCGAGCCAGAGCTCGTAGAAGCGGTTGCCGAGGTCGTAGTGCGCCGCGATGTTGCGCCGGGAGCCCGTGCGGGTGTTGGCGTTGAGCCAATGCCGGAAGCGCAGGAACAGCCGGATCGGGAGGCTCGCGGCGAGATCCTCGATGATGATCTCGTGGTTGAGGCAGAAGAGCTCCAGGAAGGCGGTCACGTCCGGGCTCGACCAGTCGCCCTCCAGGTAGCTCTCGTGGATGCCGAGGTCGCCCGCGGTCAGCGCCCGCGAGATCACCGCCCAGGTCCTCAGCCGCACCTCCGCCTCCGGCCCGGCCTCCGGGCCCGCGATGCGGAAGCGCGATCCTTCCGGCGTCTGGATCGTCAGGGCCCCGCGCCTGAGCCTCAGGGCCGCCGCGAAGCCGGCGCGCGCGGCGCGTGGTAGTCCCCGCGTGGCGGTGGCCAGGTTGGCGTGGGTCAGCGCGACGGTCGCGGCAGGCGTCATCGGTCGTCTACCTCCTCAAACCCGGGACGGGGCAGCCCCGTCCTCCGCCCATACCACGTCGCGGTCCGTCCCGGCGCCCGTCCGCCCCGGACCGACCACCCCGTCGCCGACGCTGACCGGCGCGGGCGCCGCGGGTTTGGAGAAGAAGGGCACCCCCTTCAGCCAGAGCCGCGCCGCCTCGAAATGGATCGCGCCGATGATCTTCAGCGTCACCCAGGGAATCCGCAGGAATGATCGGACGAGCGCGGCGGACGTCAAGGGCTCGATGGAGGCTTGATAGGTCGCGGCGAGCAACGGACCGTCCGCGTCGGTCTCCAGGATGCGTATCCTGAGTGAGCGGCCGGGCGGCAGCACGCGGAAGAGGTAGCGCATCGCCATCGGCAGGAAGGGCGAGACATGGAAGAGCTTCGCCCGGGACTGGCGGATGCCTTCCGGTCCCTCCTCGCCGGTCCCGACCGGCGCGAAATAGGTGTGGCGCTCGCCGAAGGTGTTGCGCACCTCGTAGACGAGCGCCACCGGCCTGGCCCCTCCGCCGAAACAGAAATAGACCGAGAGCGGATTGAAGACGTAGCCGAGCACCCGCGGCGAGGCGAGCAGCAGCACCCGCTCGGGCCGCTCCGACAGACCCGCGGCGGCGAGCCCGCGGTCGATCCAGGGACGCAGCGGCGAGCCGTCCGCCGGTCCGTGGTCGCGCTCGTGGAGGGAGAAGAGGTTGAACCGCCCCACCGAGAAGAGGCGCGAACGCCGGTTCGCCTCGTCCAGCCGGTCGATGTCGACGAGGAGGGATGCGATCGTGTAGGCGAAGCGGTGCCCGACCGGCTTCAGCCGGGCGTGCATCACCGGCCCCTCGCACAGCGAGACCGCCTCCGCCGGCGGGCTGCCGTTCTCCGCCGCCGTGGTCGGGACCCGGTGGATGCCCCCCGGCATGGTCATTCCGCAGCCTCCAGGACCCGCTCGCGCAGCCGCCAGGGTACGGCGGCCCCGAGCCGCTCCGCCACCGCGAGGCCGGACAGCAGCCCGTCCTCGTGGAAGCCGTAGCCCGTCCAGGCGCCGCAGAACCAGGTGTTGCGCCGGCCCTGGATCTCGTCGAGCCGCCGCTGCGCCACGATCGCGGAGCGATCGTACTGCGGATGGTCGTAGGAGAAGCGGGCGAAGACGAGGCCCGGGTCCGGCTGCCGGTCGGCCGGCGGGTTGAGGGTGACGAAGAGCGGGAAGGCCGCCGGGATCCCCTGCAACGCGTTCATCCAGTAGGTAACGCAGACGTCCGAGAGGGTCTCGGGCCGCGACGGCTGGGTCAGCACGTTCCAGGAGGCCCAGGCGCCGCGCCGCCGCGGCATCAGGTTGGCGTCGCGATGCAGGATCGCCTCGTTCGGACGGTAGCGGACCGCTCCGAGGATCTCCCGCTCCGCCGGGGACGCGTCCGCCAGCGTGCGCAAGGTCTCGTCCGTGTGCGAGGCGAAGACGATCTGGTCGAACCGCTCCGTCCGGCCGGTCGTGTCCGTGACCGTCACGCGGTTGTCCGCGCGTTCCACCCGGACCACCTCCGCACCCGTCCGGATCCGGTCGGCGAAGGGGGCCGTCAGCTTCTCCACGTAGCTCCGGCTGCCGCCCGCGACCGTGCGCCAGAGCGGCCGGTCCATGTGGATGAGCCGGTGGTTCTCGAAGAAGGTCACGAAGGATGCTGCGGGGAAGTTCAGCATCTGGTCCTGCGGCGTCGACCAGATCGCCGCGCCCATCGGCACGATGTAGTCGGAGACGAAGCGCCCGCGGAAGCCGCGTGCCTCCAGCCAGTGGCCGAGCGAGGCGTCGCCGATCAGGCCAGCCTCCCGATCCGCCGTCGCGGTGCGGTTGAAGCGCAGGACCTCGCGCAACATCCACAGGTGCGAGGGCGAGAAGATCGAGCGCTTCATGGCGAAGAGCCCGGAGAGGAGCGGCTCGCCGCCCTTCCACTCGCGCTTGCCCCCGTCGACGGACACGGCGAAGCTCATGTCGCTCGGCTGCGTGACGACACCCAGATGGTGGAAGAGGGCGGTCAGGTTCGGGTAGTTCAGCTCGTTGTAGACGATGAAACCGGTGTCGACCGGGATCCGGCGGCCGTCGTAGTCGATCTCGACCGTGTTGGCGTGCCCGCCGGCGCGCGTCTCCTTTTCGTAGACCACGATCTCGTGGTCGCGATGGAGCGCCCAGGCGGCGGCGTTGCCCGAGATGCCTGTTCCGACGACGGCGATGCGCATGGAGAATTCGATCCTTTCGGAGGCGGGAGGCCGCGGTCAGGCCGCGTCTTGGTCGGACTTGAGTGTTTCGAAGGCGGTGAGCGCGCGGTCGCGCCCCTGATTGAGGTCGACGACGGGAAGCGGATAGTCGCGCCCGAGCCGCAGGCCGGCCGCCCGGAGCACCTCGGCGGGCGCCTCCCAGGGGCGGTGGACGAAGCGGGCGGGCAGGCGGGCGAGCTCGGGCACGTGGCGGCGCACGTAGCTGCCTTCGGGATCGAATTTCTCGCCCTGGAGGACCGGGTTGAAGACCCGGAAATAGGGTGCCGCGTCCGCGCCCGAGCCGGCCACCCACTGCCAGGAGGCCGCGTTGTTGGCCGGGTCGGCGTCGACCAGCGTGTCCCAGAACCAGGCCTCGCCGGCTCGCCAGTCCTGCAGGAGGTGCTTTACCAGGAAGGAGGCGACCACCATCCGAACCCGGTTATGCATCCAGCCGGTCGTCCAGAGCTGCCTCATCCCCGCGTCGACCAGCGGAATGCCCGTGAGCCCCCGCTGCCACGCCCGCAGAAGCCCCTCGTCGCGAGCCCAGGGGAAGGCGTCGAAGCGGCGCTGGAAGTTGACCGTGGCGAGATCGGGCCAGTGATGCAGCAGGTGCCAGGCGAATTCGCGCCAGCCGATCTCGGACAGGAACTTGTCGACATGCCGCCGGGCCGGGCGCCTCGGCCCGTCCTCCGCTGCCAGCAGCGCGGCCGCGCGCAACTGGAACGGCGAGACCTCCCCGAAGGCGAGATGCGGCGACAGGCCCGAGGTGGACGGCCGGTCGGGCCGGTCCCGCTCCTCCGCATAGGCGGCGAGCCCCGTCTCCAGGAAGGCCGCGAGCCTCGCATGCGCGCCGGCCTCGCCGGGCGTCCAGGTGTCCCTGAGGCCGCCCGCCCAGTCGGGCTTGCGCGGGGTGAGGCTCCAGTCCTCGAGCGCCTCCCCGTCCACCGTCCCGGTCCAGCCGGCGAGCGCAGCGGGGACGGGGAGGGGCGCCCGCGGTTCCTCGGCGGCCTGCGCGGCGCGCCAAAAGGGCGAATAGACCCGGAACGGCTCGCCGGCCCGGGTTTTCAGCGTCCAGGGTTCGTGAAGGAGGTTCGCCTGATGGCTGGCGACCTCCAGTCCGCGGGCCGCGAACGCCGCCTTGAGCCCGGCGTCGATCTCCCGAGCCGCGAGCTCGTAGCGGCGGTTCCAGTGCACCGCGCACGCCCCGACCGCCTGCGCGACCGCCGGCACCACGGCGCCGGCCGCCCCGCGCCGGAGGATCAGCCGGATGCCGTGCCGGCCGAGCTCCGCGCCGAGGGCCGCCAGCGAATGATGGAGCCACCAGCGACGCGCGCCGCCGAGCCGGCGCAGCCCGGGCGAGGCCTCGTCGAGCACGTAGAGCGCCGCCACCGGCCGGCCGCCCGCGGCGGCCGCCGTCAGGGCGGGATTGTCGGCGAGCCGGAGATCATCGCGGAACCAGACGAGGGCCGGGCCGCGTGGATCTTCGGTACGGGACGAGGAAGGCATGGACGCGCGCGACCCGATGCGACGGAGGAGACGAACTTGGGCATGTTACGTCAGTCCGGCGTCAGCGGATCAAGCGAAGCGCGTCACCGTTCCCCGAACGTCAGTGCACGGCGCCGGTCGCCGGCTCCGCATCGAGCCGGGTCGTCGCCGCCTGCGCGGCCATGAGTTCACGGGCGACGATCAGCTTCTGCACCTCCGTCGCGCCTTCGTAGATGCGAAGCGCCCGGATCTCGCGGTAGAGCCGCTCGACCATCTCGCCGGACACCACCCCCCGTCCGCCGAACAGCTGCAGGGCTCCGTCGATGACCTGCTGGGCCATCTCGGTGGCGGTCATCTTGGCCATGGCCGCCTCGCGCGTCGCGCGCTTCTGCTGCACATCGCGCGTCCAGGCCGCCCGGTAGGTCAGCAGGGCCGCGCCGTCGATCTGGGTCGCCATGTCGCCGAGCCGCGCCTGGGTCAGCTGGAAGTCGCCGAGGGTCTGGCCGAACATGCGCCGCTTGCCGGCATGCGTCAGCGCCTCGTCGAGCGCCCGCCGCGCGAAGCCCAGCGCCGCCCCGGCGACCGACGCCCGGAAGATGTCGAGGGTGCGCATGGCGATCTTGAAGCCCTCGCCGGGCGTGCCGACCAGCCGGCTCGCCGGCAGCCGACAGCCGCGGAAGCTGAGCCGCGCCAGGGGGTGCGGCGCCATCGTGGCGATCCGCTCCGCGATGCCGAAGCCGGGATCGTCGGGCAGCACGATGAAGCAGGAGAGGCCGCGCGTTCCCGGCGCCTCGCCGGTCCGCGCGAAGACCGTGTAGACGTCCGCGATGCCGCCGTTGGAGATCCAGGTCTTCTCGCCCTCCAGCACGTAGCCGTCGCCGTCGCGCGTCGCCGTCGTCGCGATGGCGCCCACGTCCGACCCCGCCTCCGGCTCGGAGAGCGCGAAGGCGGAGATCCACTCGCCCTTCGCCACCTTGGGCAGCACCGCGCGGCGCTGCTCCTCCGACCCGGCGAGGCTGATCGCCCCGGTCCCGAGACCCTGCATGGCGAAGGCGAAGTCGGCGAGCCCATCCCAATACGCGAGGGTCTCGCGGGTCAGGCAGACGAGGCGGGAATCGATCGCCTCCGTCAGCCCGCCATAGGCCGCCGGCACGCAGAGGCGCAGCATGCCGACGTCCCCGAGCCGGCGCACCAGCGCCCGGCAGGCCGCGTCCGGGTCGTGGTGGTCGATGGCGAGGAGCCCGCCCGCCGAGATCCACTTGTCGAGCGCGGCGATGATCTCCCGGTGGCCCGGCGAGAAGAACGGCCAGTCGAGATGGTCGCGGGACGGGCTCATGGGGCAGCTCCTCGGGCGCGTTCGGATCGCCCTTCCATAACGCGTCGCCGCCGGGCAGGCCAGCCGGCGCCCGAGCCCCTTGCGGCCCCGCCCCCCGCGGCGATAAAGCATTCCCCGGCGGGCCCGGCCCGCCGCCGGTCCGGCGGGCGGTTAGTTCAGTGGTAGAACGCGGGTTTTACACACCCGGTGTCGGGAGTTCGATTCTCTCACCGCCCACCAGACCCGCCCCGCACTGTCGCCGCGCACGGTAAGTTGACGCCCTCGGCCCCGCCAACATGCCAGTATGACTGGCGGCGTTCGGCGCCGGGCGGCCGCTCTTGCCTTTTTCCGTTTGTTGGCGATTCAGCCGGGTGTTTCATGTCCGTGGGATTGTTGAAGACGGGCCAGCTGCTCTCCGTCGGCAGTCGTGGCGCCGAGGTGATGCGGGTCCAGCGGCTTCTCAACCTTTACCCGCCGTCCGCATTCCCGGACCTCAAGCCGGACGGCATCTTCGGTGAGCGCACCCGCAAGCGGGTCGTCGAGTTCCAGACGAACGTGGGCCTGCGGGCCGACGGGATCGTCGGTCCGGTGACCGTGCGGGCCCTGTGCATGACGCTTCCGGAGATGCGGGCTTTCGCCGAATCCTACCGCCAGATTATCGAGGAGGCCGGTGCCGGGGGCGAGCAACTCGCCGTCTACGATCGTCAGATCAACGCCAACATGAATGCCCTGACGCCGGTTGCGGCGGTCCAGGTCGTGGTCGTGGTAGGACTGGTTCTCGCGGTCATCATCGTCTTCTATATCGCGATGCTGAACCTTCTTCCGGAGCACCAGCGTGCACACCGGGAGTTCGCGAAGGTTGTCGAGCGAAAGATCGACGAGCTTAGGGAAATCCTGAATCTTCCGACCCCGCTGGAAGCCGCAAAGTCGATCGTCGAGAACGTTCGAGAGACGGTCAAGGAGTTCATCGAGACCCTGAAGCGCAATAGGCTCAACTGCAACCAGACTCCCGAAAAGCTCCTGGAGTGTCAGAAGGAAAGCATGGCCGTCGCGGTGGCGACCCAGAACCTCCTGCACAAGCTCGAGCAGCTGACGTTCATTGGCAGCCGCGGCTTCAAGCTGGACGATCTCTTGACCGGGATCCTGGTCTCCGTAGCTGCGCTGGTGAAAGCCTATTCGGATCTCGGCCGCTGCCTGGAGTGCGATCACATCATATTCTAGGGGGTCCTACTGCCGCCGACCTTGCCCGAAAACGTCGAACCTCCCCGCATTGACTTCGTTACGGCATGGGGTACACCCATGCGCGGGGGTACTCGGGCTCCTTGGAGGGTGTCTCAATGAAGAAGTTGATCCTTGTCGCCGGCCTCGCGCTGGGGGCTTTCGCGGCCGCTCCGGCGTCGGCACTGCCGGTCGCCAAGATCACCGGCGCCGAAAGCGCACCGCGCGCAGACTCGGTCGCCTGGTACTGCAACGGGAAGGGACACTGCGTCCAGGGCGTGCGCCCCGGCTACGTCGTGCGCCAGGGTTGGGCGCCGACCTGCGTCGGCGACTACTACTGGGACGGCTATCGCTGCGCCGTCCGGATCCGGCCCGCGCCGGTCGTCGTGGTGAAGCCCGCCAAGCCGGTCGTCGTGGTCAAGCCCGCGCCGGTGGTGGTGAAGCCCGCCGTCAAGGTGAAGGTCTACTGATCCGTCCTACCCGACAGGATGGTCGCGGGGCGCCTTCGGGCGCCCCGTTTTGTTTCGCCCGCCGGGAACGTCACGCGGTTCCGTCTTGTTCTTCATGTTGCGCTGCACAATATCGGATGCCAGCATGGCGGCGAGGTGGACGATGCTGGATGGAACGCTCCTCGACGACGCGTCGGCCGGACGGGGCGGCACGCTGACGGCCGTGCCGGACTTCGGGGCCAATCCGGGACGCCTCGGGATGGTGCTGGCGCTTCCCGCCGGGATCGGCACGGAGCCGGTGCCCCTGGTCGTCGTCCTGCACGGTTGCCTGCAGACGGCGGCCGCCTACGACCGGGCGAGCGGCTGGTCCGCGCTCGGCAGCCGCCACGGCTTCGCGGTGCTCTATGCCGAGCAGCAGAAGCGCAACAACCCGAACCGCTGCTTCAACTGGTTCCTGCGCAGCCACACCACGCGCGGTTCCGGCGAGGCCGCCTCGATCCGCCGCATGGTCGAGCATGCCGGGGAGCGCGCGCCCATCGATCCCGCCCGGATCTACGTCACCGGCCTTTCGGCCGGCGGCGCCATGGCGGCGGCCCTGCTGGCCGTCTATCCGGACGTCTTCGCGGCGGGCGCGGTGGTGGCCGGCCTGCCGTTCCGGGCGGCGACGACCCTGCGCGGCGCGGTCGACGCCATGGCCAACGGCACGGGCCGCAGCCCCGAGGACCTGGCCCTCGCCGTGAAGGGGGCGAGCCCGCACGGCGGCCCCTGGCCCCGGCTCGCCGTCATCCACGGCGACGCGGACCGCACGGTCGCGCCCGCCAACGCCGAGGACCTCGTGGGGCAGTGGCGCGCCCTCGCCGGACTGCCCGACCGGCCCACCCGCGAGCAGGCGGCCGGCGCGCTGCGCCGCCGCGTCTGGCAGGGAGCGGACGGCGTCGCCCTGCTGGAGGATCTTCGCATCGCCGGCCTCGGCCACGGCGCGCCGACCCTCGGCCCCGCCGCCGGCCCGTTCTTCCTCGACGCCCCCGCCTCCGCGACCCACGAGGCCGCCCGCTTCTTCGGACTGCCGGTATCGCCGCCCGAGGCCGCGCCCGCCCCAGCGCATGCGGACCTGCTCCACCGGGTCGGCGGCTTCCTGCGCCGGCTCCTCAGCCGATCCTCCTGATCGCGTCGCCGCCTAACCCGATATCAACCCGCTGGCGTTAGGATCCCGTCACGACACGAAACAGAAAGTGATTGTGCAGCGCGGCGCGGCCTCCGCTATCCCTTGTCGAGGGGGCGGGACCGGACGGAGGAACGGATCATGTGCGGTATCGTCGGGATCGTCGGCAACGTGCCGGTCGCGCCTCTGCTGGTCGACGCGCTGAAGCGCCTCGAGTACCGCGGCTACGATTCCGCCGGGGTCGCCACGCTCGAGACGGGCGGCGTCCTCGCCCGACGTCGGGCGGAAGGCAAGCTTCGCAACCTCGAGGCCAAACTCGCCGCCTCGCCGCTCGGGGGCCTGATCGGCATCGGCCATACCCGCTGGGCCACCCACGGCGCCCCGACCGAGGCGAACGCCCACCCGCACGCCACCGACAAGGTCGCGGTCGTCCACAACGGCATCATCGAGAACTTCCACCAGCTCAAGGACGAGCTGAAGGCCAAGGGCCGCGTCTTCGCCTCCGATACCGACACCGAGGTCATCGCCCACCTGGTCACGGTCGAGCTGGAGCGCGGCCTTTCGCCCGTCGACGCGGTCGGGGGCGTGCTGAAACGCCTGACCGGCGCCTTCGCGCTCGCCTTCCTGTTCCCCGGCCACGACAACCTGCTGATCGGTGCCCGCCGCGGCTCCCCCCTCGCCGTCGGCCACGGCCAGGGCGAGATGTATCTCGGCTCCGACGCCATCGCGCTCGCCCCCTTCACCGACCAGGTCACCTACCTGGAAGAGGGCGACTGGGTGGTCGTCACCCGGCAGGGCGCCACCATCCGCGACGAGAACGACACGGTCGTGCAGCGGCCCATGGTGGTCTCCGCCGCCACGGCCTTCATGGTCGACCGCGGCAACTACCGCCACTTCATGGCCAAGGAGATCCACGAGCAGCCCGACGTGATGGGCCGCACGCTCGGCCAGTATCTCGACTTCGGCACCGGCCGCACCCGCCTGCCGGCGCTGCCCTTCGACTGGGCGCGCCTCGACGGCATCACCATGTCGGCCTGCGGCACGGCCTTCTACGCCGGCCTCGTCGCCAAGTACTGGTTCGAGCGCTTCGCCCGCCTGCCGGTCGACATAGACATCGCCTCGGAGTTCCGCTACCGCGAGACCCCGATGAAGCGCGGCGGCCTGGCGCTGTTCATCTCCCAGTCCGGCGAGACGGCCGACACCCTGGCGTCCCTGCGCTACTGCCGCGCCCAGGGCCAGCACATCGCTGCCGTCGTGAACGTCACGACCTCGACGATCGCCCGCGAATCCGACGTGGTGTTCCCGACCCTCGCCGGGCCCGAGATCGGCGTCGCCTCCACCAAGGCCTTCACGTGCCAACTCGCCACACTCTGCGCGCTGGCCGTCGCCGCCGGCCGGGCGCGCGGGGTGCTCTCCGATGCCGACGAGGCGAAGCTCGTCCAGGCCCTCGCCGAGGTGCCGCGCCTCGCCGCCCAGGCCCTGCGCCTGGAGGTGCAGATCGAAAGGCTCGCCCGCCGGATCTCCAAGTCCCAGGACGTCCTCTATCTCGGCCGCGGGACGAGCTATCCGCTCGCGCTCGAAGGGGCCCTGAAGCTCAAGGAGATCTCCTACATCCACGCCGAGGGCTACGCGGCCGGCGAACTGAAGCACGGCCCGATCGCCCTCATCGACGAGAAGATGCCCGTCGTCGTGATCGCCCCCCACGACCGGATCTTCGAGAAGACCGTGTCCAACATGCAGGAGGTCGCCGCCCGCGGCGGCCGCATCATCCTGATGACAGACCCGAAGGGCGCCGCGGAGGCGACCATCTCGGCGGTCGAGACGATCGTGCTGCCCGAGATGCCCGCGACCGTCACGCCGATGATCTACGCCATCCCGATCCAGCTCCTCGCCTACCACGCCGCCGTCCTGATGGGCACGGACGTCGACCAGCCGCGCAACCTCGCCAAGTCGGTGACGGTGGAATAGCAGAATCCTCGGCAGACGCGCCGAGCCGGGCGTCCGCGCTTCCTCTCTATGCGGACGCCGTTCGACGCCCCATCTTTTGCAGCGCGAGCAAGGTCGCTAGCATGACGGGCCGGAGCCGGGGACGGGAAGCGCGCATGGTTGAGGACCACCAGCGGCCGAGCGCGATGGCGCAGCTGCGCAACAACTTCGTGACCGGGATCGTCGTCATCGGCCCGCTCGCGATCACCATCTTCCTGGCGCGCTGGTTTCTGGAATGGGTCGACTCCACGGTCAAGCCGCTGATCCCGGCCGCCTGGAACCCGGACAGCTATCTCCCCTTCGCGGTGCCCGGCTTTGGCCTGATGGTCGCGCTCATCGGCATCACCATGCTGGGGGCCATGACGGCGAGCCTGATCGGCCGCTCGCTGATCTCCTACGGCGAGCAGCTCGTCGACCGCACCCCCTTCGTCCGGCCCGTCTACAAGACCATCAAGCAGGTCTTCGAGACGGTCATCTCCAACCGAGCCAACAGCTTCTCCCAGGCCGGCCTGATCGAATGGCCGCGCAAGGGGCTCTGGTCGATCGTCTTCCTGTCCGCGCCCGCACGCGGCGAGATCGCCGACAAGCTCGGCCCGGACGAGGACTACGTGACGGTGTTCATCCCGACCACCCCGAACCCGACCGGCGGCTACATTATGTTCGTCCCGCGGCGCGACGTGCGCATCCTCGACATGTCGGTGGAGGACGCCGCCAAGCTCGTCATCTCCGCCGGCCTCGTCATGCCGGAGGAGCGCGCCCGCCTCACCGAGGCCGGCACCGCGCGCGTGGTCGACCCGGTGCTCTGAGGTCCGCCCGCGTTTGCCTGCCCGCCTCCTCCCTGCTAGAGCCCTCGCCCGACCTCCCGAGCCCCGACGAGCCGCGCGATGCCCCGTCTGAACGACCGCCCCCTCCGGGCCCTGCTCGTCGACCTCGACGGCACCCTGACCGACCCCTTCGACGGGATCACCCGGTCGCTGCGCCATGCCATGCAGGCGCTCGACCGCCCGCTGCCCGAGGCCGAGGACCTCTCCTGGGCGATCGGCCCTCCGCTCCTTGAGAACATGCGCCGGCTGATGCCCGAGGCCGACGAGGCGACCCTCTGGGCCGGGGTCGCCGCCTATCGCGAGCGGTACGGCCGGATCGGCAAGCTGGAGAACGCCGTCTACGCCGGCATCCCCGAGGCGCTGGACGCGCTGCGCGCAGCCGGGCTGGCCCTCCACCTCGCCACCTCGAAGCTCGAGCCGCACGCTCGGGACATCCTGGAGCACTTCGGCCTCGCCCCCCGCTTCGCCTCCGTGCACGGCTCCAAGCCGGACGGCAGCCACGCCGTGAAGGCGGAGCTCATCGCCCACATCCTGGAGGCCGAGGGGCTCGACGCCGGCGCCGTCGCCATGTTGGGCGACCGCAAGCACGATGTCATCGGGGCGGGCCGCCATGGCATCCCGACCATTGGCGTCGCCTGGGGCTATGGCGGTCCTGCGGAACTCGCGGAGGCCGGAGCGGCTCTGATCGTCGACGACCCGGCGGCCCTGGTCGCCGCGCTCGTCGCCCCCTGAGGGCGCCGGACCGGGCGGCGGGTCAGAGGTAGAACGGCTCCGGCACGCCCCGCAGCCTTCGGATGCAGGCGTCGAGCGCATCCGGGAAGAAGGGCTTTTTCAGGTAGCCGTCGCGTCCCACGGCCGCCGACCGCCTTTCGATGGTCGTCTCGTCCTCGCTCGACACGATGATGACCTTCGTGTCGGGAGAGATGCCACGGATGCGTCTCAGCGTGGCGGTTCCGTCCAGGCCGGGCATGTTCAGGTCCAGCACGACGATGTCGAACCGGGACTTGTTGAATTGCGCCAGCGCGAATTGCCCGTTGCTCGCCTCGCGCGACTCGTTCGGGAATGCGCTACGCGACAGGACCTTGAGGATCACCTTCCGGGTCGCCGCCGAATCGTCGACGACCAGGACCCGGATCGGCTTGCCCAGGACGGACTGCACCTCCATGAGACGGCCGAGGTCATCCGCCCGGATCGGACCCGACACGATGTCGTAGCCCCTGAGTGCCCTCAGGACCTCGACGTCACGGGCTCCGGGCGCACGGCATAGGCCGACCAGGACGCCGCTCGGGTCCTCGGCCCTGAGTGCGGCCACCGGGTCGAGGTTGCCGAGCGAGGTGTCGACCATGATCATGTCGAAGCTCTCGCGAGCGATCGCCTCGGCGAGCATTCTGGAGTCCCGGGCCTCGACCAACTGCAGCGGCCGCCCCCGGCGCCGTCCATACTCGGTCAAGGCGCCTCTGACGTCGGCGGCTTCGCTCGGGTCGGCGACGAGGACACTCAAGGTCAAGGGCCGGACCCATGGACCGTCGCCTAAGCCTCGCGCTTTTTGACTTGGTTCCATGCGCAAGTTCATTCGATGAGAGATTGTGAAATATACTAACATGAATGAATAAAAGAACAGGGTATTGCGAATGACAGCAAGATCTATTCGAGGAAAACCGATATGTGAATACGTAAATGCAAACATTGTATGGAGGATGCATGAAATCCGGGAAGCATGAGATGGCAGCATCGAGGCGTGTCGTCGTGGTCGGACGCGTCCAGGGCGTGGGGTACAGGGAATGGACCCGCAGGACAGCATCTCGGCTCGGCGTTTCGGGCTGGGTGCGGAACCGCCGGGACGGCAGTGTCGAGGCTCTCCTCTCCGGGGAGGCGTCCGCCATCGAACGGATGCTGGAGGCGATGCGCGCGGGCCCGCCCGCGGCCTGCGTCGACGGCCTGACGTCCGAGCCCTCGGACGGCGACGGCCGGATCGGCTTCGACATCCTGCCGACCCATTGAGCCAGGCGTTCAGCGCGCCGTCGGGCCGAAGAGGAGCTCGAACTCCTCGCGCAGGATCATGTCCACCTCGGGCATCGAGACCGGAATGCCGAGGTCGGCGAGGCTGGTCACGCCGTAGCCCCGGATCCCGCAGGGCACGATGCCCGAGAAATGCTCCAGGTCCGGATCGACGTTCAGGCTGATGCCGTGGAAGGTGACCCACTTGCGGATCCGGATCCCGATCGCCGCGATCTTGTCCTCCGCGGCCACGCCCGGGGCGATCTCCGCCTTGTCCGGCCGCGGCACCCAGACCCCGACGCGGTCCTCCCGCCGGAAGCCCCGGACGTGGAACCGCCACAGGACCGCGATGATCCACGCCTCCAGGGTGGCGACGTAGAGGCGGACGTCCTGCCGCCGTCGCCGGAGGTCCAGCATCACGTAGGCCACCCGCTGGCCGGGCCCGTGATAGGTGAACTCGCCCCCGCGTCCGGTCCGGTGGACGGGGAAGCGCCCCGGGGTGACGAGGTCCTCCTCGCGCGCGCTGGTGCCGGCGGTGTAGAGGGGCGGGTGCTCGAGGAGCCACACCTGTTCCGGCGCGCCGTCCGCGATGGCTTGCGCGCTGCGCTCCATCTCCGCCGTGGCGTCCTCATACGCGACCGGCCCGTCGCTGACCCGCCAGGCGACCGGCGCGCCCGGGACGGACGGATGGAGCCCCGGCGTCGTCAGGCCCGTGCCGCGGACGGGCAGGGGGCTCGCTGCGGTCTCGTTTACCATTCGCTAACCATGCCGCTGCAAGGTCGTGGACATCGGACCCGGCCCGGGCTCGCGGCCGCGGCCCCCGGACGGGCAGCGCAGGGAACACGAGATGACGCCTTTCGACAATATCTCCATCGACATCTCGGTGCAGCTCGGCACGACCCTGATCCCGATCCACCAGCTCCTGCGCATGGGCCGCGGTGCGGTGATCGAGCTCGATGCCACCGAGCACGAGGAGGTGCAGATTCTGGCCAACAACGTGCCGGTCGCCACGGGCCAGGTGGTGCTGAAGGGCGACCGCATCGGCGTGTCGATCACCGAGGTCCTGTTCCGCTCGCCCACCATGCGCCCCAAGGAAACCGTGCGCCGGCTGTGAACTCCCGGCCCCGGGCATACTTAGGGCTTGCCCCCGGGAATCCCATTTGTTAGAGAGGCGCCACCTCGGGGCCGCCCGGCTCCAACGAGGTGCACGAGCGGTCGTGGCGGAATTGGTAGACGCGCTAGCTTGAGGTGCTAGTGGGTAACACCGTGGAGGTTCGAGTCCTCTCGACCGCACCATTCCTCCCTCGCCCCGGGGCCCTGGCCCGACGGGACGGGTGGCGGAAGCCCGAGGCGGCAGCCGGCCCGTGAGCGCCGAGGTACGCGCCTTCCGACGAGACCCCCGATAGAGAGTGGTTCGAACGGAAGCTTAGCCCGCCTTGTGCGGAGCGGGCACGATGTGCACGACCTTGTAGCCGCGCTCCTTGAGCGCGCGCAGGAGCGGCGCGACCATGCCGGCCGTGTGGGCATGCGTGTCGTGCAGCAGCAGGATGCCCCCGCCGCGCTTGTCGAGCCGCCCCAGAACCTGGGCGAGCAGGGCCGAGGACGTGGTCGGGTTCCAGTCGGAGCCCCACAGGTCGGCGCCGAACACCCCAACGTCCATGCCCTTCAGCCAATCGGAAAGGGCCGGCGTGGGCGCGAAGCCGGGGAACCGGAAGAACGGCGTGGCCGGCCGGGCGCCGCTTCGGCCGAGCAGGATCCGGTCGACCGTCTGCCAGCCCGATTCGATGTCGGCACGGCCCGCCTCGAAGCCGAGCGTCGTCATCACCGGATGCGTCATGGAGTGGTGCGCGACCGTATGCCCCGCCGCCTCGATGCGCCGCAACTGATCGGGGTGGCTGGCCGCCTGCCGGCCGACCACGAAGAAGGTCGCCTTCACGCATTCCGCCTCGAGGGCTGCAAGGACGGCGTCCGTGGTCCTGCCCGCCGGCCCGTCGTCGAAGGTCAGCACGACCTCCTTGGGGCCGAGCGGAAGCGTTCCGGGATAGCTCTTGGTGCCGACAAACAGGCCGCCCGCCGTGTCGACCGGAAGGGTCCGGGCGGTCCCGAGCGCGTCCTCGCGACAGGTGGCCGCGGAGGCCGACGGTCCGGCCGATAGCGCCGCCGCGAAGGCGAGGACAGCGAGCGCGGTCGGGGCACCACGAAAAAGGGCTCCCGCACGCGAGAGCCCCGTATGCGTCGGTCTCACGGCTGCGGTCACCACAGGCCGATGGCCGAACCGAAGCCCCGGAAGGCACCGGCCGTGGAGGCGAACCAGCCCTCGTCCGACGGCGCGGACGATGTCGGCGCCGCGCTCGTCACCGCCTTGACGGCGTTGGAATCGTAGGCCGGAAGCGGCTCGGAGGTGGTCCTGCCGGTGCGGCCCTGGGCGTTCTCGGCCAGCTGCCGACCCGCGTCGAAACCCGCCACCGTCCGCTCGGCCACCGGCGCCGCCGTCGGCTGCGGGATGACGCCCGCCACCGAATGCCCCGACAACGCCGGCGGCTTCTCCTTCGGCACCAGGTGCACGACCTTGTAGCCGCGCGCCTTTAGCTCGCGCAGGAGCTGCGGCATCATGGTCGCGGTCGAATCCTTGGTATCATGCAACAGCAGGATGCCCGAGTTGCCGGCCCGATCGAGGTCCTTGAGCGCGAACTCCATCACCTTAGGCGCGTCGTAGCCGCGCACCCAGTCGTTGCCCGTCGCATCCGCCGCGAACACGCCGATGTTGAGCCCGTTCAGCCACTCGTTGATCGTCCGGGAATTGAAGAGGCCCGGATAGCGGAAGAACGGCGTCGCCGGCTTGTCCCCGGCCTGCCCGTAAAGAATCGTGTCGACCGTCCGCCAGCCCGACGTGATGTTGTCCTTAGCCCAGTCGAGTGGCCGCTTCACCATGTCCAGCGGATGCGTCATGGTGTGGTAGCCGATGGTGTGGCCGGCGGCCGCGACGCGGCGCAGCTCTTCCGGATAGGCCTTCGCCATCTGGCCGACGATGAAATACGTGGCCTTCACGCATTCCTTCTGGAGGGCTTGCAGCACCCGCTCCGTGTTCCGCGGCACCGGGCCGTCGTCGAAGGTCAGCACGACCTCCTTCGGCTCCAGCGGCAGCTTGCCGGAGTAGAGCTGGCCGAGATAGAGGCCGTCCTTGGTGTCGACCTCCAGCACGCGCGACACGCCGAGCGCGTCCGGGTTCGTGCAAGCCTCCGCATAGGGCTTCGAGACATGCTCGTGCACCGGCGGCACCGGCTGTGCCGTCTTGGCCGCGATGGCCGCCGCGAGGCGCGCCGAGGCGGGCACCTTCTGGGCGGGCGATACGGTCTTGGCTGGCTTCGTGCCGGCGGCCGGCGCCGGGGCACCCGGAGCGGCGGCCTGCCGGACCGGGGCGGGCTTCGCCGGCTTCGGCTTCTGCGGTGTCGCCGACCCGGTCGTGGCCGGCGCCGTCTGCACCGGAGGCGCGGCCTGGGCGGCCGCGGGCTTCGCCGGCGTGCCGATCGGCTTGGGCGGGATCGGCGTCTCGGCGGTCGCCTGGCGAACCGGCGCGGCCTGGGGCTGGGCGGGCGCGAGCGACAGCGGGGCCGTCTGCGCGAGCGCGCCGGCACCCGCGACGCCGGTCGCCACGGCGGCGCCGACCGCGATCCCGAGTGACAGCGAACGCCGCCGGCCCCGTCCCGATGAATGACGCATACGCTGCTCCCCCGCCGGGACCCCCCGGCCTCCAGCCTCGACGCACGGCCTCTTCCGTGCCGTCAAGACCCAGTCATCATGGACTGCTCTTCTACCGGAATCTTGTCGATTCTGCGATAGAGGAGCGCTGAGCTTCCATTAACCACAATAGGCGTCCAATCCTGACCGCGCGGTTAACGGCGGTCCAGGCGCGATCAGGAGGTTCACCGGAATTGCGGCCGATTGTGCTTTTTTCTCCACGCGATACCGGATAGACCTCGTGCGGGTCCGAGGCGCGCCGCTCCGGCCCGTCCCGCCCATCGCGAAACCCGGTTCCTTCCCGAGGCGAGGCCCCCGTGAGCCTTGACGAGATGCGAGACCTGCCGGGCGAGGCCGCCCCCGTCGCCGTCGTCCCCGAGCCCCGGGACGAGGACGGCAACCTTCGGCACGACTTCGTCGAGGCTGTCCGCGCGGCCATCGAGGCCGAGGACGTGACGCGCCTGAAGGCCTTGGCCGGCGACCTCTACGAGGCCGACCTCGGCGACCTCGTCGAGGCCCTGGAGCCCGACCTCCGGCCCGAACTCGTCCGACTGCTCGGCGCCGACTTCGACTTCTCCGCCCTCCTCGAGATGGACGAGGGCGTCCGCGTCCGCCTGATCGAGGACCTCCCGCCCGAGACGGTCGCCGAGGGCGTCCGCGAGCTCGAATCGGACGACGCCGTCTACATCCTCGAGGACCTGGACGCGGAGGAGCAGGAGGCGATCCTCGACCAGATCCCGATGGCCGAGCGCCTCCAGCTGGAGCGCAGCCTCGACTATCCGGAGGAATCCGCCGGCCGTCTGATGCAGACGGACTTCATCGCGGTCCCGCCCTTCTGGACCGTCGGCCAGACCATCGACTACTGCCGCGAGACGGACGACCTCCCGGACGACTTCTACGAGATCTACGTCGTCGACCCGACCTTCAAGCTGGTCGGCTCCGTTCCGCTCGACCGTCTCCTCAGGGCCAAGCGCCCCGTGAAGATCGCCGAGCTCGCCACCGAGGAACTCCTGACCGTCGAGGCGACCGAGGACCGCGAGGAGGTCGCCCGTCTCTTCGAGCTCTACAACCTCATCGCGCTGCCCGTCGTCGACGGCTCCGGCCGCCTCGTCGGCGTGGTCACGGTCGACGACGTCGTCGACGTCGTCCGCGAGGAGGCGGAGGAGGACCTGCGCGCCCTCGCCGGCGTGGGCGACGAGGAGATTTCGGACACGGTCGTCGACATCGCGCGCGGCCGCTTCTGGTGGCTCCTCGTCAATCTCGGGACGGCCTTCCTGGCCGCCTCCGTGATCGGTCTCTTCGAAGGCACGATCGCCCAGATCGTCACCCTCGCGGCGCTCGCCCCGATCGTCGCCAGCCAGGGCGGCAACGCGGCCACCCAGACCATGACCGTCTCCGTCCGCGCCATCGCGACCCGCGAGGTCGGCCGTCTGAACCTCGTCCGCTTCGTCATGCGCGAGGTGCTCGTGGCGGTCCTGAACGGCCTCGCCTTCGCTCTGATCGTGGGGGTCGCCGTCTTCGCCTGGTTCCAGAACCCCGGCCTCGGCCTGGTGATCGCCGGCGCCATGGTGGCGAACCTGATCGCCGGGGGCCTCGCCGGCGTCCTGGTCCCGATCGTCGTCGACAAGCTCGACGGGGACCCGGCCGTCGTCTCCGGCGTCTTCGTCACGACGGTGACCGACTGCGTCGGCTTCTTCGCCTTCCTCGGCCTCGCCACCTGGTGGTTCGGGCTGGGATAGGTGGCGACGGCTGAATTTGTGCGGGGAGGCGAGTCTGGCCTACAGTTGCCGAACGAGGATCCCATGAACGCGAAGCGAAAACGAGTGATCACCATCGAGGTCGACGAGGATCTGGCTGCGAGGCTGGAGGCGGCGGGCGAGACCGTACCGGGCTTCCTGGACCGGCAGTTGCGGCGCTACGTTCCGCCTATGGCCGATCCTGACGCGTCTCGAAGGTGGGCCGAGGAGAACCGTGACGCCCTCGAGGCTCACGAGCGGTTCATCGAGAGATACGGCGTCTTCTCGGAAGCGATGTCGAAGTTCCGATGAGACAGTTCGAAGTCTTTCCGAATCCCGACAAGAACACAGAGGAAGTGATCCCGTACGTCGTAGTCCTTCGACACGACCGATTTGCCGACATCCCTCTCGTCCTGATTGCTCCGCTGATCGACTTCCGTGAAAGGCGACCCTATCCCGAATTGTGCCCTGTCGTAACCATAGCCGGTCGCGTCTGTTTCGTGGCGATCACCGACATGGCGTCGATTTCGCCAAGACATCTCGGCCGTCCGGTCGCTTTTATCCAGGCCGAGCACGAGCGCATCCTCCGGGCTCTGGACCTGTTGATCTGCGGCTTCTGACGAGCTTGTCCTTGCTTTGGCGGCTGCGACGGGGCACTGGTCGGCCGACGTCCATCGGGAGCCCACCCATGCCTCTCTCCGCCGAACTCAAGTCCGCCCTCATGCAGGTCTCGACCGCGACGGTCACCACGGTGCTCCTGAAGAAGGGCATACGCCGGAGCTACATGCGCGGTCCGATGCCCTACGCGGGCGGCGAGACCAAGATCATCGGCGAGGCCTTCACGCTGCGCTTCGTGCCCATGCGCGAGGACCTGGCGACCCCGGAGAGTTGGGCCTCGCCGACCTCCACCCGCGCAGCCATCGAGGCGATGCCCGAGGGCTGCATCGCGGTCGCCGACGCGATGGGCGTGCGCGACGCCGGCATCTTCGGCGACATCCTGGCCGAGCGCATGAAGGTCCGGGGCGTCACCGGCCTCGTCACCGACGGGGTCATGCGGGACGGCGCCGGGGTCAAGTCCACCCACCTGCCGATCTGGTGCGCGGGCGTCGCCGCCCCGGCCTCGGTCGCCGGCCTGACCTTCGTCGGCTGGGATCAGCCCATCGCCTGCGGCGGCACGGCCGTCTTCCCCGGCGACGTCATCATGGCCGACGGCGACGGCGTCGTGGTCATCCCCAAGGCGCTCGTCGAGCCGGTCGCGGAGGCCGGCCTCGAGCAGGAGTTGTTCGAGGGCTGGGCCCACATGGAGGTCCGCAACGGCGCCGCGCTGCCCGGCCTCTATCCGCCCAACGACGAGACCAAGGCCCGCTACGCCGCCTGGCGCGCCAAGCGCGGCTGAGCCGGGCCGGAGAGGCGCGGACCGGCATTTGCCGCCGCCCTCGGCTTCCCTTAAGACTTGTCCGCTATACGGGGTCGACAGGGCGCGCTCGCGTGCCTACATGCTGGGTCCGACCTTCCCGTCGCTTGCCACCGGATGCCGAGAATGATCCTGACGCCGAAGACCTACTGGTACACCCGCATGGACGACGAGGAAGAGGAGGAGAAGACCAAGACTCCCCAGTCCGTCCCCGTCGACAAGCACCTCTTCGAGGCGCGCAACGTCCTGATCACGGGCACCATCACGCAGGAACTGGCCCGCGACGTCGCCGCCCGGCTGCTGGCGCTGAGCCACGTCAGCAAGGCACCGATCAACGTCATCGTCTGCTCGCCCGGCGGCCACGTCGAATCGGGCGACATGATCCACGACATGATCCGCTTCATCGCGGCCCCGGTCCGCATGATCGGCGTCGGCTGGGTCGCCTCGGCGGGCGCGCTGATCTACATCTCGGTGCCGAAGGAGCGGCGCTTCTGCCTGCCCAACACGCGCTTCCTCCTGCACCAGCCGTCCGGCGGCGCCGGCGGTCCGGCCACCGACATCGAGATCCAGGCCCGCGAGATCATCAAGATGCGCGATCGCCTGAACAGGATGTTCTCCGACGCGACCGGCCAGCCGATCCCGAAGGTCGAGCGCGACACGGACCGCGACTACTGGATGGGCCCCGACGAAGCGATCGCGTACGGGCTCGTCAACAAGATCATCAACTCGGTCGACGACCTCGTCTGAGGTCGGGCCGAAGGCGGCTTCAGGGGGCGCCGGCCGGCGACGGCTCGGCGCCCTTGTCATGTCCCGCGGTCGGGCGCCGCCCTGAGGCGGCCGGTGCTGCGGGACGGCAACGGACCCGAAAGACCGGACCCGCGCGCGCCCCATGTTCTTCGTCCTCTCCAAGATCGGCTTTTTCCTCGTCCGTCCGGTCCACCTGCTGATCGCGCTTCTGGCCGTCGGCGCGGTCCTGGAACGCACCCGCCTCGCGAAGGCGGGGCGCCGCATGGTGGCCGCGTCGGCCGTTCTCTTCGTCGTGCTCGGCTTCACCCCGCTCGCCGACATGGGCCTCTCCGTCATCGAGGACCGCTTCCCGGCGCCTGGCCGCCTCGATCCGCCGCCGGACGGCATCGTGGTGCTCGGCGGGGCCCTCGACGTCCGCCTCAACGCCGCCCGCAAGGGCTTCGTCGCCCTGAACGAATCGGCCGAGCGCATGACCGAGGTCGCCGCCCTGGCGCGGCTCTACCCCGAGGCGAAGATCGTCTTCACCGGCGGCAGCGACGAGATCTTCCCCGGCGAGCTGACCGAGGCGGAAGCCGCGCGCACCCTCTTCGAGAGCTTCGGCATCCCCGCCTCCCGCATCGTCCTCGAGGACCAGTCGCGCAACACCTGGGAGAACGGCGTCTTCACCCGCCGCATCGTCGACCCGAAGCCCGGTCAGCGCTGGCTCCTGGTCACCTCGGCCTGGCACATGCCCCGCTCCGTCGGCATCTTCCGCAAGGCCGGCTGGACCGGCATCGTCGCCTATCCGGTCGACTACCGGACGCGCACGACCGGGACGCTCCCCTGGCTGCCGAACCGGGCGCTCGACATGTTCCTGAACCTCGAGCTCCTCGCCAAGGAGACGATCGGGATGGCCGTCTACTGGATGACAGGCCGCTCCGACGCGCTCTTCCCGGCCCCTTGATCAGCCCTCCGCGGCTGCCTTGGCGCGCGACAGGTACTGCCGGCGCAAGAGGACGAGCAGGATGAAGGTCGTCGTGCCGATCAGCACCCAGGCGTTCACGAACCAACCCAGGAACGCGATCGAGAAGAAGAAGGCGCGCAGGCCCCAGTTGAAGTGGCGCGCCGCGATGATCTGCATGTCCGCGGCCCGCGCGGCCGCCTTCTCCGCCGCCGCCTGGTCGGCGAAGGGCGGCAGCGGCACGGCCCCGATCAGGATCGCGGAATAGTTGAAGAGCCGGTAGGCCCAGCCGAACTTGAAGAAGGCGTAGCCGTAGATGGCCGCCAGGATCAGCACCTTCAGCTCGATCTCCTCCCGCCTCGGCCCGACGTGGATGGGCAGGTCCCGGAACACCTCGACCAGCCGGTCCGCCTGGCTGAGCAGCGTGAAGGCGGCACCGATGGCGATGAGCGAAGTGGAGGCGAAGAACGCGGTCCCGTTCTGCAGCGAGCCCATGATCTGGGTGTCGATGATCCGCACCTCGCGCTTCAGCATCTCCCGCATCCAGGCCCGCCGGTGCTCCTCCATGGCCCGCGTCAGCGACGACCGGCCGTAGGGGCTCGAATCGGTCAGCCATCCGAAGCCGAGCCAGGCGGCGGAGAACCAGAGGAGGGCGATGAGGTCGAGATGGCCGAGGTCGAACATGCCGGCGAGAGTGGCAGCGCCCGCGCCGGGAGGGAAGGGCGGGGCTGCGGGGTTCGCGTTGCCACGAGCCGCGGCCCCCGGCATTGTGCGCCGACCCGTTCCCCGCACCGGCCGAATGCCATGTCCGCCGCCGCCCCCTATGCCGATGTCGAGCCCGATGAGATCCGGGACCGTCTCGCCGCCGTCGCGGCCGAGGAGGACGCGCGCGTCCTGCTGGCGGTCGAGTCCGGCAGCCGGGCCTGGGGCTTCGCCTCACCCGACAGCGACTGGGACACCCGCTTCGTCTACACGCGGCCGCTCCGGGCCTATCTGAGCCTCGATCCGCCCCGCGACGTCGTCGAACGGCCGCTCGACGCCCGTGGCATCGACCTCGCGGGCTGGGACGTCCGCAAGGCCCTGGTCCTGCTCCTCGCCTCCAATCCGACCCTGCTGGAGTGGCTGCACTCGCCGATCGCCTATGTGGATGACGGCCGCTTCCGGCCCGCGGCGCTCGACCTCTTCGCCCGCTTCGCCTCCCGCCGCGCGCTCGCCCACCACTATCGCTCCATCGCCCGGACCCATTGGAGCCGCAGCCTGGCGACCGGCGAGGAGGTCCGGCTGAGGCGCTATTTCTACGTCGTGCGCTCCGTGGCCGCGCTCGCCTGGGTCGCCGCCGGGCGCGACCTGCCGCCCATGAACCTCTTCGAGCTCCTCGACGGCTCGGACCTGCCCGCAGACGTCCGCCGGGACCTCGACGACCTGCTGGCGCTCAAGACGTCGCTGCCCGAGTTCGGCGACGGGCCGCGCCGGCCGGCGCTCGACCGCTACATCCTGGACGTCGTCGAGCGGGTCGACCCCGCCGCGATCGACGACCGCGCCGAACTGCGCCCGGCCTTCAGGGCCGAGGCCGACACGTTGTTCCGCACCCTGATCGGCTTCGAGGACTGAGGGAGGCACCCATGCCGCAACGAATCACAACCGGTTACAAGGCCTTGCTGGAGACCGCCGAGCGCGAGGTCGAGACCCTGTCGGTGGACGAGGCCGCCGCGCTCGCTGGCCGCGACGACGTGGTCTTCGTGGACCTGCGCGACCCGCGTGAGCTCGAGCGCGAGGGCCGCATGCCGGGCGCGTTCCATTGCCCGCGCGGCATGCTCGAGTTCTGGATCGACCCGGCGAGCCCCTATCACAAGCCGGTCTTCGCCGAGGACAAGCGCTTCGTCTTCTTCTGTGCCGGCGGCTGGCGCTCGGCGCTCGCGGCGAAGACCGCCAAGGACATGGGGCTGACCCCGGTCGCCCACGTGGCCGGCGGCTTCACGGCGTGGAAGAAGGCCGGCCGTCCGGTCGAGGGCGCAAAGGGCTGACCGCGGCCTCCTGAGCCACGGCGCCGATCCGTTGCAGGTAGCCCGAGCGGAGGTCGGGCCGGTCGCGGAAGATGCGGGCTTTCCGCCGCAACGGCCGCAGCCGGGCCGAGAGATCGCAAAGCCGGCAGAGTGCGACACTCACGAACCCGCGGACCGTCGTGCGGCGCCGCAGCGCCTCCAGGCGACGCATCTCGTCGCGGACGCCCGCCGCCCGGTGGGCGGCGACCTCGAGTCGGACCCGATTCAGATCGTGGGCGGCGAAGTATCTGTTCGAATCCTCGTGCAGAGTCGCGGGGTCGCCGTGGGGTACCAAGGCCCAGCCGCGGGCCATCTTGGCGTCGAGTTCGCGCCGGGACTTGACCGCGTAATGGAACACCGCCCCGCCGCCGTAGCGAACCGCCTCGGTCTTCGCGGTCCTCCGATCGAGCCGGACCGGGGTCCCGTCGGCATGAACGACCAGGCCCTCCCGCACCGGCGGACGATGCAGGTGGATGGCGCGGATCGCCCGGGTTCTGGTCGCCGACTTGATCGAACGGTTGACCTCGTCCCGCTCGTCCCCGGCATGGAGGAAACGCTCGATCACGAGGCCCTCGCCCGGTTCCTTGCGCCCGGAACTGCCGAAGCAGCGCCAGTTGAAGACGACCTGGGAGACGTCCGGCGCGACCCTGTCGAGGAAGGCACCGACCGGCTCCGCGCCGTCCAGGACCAGGAACTCGTCGAGGTCCAGGAAGACGACCCAGTCGCTTCGTGCCATGGCGAGGGCGCTCGCATAGGCATGGAACTGCGGGCCGATGTCCGGTGGATCCGGTTGGCGGCGCAACTCGACGACGCCGGCCCTGGCGAGACCGGCGAGCAGCGCGGGACCCTCGTCGGTGCTGCCATTGTCGAACAGGATGATGCGTTCGAAGCCGGCGAGCCGGTGGAAGGCGATCCACTCGAGGAGATACGGGGCCTCGTTCTTGAAGCAGGTCGCGAGCGTGCAGGAGGCCATGGATACCGAAAGGGTTGGTCGCTCCCGCATCGTAGACATGACCTAGCGGAATATCCAAACCTCGCTTGCGGGTCACGACCGGTGAGCGCAGCTGATGGACGGGTTCACGCTTTCGCGTTGGACGGATCCGACAAGCCTGTGGGATCGTTGAGTTCGTCGACCCATTCGCCTGAGGAACCCCATGCAGCTCGTCATCGCCAACAAGGCCTATTCGTCCTGGTCGCTCCGGCCCTGGCTGGTGGCCCGGCATTTCGGCATCCCCTTCGAGGAGGTCCAGGTCCTCCTGGACCAGCCCGACACGTCCGAGCAGATCCGCAAGTACTCGCCCTCGGGCCGGGTGCCCTGCCTGATCGACGGCGATACGGCGATCTGGGAGTCCCTCGCCATCATCGAGTATCTGGCCGAGTCGGCCGCCGACAAGGCGATCTGGCCGGAGGACCGGCAGGCGCGGGCCGTCGCCCGCGCGATCTCCTGTGAGATGCACGCCGGTTTCCAGGCCCTCCGCTCCGCCTGCCCGATGAACCTCAAGAAGCGCTTCGCCTATCGCGACTGGGGCCGTCCGGCCGCCGAGGACGCCCTGCGCATCGTCGACCTCTGGCGCGACGCCCGCAGCCGGTTCGGCGCCGGCGGGCCGTTCCTGTTCGGCGCCTTCAGCGCCGCGGACGCCATGTACGCCCCCGTCGTGACGCGCTTCGACACCTACGGCTGGCCGGTCGAGCCGGATACGCGCTCCTACATGGACGCCGTGCTGGCCCTGCCGGCCTTCGTGGAATGGCGGGCCGTGGCCGAGAAGGAGCCCTGGATCGTCCCCTCGGACGAGATCGAGTGAGACGATCCGACCGGGACCGGGCTTCCCCTGGGGCCGCACCTTGCCTATGACGACGCCATGAAGCGTCTGATCCTGCACATCGGCAGCCCGAAGGCCGGTTCCACGAGCCTGCAGCGGTTCCTGACGGCGAACCGGCCGGTCCTCGCCCGGATCGGCGTCGACTACCCGGACCTGCCGGGCGACGAGAGCCCGCCCCACTGGCTGCGCCAGGCCTTCGAGGCCGACGAGGCGGACGCCCGCGCCGCCTTGGACGCCCTGGGCGCGGCGATCCGGGGCGCCAGGGGCGACGTCGTCGTCCTGTCCAGCGAGGGGCTCTCCGGCATCGCCGAGGCCCATGCGCCGGCCGAACGCATTCGTCGCCTGGCCGAGAGCGAGTGGAAGGTCGCCGTCGACGTGGTCGCCTTCGTGCGGCCGCAGCACCTCTTCCTGAACTCTTCCTACGCCCAGCACGTGAAGACGCTGGTGACCGCCGATCGCTTCCGTCCCTTCCTGCGCCGCATGATCAACGACCGCCGCTTCGACGTCGGACGCGTCTACGGCCCCTGGCACGCGGCGTTCGGCCCGCGCTTCCACGCCATCCCCTTCACGGCGCGCGAGCTCGCCCGGGGGCTGGAGCGCCGCTTCTTCGACGAGGTCGGGCTCGGCGCCCGCCTCTCGGGCCTGAACGACCTGGAGCCCGCCGCGCCCTCCAACCCGAGCCCGGGTCCGATCGCCGTGGAGGTCCATCGTCGCGTCGCCGCGGCGGGCGGCCGGGCGCGTTTCGGCCCGCGCCTGCGCCAGGCGCGCACCTACCTGCACCGCCGGGGTGTCGCGCTCGGCTGGGACCGCGAGCGCTTCTCGGGCCTCGACGGCGACGTGGTCGAGGCGGTGCGCGGGGCCTTCCGCCAGCGCAACGAGGCCTTCGCCATGCGCCACTGGGCGCGGCCCTGGGAGACTGTCTTCGCGGCCGACTACGACCGCGCCTTCGCGTCGAACGAATACGACCTCGACGCCGTTGATCCGGAGCGCGAGAAGGAGATCGCCTCGGCGGCCGGCGAGGTCCTCGCGCTCTACGCCGCGCCCGACACGCTGGCCGACCGGATCGGCCGGCTCATCCGCAGGGTGGTGCGGTGAAACGCCTGGTGGTGCATATCGGCAATCCCAAGACGGGCTCCACGAGCCTGCAGAACTGGCTCGCCCAGCACCGCGACCGCCTGGCCGAGGCCGGCTTCGCCGTTCCGGTCATCAATCCGCGCATGGACGCGACCGGCCACCGCGGCCTGGCCCTTGCGCTCGAGGGCGCCGCCGACCGGGACGCCGCCGAGAACTTGGTCGGCCGCCTGGAGGCGACCCTCGCGTCCACGCCCTGCGATACCGTCCTGGTCACCGCCGAGAGGCTGCAGGGGGCGGACCCGCGCGCGCGTGTCCCCGACCGCATCGCCGGGATCGCCGCCCGGCACGGCTTCCGCCCGCTCGTCATCGCCTTCGTCCGGCCCCAGCCGGCCTATCTCAATTCCTTCTACGCCCACGATGTGCGCCGGCTCTTCACCCCGCTGCGCTTCCGCCCCTGGGTCGAACGCGCCATGACGGACCGGCGCTACGACTACGATCGGCACTACCGCCAGTGGACCGACCGGCCGGACATGGACTTCGTGCCTGTCCCCTTCACGGGTGCGGAACTGGCCGTCGGCCTCGAGCGCCGCTTCCTCATGGCCGCGGGCCTGTCCGACCGCCTGGAGATGCTGGCCGACCTTCCCTCCGCGACCAGCGCCAACGAGGCTCCGGGCCCGCTCACCGTGGAGGTCTACCGCCGGATCGCCGCCCGCTCCGGGCGCAGCCGCATCGGCGAGGCCTACCCGGATGCCCGCCGCGTCATCCAGGCGGAGACCGACCGCCTCGGCTGGAACCGCTCGCGCTTCTCGGGCCTCGACCCTGATCTCGCTGCCCGCATCGAGGCCCGCTTCGAGGCCGGAAACCGCGCCTTCGCCGAGCGTCACTGGGGCCGATCGTGGTCGGAGGTCTTCGCCCGCGACAGGATCCGCCCGCCGAGCCGCAACGAGGTGGACCCCGAAACCCTCGACCCCCGCTACGGCGCCGAGATCGAGGACCTCGCGGAAAGCATCCTGGAACGCTTCGGCCGTCCGGAGCGGATGGTCGAGCGGCTGCGCCGGGCGCTGCGCCGCGGCGGCTAGGGCCTCGCCGCAGCGGACCGGACCGCCCCGGCGGGACGGTGGACAAGTCGGCGCCGCCCCGTTGACGGCGGCCGGCCCTTGGCGCTTTCTCGCAGCCATGACCCTGCACCTCATCAAGCTCTGCGTGGGCTGCGACAGCGTCCAGGACCTCACCGACTGGGTCGACGAGCGCCTGGCCGACCGCCGCCGCCGCGGCCTGGAGCCGGTCCACGTCCACCGCACCCGGCAGATGCCGAAGCGCCGGGACGACATCCTGGACGGCGGGTCCCTCTATTGGGTCATCAAGGGCTCGATCATGGTGCGCGAGCCCATCCTGGACCTCCGGGCCGTCACCGACGAGGCCGGCGTCCCCCATTGCGACATCGTCCTCTCCGGCGAATTCCACGGCGTCGAGCCCCGCCGCTGCCGCCCCTTCCAGGGCTGGCGCTACCTCGATCCCAAGGAAGCCCCTCACGACCTCC
Organism: Prosthecomicrobium sp. N25; assembly: GCF_037203705.1. NCBI lineage: Bacteria > Pseudomonadati > Pseudomonadota > Alphaproteobacteria > Hyphomicrobiales > Kaistiaceae > Prosthecomicrobium > Prosthecomicrobium sp. N25. Next base: position 2,374,232 of record NZ_JBBCAT010000001.1, read on the forward strand.
GCTCCGCCGGCGCCCGCGACCTGCCCCCGGAGTTCGTCAAGGAACTCGCCCTTCTCGGCCTGCTCTGAGCCAGCCATCCGAGGACAGGGCGGGCACCGCCGGTATACGCCCGGCGCTCTGCACGCTATGCTGCGCCCCAACATCCACGGGAACGCCCACCGGTGACACGGCGCCTTGCCTGCCTTCTCGCTGCCGCCTCATGGCTCCTGCCGGCCGTACCGGCAATGGCCCAGTGCGTGCCGGCGTCCGTGGCGCGCAACAACCCGGCCTTCTCGTCCACCGCCGCGACCGGCGCCCGCGACGCCTGCGCGCCGAAGCCCCAGGCCCGCGCCAAGCCGAAGCCGGCGCGACCCGAGGAAAGGACCGTCTCCGGTCTGGATCTCATGGAAAAGGAAGGCGCCGCCAAGGCCCCGACCGTGACCCGCGACGCCGAGGGGCGGACGGTGACCCGCGTCGGCGACACGGAGATCCGCTTCGGCGGCTATGTCCGCACCGACGTGATCGTGAGCTCCGGTAGTGGCCGCTACCTCAAGTCCCGCTGAAGCCGCCCTGCGGAAGTGACTCGCCGGATTCGCGAATCGATCCGGCGCCAGGGCCAACACCGGCCCCGCTTCACACCGCGCAATTGTCGATCAGCCGCGTGCGGCCGAGCCAGGCGGCGGCCAGCACCCGCTGCGGCCCGTTGCCGGGCGGTCCGAGGGTCGCCGCGTCGCGCACCTCGATGTAGTCGATCTTGCCGAAGCCGACCGCCCCGAGGCGCGTCTGCGCCCGGTCGATCGCCCGCTCCACCGGCCCGCCGGTGCGCGCCGATTCGGCGACGTCCCGCAGGACCTGGTGCAGCACGGGCGCCCGGGAGCGCTCGCGCGGGTCGAGATAGGCGTTGCGGGACGACATGGCGAGCCCGTCCTTCTCGCGCACCGTCGGCGCACCGACGATCTCGACCGGCATGCCGAGGTCGCGGACGATCTGACGGACCACGCAGAGCTGCTGGTAGTCCTTCTCGCCGAAGACGGCGACGTCCGGCCCGCAGGCGTTGAGGAGCTTCGTCACCACGGTGGCGACACCCTCGAAGAAGTGGGGGCGGAAGTCCGTCTCGAGCCCGACCGCCGCCCCGCCGGTGACGACCTTGGTCGAGAAGTCCGGCGGATACATCTCGCCCACGAGTGGTGCGAAGACGAGGTCCGTCCCGAGCAGTTCCAGGAGCTCCAGGTCGCGCGCCTCGGAGCGCGGGTAGGTCTTGAAGTCCTCGTTCGGCCCGAACTGGGTCGGGTTGACGAAGATCGAGACCACCACCCGGTCCGCGCGCTCGTAGCCGATCCGGACGAGCGAAAGGTGCCCGTCGTGCAGCGCGCCCATGGTCGGAACCATCGCGACCCGCTCACCCGACCGCCGCCAGTGCCCGACCCTCGCCCTGAGCTCGGCCACGGTGCGCACCACCTCGGGGCGCCCGTCCGCCGCCCCCGTTTCGATCGCAGACATTCCGCTTCCCCCCGGGCTTCGGTCCGCGGCGCGCGGCCAGCCTCCCCGGCGCGGCGCCCAACGTCGAGGGAAACGGGTGAGATCGGGCTTTTCCAAGGCGGGGCCCGGTGCCATGTATGGGGGCGGGTCCCGCGTCAGGCGGGGCAGGGAGAGGCCGCGAGGATGAAGGACGGATCCGCCCGGGGAGGCGAGGCAGGCGCGGTCACCGGGCGGGGCGACGCGGGCGTCGCGCCGCGCTCCGGGAATGGCGAGATCGAGGCCTTCCTGGACTCGGTCGCCCGGACGGTTCCCGCCGCCGGCGCCGGCCGCCTGATCTTCGCCCTCGATGCGACCATGAGCCGCCAGCCGACCTGGGACCTGGCCACCGAGCTCCAGGCCGAGATGTTCGACGAGGCCCTGAAGGCCGGCGGCCTCGCCGTCAGCCTCGTCTATTTCCGCGGTCTCGGCGAATGCCGGGCGAGCCGCTGGGTCTCCGATTCGGCTGCCCTCAAGTCCATGATGGCCCGGATCGACTGCCGCGCCGGCCACACCCAGATCGGCCGGGTGCTGACCCACGCGGTGGAGACCGCCCGCGAGAACCGGGTCGCAGCGCTCGTCTATGTCGGCGACGCCATGGAGGAGAACCCGGACGACCTCGCCGCGGCCGCCGGCGAACTGGCGCTCCTCGGCGTCCGCACCTTCCTGTTCCAGGAGGGGCACGATCCGGTCGCCGAGCGCACCTTCCGCGAGATCGCCCGGGTCACCGGCGGCGCGCATGTCCGCTTCGAGCCGGGGGCGGCGCGCAGGCTCGGCGAGCTGTTGCGCGCGGTCGCCGCCTACGCGGCCGGCGGCCTGAAGGCGCTGACGGCGCTCTCCGGCCGGGGCGGGGAGGGCGCGCGGCTGCTCATCGCCGCGATGCCGGGCGGGGGAGGGGCGCGGTGAACGCGGTCTTCCTCGGCGCCGCCGTGCTCATCGCGGTCCTCTTCGCCGCAAAGGGCTTCACGGCGGCCAACCCGGCCTCCCTGGCGAAGTCGCTGAGGACGGTCTTCGGCCTGTCCCTGATGATCTTCGCCGCCTTCATGGCGTTGACCGGGCGCTGGGCCGTCGCCATCCCGATCGCCATGTTCGCCCTGCCGATCTTGGCGCCGAACCTGTTGCGCGGCCGCGGCTTCCCGGGCCTCGGCACCGCCGGCCCGAACCGCGGGCGGAAGTCGACGGTGCGCTCCGCCGCCCTCGAGATGGAGCTCGACCACGACAGCGGGATCATGAGCGGACGCGTGCTGGCCGGCACCTTCGAGGGCCGCGACCTGGCGCGCATGTCGATCGCCGACCTGAAGCGGCTCTGGCGCGAGATCCGGGAGGATGCCGAGAGCCGCGCCCTGCTAGAGGCGTATATGGACCGCCGGGACGCCTTCTGGCGTGAAGACCTGGACGGCGACACGGCAGCGGGGCATGGCCGCCCGCCGGCTCCTGGCGCGATGACAGAGCAGGAGGCTTACCAGATTCTTGGCCTTCAGCCCGGGGCCGGGGAGGCGGAAATCCGGGACGCGCACCGGCGCCTCATGAAGGCGGTCCACCCCGACCGCGGGGGCTCCACCTTTCTTGCCGCGAAAATCAACGAAGCCAAGGACAGACTCATCGGGAAGCATAGAACGCGCTCCAATCACTGACGTACGGCAAGGCAGGAAAAGTCTTTGCGCTTCAGGGTCGCGCAGGCGGCGTTGGCGGTCGCCTGGTCGGAGAAGCCCGCAAACCGCGCGCGGTAGAGCGTCGTGCCGCCCTTCGAGACGGCCTCCGTCACCGGCTCCCGGCCGGACAGGACCCGACCGGCCTCGCCGCGAGCCTTGGAGAGGATCGCGCGAGCATCCGCCTCGCGGTCGACCGCCGCGATCTGGATCATCCAGCCCTTGTGGTCGTCCGTCCTGGCCGGCTCCGCCTCGCGCTCGACGGCTTTCTCGGTCTTGCGCTCGGCGGTCGACTGGGTGGTGACCGGATCCGCGAAGGCCGTGGTCCGTCCCCGGCCCGGAATGCCGGCCGGCGGCACGAGCACGCCCGCCGACACCGTCTTCTGCGGCAGCTCGAGCACCGGAACCGCGGGCGCCACGGGTGCGGGCGGCACCGGCATGGAGACCGTCTGCACCTTGCGGACCGCCGGCGCAGGCTCCGGCTCGATCGGGACCGGGGGCGCGAAGGCCGAGGCGGCGGCCACCCTGGCGACCGCGGGGGGAACGATGGAGAGCGGCTCGCCGGTCGCGCGGCCCTGGTCGGGCAGCAGGATGGCTTTCGCCATGGCGACAGCCGCTCCGCGCTCCACCGGCTTCTCGTCGGGACGCGGCAGCTCCGTGGCGACGGCGGCCGAGGCCGGCCGGCGCGCGGCCGACGGGGCCTCTTCCTTCGGGCCGTTGTCGAGCACCGCGTAGGTCTTCGCCCCGCGGCTCGCCTCGGGCAGGTAGGTCTCGATCAACTGGACCATGTGGGCGTCGCGGGCCCGGCCGGTCGGCCCGCCCATGACGGCCGCCACGATCGTGCGCCCGTCGCGCTTCACCGAGCTGACCAGGTTGAAGCCGGAGGCCGCGGTGTAGCCGGTCTTGATGCCGTCGACGCCCTCGACGCGGCCGAGAAGCTTGTTGTGATTGGCGTGCACCGACCCGCGCCACGCGAAGGCGCGGGTGGAAAAGAGCCGGTAATAGTCCGGGAAGCGGTCCTGCAGCGCCATGCCGAGCGTGACCATGTCGCGCGCGGTCGTCGTCTGCGCCGGATTGGGCAGGCCGTTCGGGTTGCGGAAGACCGAGTTCGTCATGCCGATCCGCTGGGCCGTCCGGGTCATGCGCGCCGCGAAGGCCTCGACGGACCCCGAGACGTTCTCGGCGATCACCACGGCGGCGTCGTTGGCGGACTTGGTCACCAGCGCCCGGATCGCGTCGCCGACCTCGATGGTCTCGCCGGGACGCAGCCCGAGCTTGGAGGGCGCCTGGGAGGCGGCCAGGGGCGAGACCTCGAGCGGCGTCGACATGGTCATCCGACCGCGCTCGAGTTCCTCGAACAGGACGTAGAGCGTCATCATCTTGGTGAGCGACGCCGGGAAGCGCTGCCCGTCGGGATTGCGGGCGAAGAGCACCTTGCCGGTCTTGGCGTCGACCACGATCGCGGCATAGCGCCCCGATTCCGACATGCTCGAGGACCGCTCGGCCGGCTCGGCCGACCTCGCCTTGCGGCGATACCGGGCCGCATCGGCCTCGAAGGACGTGAAGCAAACGACAACCGCCGCGAGAGCCGCCGCGACGACGCGGCCTCGCCCGAAGAGACTTTGACTCGACACAGCCCGAATGTCCCCGGTTCGCCGCGGCCTCGGATCGCTCCGCTGCCGCCCGCACCCCACCGACGGCGCCCCGCGGGCGCCCGACTTCCCATCCGGCTTCGCTTTTTCCGGCGGCCGACGGTGGATGCGAAGGTCTCGCGAGGCCACGTCCGGCGCGTCGGGCGGGCGTTGCCGGCCGTCCACGGTCCCTAGAATGCGGTCGACTGGGTTGAGGAAGCGTAAACTATCGGGCTGCGGCCACGCTCATGCTGCGATGCAGAATTCACTTGACGCAATGCGATGGCGTCGCTATTGTGCACCGCAACATGAACCTTGCGCCGAGAACGCGCGGTCATGAGCCGGATGGCCCCGCCGCGCACCGATGGCGGGCAGTTGAAGAAGGGATCTGAGATGCTCGAGGAAATGCAGAAGGCCACCAAGGAGAACATGGACAACGCCATGAAGTCGATCGGCGTCGTGTCCAAGGGCGTCCAGGCCATCGCGGTCGAGGTGGCGGACTACTCCAAGAAGTCCTTCGAGCAGAGCTCGGCCACCGTCGAGAAGCTCTTCGGCGCCAAGACCCTCGACAAGGCGATCGAGGTCCAGTCGGACTTCGTCAAGTCCGCCTACGAGGGCTATGTCGCGCAGATGACCAAGGTCGGCGAGATGTACGTCGATCTCGCGAAGGAAGTCTACAAGCCCTACGAGGGCGTGTTCGGCAAATTCGCGAAGTGACCCTTTCCAGCCTCCCAGGCTGACCTCCTGAAGCCCGGCTCCGGCCGGGCTTTTTTATTGCCCGCCGGCGGCCCTTCGCCGCGCCCCGGGCCGGGCGGGACCGGACCGCCAGCCCCGCGCCGCGGGCGGCAGCCGCGCGCCGGCTATTCCTCACCTTTGCGAGATGCCGCGTTGCCCTCGCCCGAAACTCACTTACAATGAAACCGACGCATGCCCATATGTGTTCGGGACAAGGGACCGGAGAACCGGGACCACCGGACACGGGCCCCAGCGGCAGTGCCGGTTCAATCGAGTGAGAATCCGGATCAGCCGGACGGGTGCGGACGATGAAGGACGCGAGTCGGGCCTGACATGAGCAAGGACAATCGGCGACCTGGAGAACAGGATCCCGGAACGGTCGTGGTCACCAAGACACGGCCGAAAACCAAACGCCCCAACATGTACCGCGTTCTTCTGCTGAACGACGACTACACGCCGATGGAGTTCGTCGTCCACGTCCTGGAACGCTTCTTCAACAAGGGCCGCGAAGAGGCGACCCGCATCATGCTTCACGTGCACCACCATGGCGTGGGCGAATGCGGTGTGTACACCTACGAGGTGGCGGAGACCAAGGTGACGCAGGTCATGGACTTCGCCCGCCAGCACCAGCATCCTCTGCAATGCGTCATGGAAAAGAAGTGAGGTCCTCCCAGTGCCATCCTTCTCCCGCAGCCTCGAGAAGGCGCTCCACCAGGCGCTGCACTATGCCAACGAGCGCCGGCAGGAATACGCCACGCTCGAGCATCTGCTGCTTGCGCTTCTCGACGACCAGGACGCCGCCGCCGTCATGCGCGCCTGCAACGTCGACCTGGAACTCCTGAGGCGCAATCTCGTCGAGTACATCGACACCGAACTCGACAATCTGGTCGGCGACGGGGAGGACGACTCCAAGCCCACCGCCGGCTTCCAACGCGTGATCCAGCGCGCCGTCATCCATGTCCAGTCCTCGGGCCGCGAGGAGGTGACGGGTGCGAACGTACTCGTCGCGATTTTCGCGGAACGGGAAAGCCATGCCGCGTATTTCCTGCAAGAGCAGGACATGACCCGCTACGACGCGGTCAACTACATCAGCCACGGTATCGCGAAGCGCGTGGGGCTCGCGGAGAGCCGCCCGGTGAGAGGAGCCGACGACGAAATGTCGGGAGGCGAGAACGGCGAAAGCCCGAAGAAGAAGACCGACGCGCTCGAGGCGTATTGCGTCAACCTCAACGACAAGGCGCGGAAGGGGAAGATCGATCCCCTGATCGGACGCGAGTCCGAGATCGCCAGGACCATCCAGGTCCTGTGCCGCCGCGCCAAGAACAACCCGCTCTACGTCGGTGACCCCGGCGTCGGCAAGACCGCCATCGCGGAGGGGCTCGCCCGCCGGATCGTGAACGGCGAGGTGCCCGACGTCCTGAAGGGCTCCACCGTCTTCGCCCTCGACATGGGCGCGCTCCTCGCCGGCACCCGCTACCGCGGCGACTTCGAGGAGCGGCTGAAGCAGGTCGTCAAGGAAATCGAGGAATACCCCAAGGCGATCATGTTCATCGACGAGATCCACACCGTCATCGGTGCCGGAGCCACGTCGGGCGGCGCCATGGACGCCTCGAACCTCCTCAAGCCGGCCCTCGCCGGCGGCACGATCCGCTGCATCGGCTCGACCACCTACAAGGAATACCGCCAGTTCTTCGAGAAGGACCGGGCCCTCGTCCGGCGCTTCCAGAAGATCGACGTGAACGAGCCGACGATCCCCGACGCGATCGAGATCCTGAAGGGGCTGAAGCCCTACTTCGAGGAGCATCACCGCGTCCGCTACACCAACGATGCCGTGAAGGCCGCGGTGGAACTCTCGGCCCGCTACATCAACGACCGCAAGCTGCCCGACAAGGCGATCGACGTGATCGACGAGTCCGGCGCCGCGCAGATGCTGGTGCCCGAATCGAAGCGCCGGAAGATCATCGGCGTGCGCGAGGTCGAGGAGACCATCGCCACCATGGCCCGCATCCCGCCGAAGTCCGTCTCCAAGGACGACGCGGAGGTCCTGCAGCATCTCGAGCAGAACCTGAAGCGAGTGGTCTACGGTCAGGACAAGGCGATCGACGCCCTCTCGGCGGCCATCAAGCTCGCCCGCGCCGGCCTGCGCGAGCCCGAGAAGCCGATCGGCTCCTACCTCTTCGCCGGCCCCACGGGCGTCGGCAAGACGGAGGTCGCCCGCCAGCTCGCCAAGCTGCTCGGCGTGGAGCTCCTGCGCTTCGACATGTCGGAGTACATGGAGCGCCACACGGTGAGCCGCCTGATCGGCGCGCCCCCCGGCTATGTCGGCTTCGACCAGGGCGGCCTCCTGACCGACGGCATCGACCAGCATCCGCACAGCGTGCTGCTGCTGGACGAGATCGAGAAGGCGCATCCGGACCTGTTCAACATCCTGTTGCAGGTCATGGACCACGGCAAGCTGACCGACCACAACGGCAAGCAGGTCGACTTCAGGAACGTCATCCTGATCATGACCACCAATGCCGGTGCGGCCGACCTCGCCAAGGCGCCGATCGGCTTCAACCGCACCAAGCGGGAGGGCGACGACACGGAAGCCATAAACCGGCTCTTCACGCCGGAGTTCAGGAACCGCCTCGACGCGATCGTGAGCTTCCAGCACCTACCGATGGATGTCGTCCATCAGGTCGTGTCGAAGTTCGTGATGCAGCTCGAGGGCCAGCTCGCGGACCGCAACGTGACCTTCGAGCTCGACGACGCGGCCGTGAAGTGGCTCGCCGAGAAGGGCTACGACAACCAGATGGGCGCGCGCCCGCTCGGCCGCATCATCCAGGAGCACATCAAGAAGCCGCTGGCCGACGAGGTGCTCTTCGGCAAGCTGCGCAAGGGTGGCGTCGTCAAGGTGAGCGTGACGCAGAAGGACGGGGTTGCCGAGCTGAAGCTCGAGTCGATCCCGGCCGAGGCCGCCGCCCCCGCCGAGCCGAAGCCCGAGCCCGAGGTCAAGGCCAAGAAGCCGCCGCGCGCCAAGGCCAGGAAGCCCTCCGTGCCGGCCCCGGCCCGTTCCAAGAGCCTGGTGCCGAAGGTGCCGTTGGGCTGAGGTTGGGCCGCGGGAATGACATGAGAAACGGCCGCCGAGCTTTGGCTCGGCGGCCGTTTCTCATTGCGGTTGATGGACGGCGGTCGGCTCTGCCCCCGTGAACCGGATCGTCGGTCGCGCCCGCCGACCGCTCGCGCGTTCAGGAGCTGCTCTGGTCGTCCCGGAGACCACGGAGAATGGCTTCGGTCCGCCCGTGCCGACGCCGCCCTCCTTACCGGCCTATTGCATGAACTGGGGTTCGCGCATTTGGAGTTCGTGACTGGCGTTCGCCCCGGTCAGTGTGCAGGCGGTGCCGCTCGCCCTGTCCGGTGCGCGTTTGGACTCGATCTTCCCGAGCACGCGTGCGATCGCCGTGTTGGGTGCGACGGTCGAAGACCCGTCGCAGGGCGTGTCTTCGGCCCCTCCCGACCCGTCGGCCACGGGCCAGCCCTCCGCGCAGAGCTGAAGGTCGATGTAGCCCTGCACGAGCGAGGACAGCCACCACGACATGGAGAGTTCCTCCACCCGGTATCTCCCCTTCTCGAGGGGACACCGGACCATGGACGGTCCCAGCTTAGGAGCCGTCCTTACCCGTTCGGCGACACCGGCGAAGACGAAGCGGTCTTGCCCGATCGACGCCATGACGGCCTGCTTGGCAGCCTCCACGTGGCCTGAGCGGCTGCTGTCGAGCGTGAGCAGCGAAGAAGCGACGGCACTGTACGGGCTCCAGAAACTCGGAACGAAAGGTTGGAGGATTCCGGTGCGCCCAGGGAGCCGAAACCATGCGTCGCTGCCCATGGAACGAGGCGGCAACGCGATCGGGGCGTTACCGATATGGAGGACGACGGGCTCGACCCCCTCCTTCTGAAGAGCCAGAATGATGGGCAGTAGTGAAGTCAGCCCGCTATTGTCGAAATACCCGCCGTCCACGAACTTCTCGACGATCTTTTCCGTTTTCACGGAGCGGATCACCCCCTCGGCGGAGAGGACCGGGAACCTTGCGCTCGCCACGATGGCGGTCGAGATGCGAATGTCCGGTACCTTGTCCTTGTTGTTCGCATCATCGAGCGTGCCGTCCCTCGGGAAGCCGGACGACATGGGCTCCAGGTTGTAGGCGGCCCTGAGTTCGAAGAAGTCCAGCGCGGTCGGAAAGGCCTCGTCGAACGGTGAGGGGGACCCGGCGGTGGCGACTGGCCGAGTCAGTTGGAGATCGGAGAACAGGATCGGCCGCCCGCTCCCCACAGCCGTCGCGTTGAGCGTCAGAAGGGGAGTCCAGAGGGGCCGTCCGTCTCCCTCGGGCGGGCGTGCCGACGTCGGCCGTCCGGCATACCCGAATGGCCGATCGAGGCCGCATGGCGCGTTCGTGTCCGGTTTGCACGCGACCTTCGCGAAGTGCCTCTCCATCGCCGTCTCCAGCAGCGCGGATCGGTCTTCGAGTCTTACGCCCACATTCGCTAAGCCGCCCAGCCACCAGTCGCGCATCGCGAGTCCGGTGACGGCCGGGGTCAGATAGTCGCCGGATACGAGCTTCTGGAGGCATTCCCGCCAGGAGCTTCGCTCGGCGCTCTTCGATCCTTGCTTGTACCACGGTGCGCGCGGTGTGTTTGTTTCGACACCGCAGGGTGGCGTCATGTCCGTAGGCGCGGCCGTCAGGGCGGCCCGTAACGTCGCCACCCCGAACGCCCCCCCTGACACGCCCGACATGAGGAACAGGCGCCTAAGGACCTCGGGATGCCGCGATCCCTGATCCACCGCACTCTCGTCGATGAGGGCTCCCATCACCGTGGCGACCTGGAAGGCCGCCCGCGACGCTCCGCCGTCCGCCGCGACCAGCAGGGCTTTGCAGTGCGCATGGTACCGACCCGGCCCCGGAGCAGGGCCCTTGGGGCACCCGTTGGCGTCCTTCCACGTGGCGATGGCGTCCGCAACCGTGATTTGCCGCTCGGCGCGACTCGATTTGCCGTCCAGGGACCTGGCGTCGTGAAATCTCGTGTCGGCGACCGCCCAGGACCACAGCAAAAAGCCGAGCAGGATGGTGATCCCGGCACGCAAAGGCAGTCCGTAGCTCTTGCCGGAAACCGATCCGCGCAGGATCCACCTGGCACCCTCGCCGGACCTCGGCAGCTCGGGTCTTCCGGACGCCAGCCATCGGATGGCCTCGTAGGGGGCAACCCACGCTCCGCAAAGGATCGGCAGCAGGGAAAGGCGGCTGAAGCTCTCGGCGAAGGCGAACGGCCAGAAAGCAGCAAAAATGATCAGGACGACGCTTGCGAACCAATACAGATTGAGGATCGCGCGGAGGGTCCAAGTGCTCGAGACTTTATTCACCAGGGGCCGGCGACTTGTGACATAGATCACGTATGCGACCAAGACTGCGGATGTGCAGGCCACGAACGCACAGAGCTGCCTTCTGGCGTCGAGGAGGACCTCAGTCGTGGCCGGTGGTATCCAGTATTTGGCCGGGAAGGTCCCGAGCGTCCGGCACTCCACCCAGCCGGCGAAGACAAGGATCAGAATCGTGAGGAGCCCGAGGTCTCGTGCGATCCAAAGCCGTAGCGCCGTGACGTCGTAGAGCGGCTGGGGATCGCCGAGGATGCCGCGCGGAGGCCGGTTCACCGCCGTCACCGCATCCATCCGCAGGCGCGCACTCAGATGCACCGGTGCCGCCCAGAAGAGCGCGGTCAATACTCCGAAGGCGACCCAGTCGGTCCAGGCCAGATCTCCGTCGTAGATGAGGTCTCGCCCCTGTGCCAGGTTCACGATGGCGAGTCCGATCCCGACTGAGACGATGCTCGGCAGGCAATGACCCAGGTGCACCCTCAGGATCTCGGCCGCCAGGATTGGGTGGCAACTCGTGAAGACCAGTCCGCGCCAGTGCGCGCGCAAGAGCGTAATGAGCCCGCTGCCAGCCCACAGAAGAAAATTCTTCATGGAAACCGTCGATGAACAAAATGAAGAAGCACAACCGAAGATTACGATCGGCTCTGCGCCTCTGTCAACGACGGCTCACTCCGTCACCCAATCCCGGTTGAACCGCCTGAGCGCCAGCGCGAAGCCCAGGGCCGTTAGGCCTCCGACGAGGACGCTGAGGGGGTTCGCGCCGAGCTTTTCGAACCACTGGGTGTAGAAGTGGATGGCGCCGAACACCGCGACGAGGTTCACCACCCAGCGGCGGTGGTTGAGGTAGCCCCAGGCGCCCAGCCCGAGCAGGCCGAGCGCCCAGGCGATCGCGAAGCCGGCCGCCGGGATGCGCCCCGCGACCCCGAGGCCGTCGCCCCACAGCGATCCGATCCAGAAGCCGAAGTTGACCATGAACAACGCCGTACGCGCCGCGATCAGGCCGAGCCGCTCGTAGGCGGCCGGAACGGCCCGTGAGGCGAGATAGCTCCCGAGAGCCACCACCGAGAAGAGCACGATCGTGACGGTCGGCTCCTCGATGCCCAGGAAGTAGGTCGCATGCTCGTAGCCGGTCCGCGCGCCGAAGGCGGAGGAGAGGGCGAGCACCGCGAGCGCCACCAGGAGCCCGCTCCGGGCCAGCACGCCGAGCACCGCGAACGCCACCGTGATGCCGAGGAAGGCGGACGGGGCCGCCTCGGTCAGGATCACGACCCCGCCGCCGAGCACGAGCGCGCCGACGAGCGTGCACATGCCGGCCAGCACCCCCCAGGCCTTCGCGCCGGAAAGCGTCACCCCGAGACCGAGAGCCAGGAGGGCACCGCCGACCACGACCCCCGTGGTCGCGTCCGGCACCAGCGCGATGATGCCGGCCGCCACGGCGATGACCCCGAAGCCGACCAGGATGTTGAAGACGAGCGAGCCGGTCGCCACCGTGCCGAGCGCGGCGAGGCGGTCATGCTCCTCGCGGCTGATCTTGCCGTCGGCGAGGAGACGCGTGAGGTCCAGCGTGACGATCATGGATGCACGGAATCCGGTTTTTCGGGTCCCCGGATCAATGCGCCGCTTCCGTTTCCGCAGGATTGCGTGCCGTCGGGGCGCCGGCGTCACGCCGCCGGTTTCGGCTCCGGCGCGACCGGATGGGCCCCCGGCCCGTAGCCGATGAGATTGAGGTTGACGAGCAGCGGCATCCGCCACGCGACCGCCCCGACGACCAGGATGGTGAGGACGCCGCCTGCCCACACCGCCCGCGCCGGCCCCAGCAGGCTCGCCGCCAGGCCGCTCTCCACCGCCCCGAGCTCGTTCGACGAGCCGACGAAAACCATGCGCACTGCCGCGATCCGGCTCCTCAGGTGTTCGGGCGAGGCGAGCCGCAGGATCGCCTGCCGGATCACCATGCTCATGCCGTCGCACACGCCCGCCGCGAAGAGGGCGGCGAGCGACAGGACGAAGCTGGTCGACAGCCCGAACACGATCATGCTGACGCCGAACCCGGCGACCACGCCGTGCAGCGCCAGGCCGGCCCGCTCCTTCGGCATCGCACGGGTCGCGAAGAGCGCCGCCGCCAGCGCTCCCGCGGCGGTCGCCGCGCGCAGGAAGCCGAGGCCCGCCGGGCCGACCTGCAGGATGTCGGTCGCGAAGACCGGCAGCAGCGCCGCCGCCCCGCCGAAGAAGACGGCGAAGAGGTCGAGCGCCATCGAACCGACGAGCACCTGGTTGCGGAACACGTAGGTGATGCCCTCCCGGATGCGCGCGAAGGGGCTCGACCCGTCGCCGCGCGCATAGACCGGCTTCTCGCCGATGCCGAATACGAAGGCGCAGAAGCTGGTTGCGAACAGCGCCGCCAGGATCCCGTAGGTGACGACCGGCCCGGCCGCGGCCCAGACGAAGCCCATCACCACGGGCCCCATCATGTCGGCGACGCGAACCGATAGGGCGAGGGCGGGAACCCCCCGGAACACCTGGTCGGCCGGCAGCACCTGCGCCTCGAGGCCGACGGCGGCCGGATGCTGGAAGGCCCGGAACGAGGCGGACAGCAAGGCCGAGGCGAGCAGCACGGCCATCAATCCCTTGTCGCCGGCCGACGCCGCGGCCAGCAGTGCCGCGAGCGCGGCGAGGAGGAGAGTGGTCACCTTGAGGATGCCGCGCCGGCTGACCCGGTCGGCGATGTCGCCGGCGAAGAGCAGCAGCGTCAGCGCCGGAACCACCTCGACGGCGCCGAGCAGCGCCAGGTCGAGCGGCTCGCCGCGCAGCGTGTAGACCTGGAACCCGAGCAGCACCGTCATCGCCGACGCGGAGAAGCGGTCGACCGACTGGCCGATGGCGAAGGCGATGAACTCGCGGTTGGTCCAGAGACTGGCGGTCATGAAGATCCTCGGGGCCGCCCGGCCTCGGGTTGCAGGGGCTCCACCAAGTGCCCCGCCGCTCGCCCGCCGTCCAGCCCCTCCGGCGCGCAACCGCCCTGCGGGGATCGGGAACCCGCCCGCCTCCGCGTCCCGCCTCGGCGGTTCCGGATGGAGGGTCGGGTCGGAATGATCCATGATGGTGCAGATTCTGAACCCGAGGTGCCCCATGCTCGACCATGTCGGCTTTCCCGTCTCCGACTTCGCCCGCTCGCGCGCCTTCTACGAGGCGGTCCTGAAGCCGCTCGGCTTCGGGGTCGTCATGGAGGTGACCGCCGCGGAGACGGGCGGGGAGGAGCATTGCGGGTTCGGGCGGGACTTCAAGCCGTCCTTCTGGATCGGAACCGGAACTCCCCTGTCCGGCCGCCTGCACGTCGCCTTCCAGGCGGCCGACCATGCGGCCGTCGACGCCTTCTACCAGGCCGCCATGTCGCTGCTCGCGCCCGACAACGGACCGCCGGGCTACCGTCCGCACTATCACCCCAACTACTACGCCGCCTTCGTGCTCGATCCCGACGGCCACAACATCGAGGCGGTCTGCCACGCCCCGGTCGGCGCCGCGCCCGGCCTCACGGCCTGAACAGCGTCGTCCAGTCGCCGAGGTCGTCCGGGGCGAGCGACAGGATGGTGCGGGAGCCGGCCGTGGCCCCGCACAGGGCGTCGATGGCGAAGGGCAGGAAGCGGTCCTTGCCCGATTTCGTCTCCTCCGCCTCGACGGCCTGCTCCTTCTCCGGCGTGCTCACGTCGAGTGCGACGGTCGCGATCCGCTCGATGGCCGCGCGCTTGCCCTCGGCGGTCTCGCACTCGACGAAGGCTTCCGCCACCCCGCGCAGGAGCGCCTCGCCGGCCTCCGGCGTGCAGCCCTCCCGCGGCACGGACGGACGTCCGAGCTCGATCATGATGACGTCCCGCCCCGCCTCGTCCAGGTAGAGGTTCAGCGCGTAGCAGGCCTCGGCGGCATGGCAGCTCTCCGCCACGGCCCCGGCTTCGACCTTCTCGTTGGCGAAGCAGGTGAGCTCCGGCCGGTGGCCGGGAAAAACCGAATCGGCGAACGCCAGGACGGCGATCGGCGGCGGCGCGAGCTTCGGCTCCTCGGCCTGGGCCGGAGAGGCGAGCAGGGCGCCGGCCGCCGCGATGGCGGGCAGGCGGGTCCGGCGCGGCACTGCTGGCATGGTGGTCCTCCCCCGTCGCGCCGCCGGGGTCGGGGCGGCGCGGCTGCCCGTTCCGGGAGGATGGCGGCAGGCCGCCGCGCCGGCAAGGGTCCATTGCGGGCGAGGGCGTTGCCTCGCGCGAGGCTTGTGGCCTAAACCGGGCGGCACGGCCGGCATCCGCGGCCGGACAGCGGGAGCCGCCGGGTCGATGGACGGACGGGAAGACCAGGACGACGTCCCGGGGCACCGCTGGTTCTTCCGCGGCATGCGCCAGATCGTCTCGATCCCGGCGACGATCCTGATGGCCGCCTTCGTGGGCTTCGCCGGCCTCGCCCGCGAGAGCGGCGTCGGGCTCTGGGAGGCGATCCTGCTCGCGGGCGGCATCTGGGCGCTGCCCTCCGCGGTGGTGCTGGTCGGCGCGGTGCAGACCAACGCCTCCCTGGCTGCCACCTTCATCGCCGTCAGCCTCTCCTCCTTCCGCCTCATGCCCATGACGGTCGCGCTCGTGCCCGTGATGCGCAACGAGCGGACCGGGCGGCTCACCCTCCTGTTCCTCTCCCATTTCGTCGCCGTCACCGCCTGGGTGTTCGGCATGACGCGCCTGCCGGACCTGCCGCGCTCCGCCCGGACCGCCTATTTCGCCGGCTTCGCCATCACGCTCGCCTGCGCCGCGATGGCGACCACGGCCGTTTCCCACGTCGCCGCCGCCCGGCTGCCGGTCGTCCTCGCCGCCGCCCTGACGCTGCTCACGCCGCTCTATTTCCTGGTCTCGCTCTGGGGCGCCGCGCGGGTGTCGACCGACCGGCTGGCCCTGCTGACGGGCGTAGCGGTCTGGCCGGTCTTCCACTGGCTCGAACCGGAGTTCGAGCTGATCTGGACGGGGCTCGCCGGAGGCACCCTGGCCTATGGGGCCGGCCGGTTGGCCGCCGCCCGACAGGCGCGCCGGCGCACCGCGGAGGAGGCCTCCGCATGAGCCTGCCCGACAATCCGCTGACCTGGACCTACCACTCCCTCGACACCTGGTGGTGGCCGACGGTCTTCATCCTTCTCGCCGGCTTCGTGCCGAACGACCTCTGGCGTGCCCTCGGCGTCGTCTTCGCCGGCCGCCTGCGCGAAGATTCGGAGATATTCGCCTACGTGAAGGCGGTGGCGACCGCCATCGTCGCCGGCGTCGTCGCCCAGCTCGTCTTCTTTCCCTCCGGCAGCCTCGCGCTCTCGCCGCTCTGGCTGCGCCTCCTCGCCGTCGCGTCGGGCTTCGCGGCCTTCAAGCTCGCGCGCAACCGGGTGCTTGTCGGCGTGCTGGCCGGCGAGGCGGTTCTGATCCTCCTGTGGGTCCTCGTCGTCGGCGTGCCCGACCGTCCAGTTTGACGGGGGCGTGCGTCGGGCTAGTGTCGGGGTCCGAGCGGAGCGGAGAAGGACATGATCTGGCGCCGCCGCGACCCCACGCCACCGGTCTTCCCCGACGAGGAGCCGACCGTCGTCGTCCGCCCGCCCGCCCCGCCGCCGACGGCCCTCGCCTGGCTCACCCGCGGGGCGCTCGCCGCGGTCGACGCGAGCACGGTCGTGCCGGTGCTGAACTATCTCGCCTTCGGCACGCTCGCCCGGGAGGTGGGCCTCGGCCTGCCTGAGACCGTCCTCGTCGCCGCCGGGGTATGGTGGGTCTCGGGCCAGGTGGTCCTGGCGACCGCCATCCAGCACAACATGATGCTCGCGCCCACGGCGCTCTCGGTCTTCCTCGCCGGCATCCCGCTGATGCCGATGGTCCTCTCGGTTCTGCCGCTATTCGGCGGCCGGGCGCGGCGGCTCTGGCTGTCGATCCCGCTCGCCCAGACGGTCGCGAGCGTGCCATGGGCCACGGCCCAGCGGCGATTGCCGGCGCTGCCCGAGGCTGCCCGGCCGGTCTATTTCGCGGGCTACGCGGCCGCCTTCATGGGTGCCTGCGTGGCCGCCGCGATCCTCGCCCACCTGCTCGCCGCCGGCCTGCCGGGACCGGTGCGCGCGCTGCTCGTCTTCGTGCTGCCCATGCACCTGCTCTTCGCCGCGCTCGGCTCCGCGCGCGACGCGACGGCCTGGATCGCCATCGTCCTGGGCCTGGTGCTCGGGCCGGCGCTCCGCCCGTGGCTTGCGGACTTCACGCTGATGGGGGTCGGCCTCGGCGCGGGCACGCTCGCCTTCTTCGCCGTCCGCCTGTGGCGCCGACTCTTCCCGCGGGTGGTGCCGTGACGGCGGTCCTGGGCGACGCGGCCGAGGTCGGCCCCTTGCTGTTCGTGCTCGTCGCCGGCATCGGGGCGACCCTGACATGGCGGCTCGCCGCCGTGCTGGTCGGCGCGCGCCTGGACGCGGCCCACCCGGTCTTCGAGTGGGCCCGGGCGGTGGCGGGCGCCATCGTCGCCGCGCAGGCCGCGATCCTCGTCGTCGACCCCATGGGGGCGGTCGCCGGCCTCACCCTGACTCTGCGGCTGTCGGCCGTTACGGCCGGCTTCCTCGCCTATCACTTCACCGGCCGGAACGTCCTGCTCGGCGTCGCGGTCGGCGATGCCGTCGTGCTGCTGGCGCTCGTGGCGGGCTGAGTCTCAGAGCCGGGCGCGGATCATCTCCGCATGCGCGGCGAGGATCTCCTTGTCGGCGTAGGGGCGGGGAAGGGGTCGGACGCGCTCGCCCATCTGCCGCGGCATGACGTGGAAATGCAGGTGGAACACCTCCTGTCCCCCCGCCGCCTCGTTGAACTGCTGGATCGTCACCCCGTCCGCCTTGAAGGCCTCCCGGGCGGCGCGCGCGAGCCGCTGGACGGTCAGGATCACCGCCGCGAGGTCTTCCGCCGGACAGTCCAGCACGTTGCGCACCCGCGCCTTCGGGATGACCAGGGCGTGGCCGTCCACCGCCGGCATGATGTCCATGAAGGCGAAGGTCCGCTCGTCCTCGTAGAGCTTGTGGCAGGGGATCTCGCCCCTCAGGATCCGGGCGAAAACATTGGCATCGTCATAGGCTTCGGACATGGGCCGCTCCGCGTCGTGGCTCGATCGTGGAGTAGACGCCGATGCGGCCCCGGGTCAAGCCGCCCGCGCGGATCGGTGCCGGGCCGTTAGAAGCCCGCCTCCTCGTCCGGCGCGTCCGCGCCATGCCGATAGGGGGCGTGGGCCGCCAGCGCGTCGTGGATCATGGCGACCTCCCGCCGCTCCTGCGCGAGATAGCGCTCGACCGCCGTGCGGAAGCCGGGATCGACGATGTAGTGGGCGGAGTGCGTGGTAGTCGGCACGTAGCCGCGGGCAAGCTTGTGCTCGCCCTGGGCGCCCGCCTCGACCCGCTTCAGGCCGCTCCGGATGGCGAAGTCGATGGCCTGGTAGTAGCAGACCTCGAAGTGCAGGAAGGGTTGCTCCTCCAGCGCGCCCCAGTAGCGCCCATAGAGCGCGTCCGAGCCGATGAAGTTGAGGGCCCCGGCGATCGGCCGCCCGTGCCGCTTGGCGAACACGAGCAGGATCCGTTCCGGCATCCGGCTGCCCACCAGCGAGAAGAACGGCCGGGTCAGGTATGGCCGCCCCCACTTGCGGCCGCCCGTGTCCATGTAGAAGGCGAAAAAGGCGTCCCAGTCCGCCTCGCGGATGTCCGCGCCCGTGCGCCACTCGACCTCCACGCCGTCCAGGAGCGCGTCCCGCCGCTCGCGGCGGACCTGCTTGCGCTTGCGGCTCTGGAACGTGTCGAGGAAATCGTCGAAGTCGCGGTAGCCCCGGTTCGGCCAATGGAACTGCTGGTCGGTGCGCGCAAGCCAGTTCCGGTCCGCGAAGGCGGTCACGTCCGGTGCGGTCAGGAAGGTCGCATGGACGGAGGAATGACGCCCTTCGCGCGCCAGTGCCGCCAGGCCGTCCGCCAGGATCGCGCGGGTCGCCGGCGCGTCCGGGCCCGGCGCCACCAGAAGCCGGCGGCCCGTCGCGGGCGTGAAGGGGACGGAGACCTGCAGCTTCGGATAGTAGCGCCCGCCCGCCCGCTCGTAGGCATGGGCCCATCCGTGGTCGAAGACGTATTCGCCCTGCGAGTGGGTCTTGGCGTAGCAGGGAACGAGGCCCCGCGGCTGCCCGTCGGGCCCGTCGAGCACGAGATGCCGCGCCGCCCACCCGGTCTTGGCCGTGGCCGAGCCGGACTCCTCCAGGGACCACAGAAAGTCGTGGCTCACGAAGGGGTTGTAGGCGGTTTCCTCGTCTTCCGTCTCAACCGCGCTGGGGGCCGGGTTGGCGATCCGGTCCCAGGCCTCCCGCTCGATGTCCGAGAGGGAGGAGAGAACGCGCAACACGGCGGAGGAAGAGCGGGGGGGCATCGGTCGGTCCGGTGGAATGCCACCAAGATAGGCCTGCCGCGCGCCGCGGCAATCCCGCTCCTCGCGGGGCGGCGCTGCGTCGCGCCCGCGCGGCCCGACGCAAACGAAGCCGGGCCCGGCTTGTGACCGGGCCCGGCATTCCGAGAGGGGGTTCGGGGGGCGATAGAACCCGCCTCACAGCGGAATTCAGTAGCAGACGCGCTCCTTGTAGTAGGCGCCGTGGTGACGGACCCAGACCTTCCGGCAGCCCGGGCCGTAATAGGCCGGCGCGTAGTAGCCGTAGGGCCGGTAGTAGTAGGGGTGATAGTAGGCTCCGGCCGCGACCGCGGTTCCCACGATGGCGCCGCCCACGAGGCCGGCCACAAAGGCGCCTCCGCGGGCTTCGGCCTGGGTCGTGGTGGCGACCGAGGCGGTGGCGAGGGTGGCGGCCGTCACGGCGGCGGCGAGGAACTTGGATGCGATCGTCATGGCTCTGTCCTTGGCGGTGGCGAGGAGGCTCATTTCCCCGTCCTTCGATGAAGCCACACTAGCCTCCGTCCGATTGACCGGACCCGAATGCCCCGTTCAGAAACCGTTCATGTCCCGGCCCGCCGATCACGAGCCCGTGATCGCACGCACGCGGCGAAGCCGGCCAGCGGCCCCGCACCGCCGGCCGTCCGTCGACCTGCCGCGAGCGCCCGGTCAGGCCGGTACGTCGGCGTCGAAGCCCTCGAAGGTGATCTGGTCGGTCTCCCGCGCCGCCTTGGCACGCTGCTCCGCCGTGCGCACCGTCCAGCAGATGAGCGGCCGGCCGAACACCTTGCGCAGCAGGGTCGGCCCGGGCGCCGGCAGATGGCGGATGGCGTAGGAGACGAAGTGGGGCCGCGTGCGCGGCGCATGGAGGATGTGGCGGAGGGCGAAGCGCTCGAGCGCCCCGAGGTCGCCGTAGTGGTCCGGATCCGTGGCGTCGTCGGCGACGATGCCGCGCACGAAGCCCGGCGCGAGCCGCCCGAGCGCGGCGACCATCTCCGGGTCGAACGACATGCACGCGAAGGGGCCGGCATAGCCCTTCAGGACCTCGACGGCGCGGGCGACCAGCCTGAGGTCGGCCGGCCGCCGGAACTCGCTCTTGATCTCGATGACGAGCGGCACGCGGCCCGCCACGAGGTCCAGCATCTGCCGGAGCGTCGGGATGCGTTCATCCGGCGCCGCCTTGAAGGCGACCGCCTGGACGGCCGCGAGCGGCAGGGCGTCGACCCGCCCGGAGCCGGTCGTCAGCCGGTCGAGCGTGAAGTCGTGGAACACCACTGCCTCGCCGTCGGCGGTGAGCTGCAGGTCGCACTCGATGGCGAAGTCGCGGTCGATCGCGGCCCGGAAGGCCGACAGGGTGTTCTCCACCCGTCCGGCTCCGATGTCGTGGTAGCCGCGATGGGCGATCGGCCGGCGCGTCAGGAACGCGAGGTCCATCGCGGCCTCCTCTCAGGCGATCTCGAAGATGGCTTCGACCTCGACCGCCGCGCCGAAGGGCAGGGCGGAGACGCCGACGGCGGAGCGCGAATGCCGGCCCTTGTCGCCGAGCACCTCGACGATGAAGTCCGACGCTCCGTTGACCACCTTGGGCTGGTCGCCGAAGCCCGGCGCCGAGCTGACGAAGCCGGTCAGCTTCACGCAGCGGACGATGCGGTCGAGGTCGCCGGTGTGCGCGCGCACCTGGGCGAGGATGTTGATGGCGCAGAGCCGCGCGGCCGCCTGGCCGGCTTCGATCTCGGTTCCCGCACCGAGCTGTCCGGTGTGCTCCAGGCCGTTCGCCCCCATCGGGAGCTGGCCGGAGATGAAGAGCAGGTTGCCCGTCTGCACGGCCGGGACATAGTTGGCGGCGGGCTTGGCCGGGTTCGGCAGGCTCACGCCGAGATCGGCGAGACGCTTCTCGATCGCGCTCATGGGGGGTCTCCTCCGGGACGGGTCGTCATGGGTTCCTTGGCCGAAAACCGCGGGCTTGGCAACGGGTGCCTTCGCGTCGCCGAAGGAGTCGCCAGATCGCGCGAAACCGGGTAGGCATTCCGCTCGGCCATCCGATGCGTCGCGGCCCCGGACGCGGCGTCGTGCCTTCGCCGGAATTCGGGCCTAGGGATTCGAGCCCAGAAGACGAGAACGAGGAAACCGCATGCGCCGTGTCATCGCATCCGCCGCCGTCGGCCTGGCCGCCCTGGCGCTCGCGACCGGATCCCGGGCCGCCGAGGCGCCGTCGGCGACGGTCGCCGGCCTGAAACCGCACCGGGCCGTCTACGAGCTGACGCTCGCCTCGCGGACGGACAAGTCCGAGATCGGCAACGTGACCGGCCGCCTCGTCTATGAATTCGTCGGCTCCGCCTGCGACGGCTTCACCACCCAGTTCCGGCTGGTCACCCGGCTGGAGAACACCGACGGACGGGCGAGGATCTCCGACATGCGCACCTCCTCCTTCGAGGACGCGGCCGGCAAGACCTTCGACTTCCTGAGCCAGAATTTCCTCGAGCAGCAGATGACGGACGAATCGAAGGGCACCGCCCAGCGCTCGGACGCCGGCATCGTCGCCAAGGTCACGCGGCCGGTCGACCGAACCGTCAACCTGCCGCCCGACGCGAATTTCCCCACCCAGCACATGACGCGCCTTATCGACGCCGCCAAGGAGGGCCGCAGCGTCGCCCAGGTGAAGCTCTACGACGGCTCGGAGGGGGGCGAGCGGCTCTACGACACCACCGCCATCATCGGCAAGGTGGTCGAGGGCGCTGACGACGTCGGCGACGAGAAGGCGGCCGACAAGCCCGGGCTCGCGGCTGCGCGCCGGTGGCCCATGACGGTCTCCTACTTCGACCCGGCCAAGCGCGAGCGCGGCGAGGACACGCCGGAGTATCAGCTCTCCTTCCTGCTCTACGAGAACGGCATCAGCCGCCGCCTGAAGCTCGACTACGGCGACTTCGCGCTGAGCGGCAAGATGAGCGAACTGGACCTGATCGACCAGCCGTCCTCCTGCCATTGACCGTCCCCGGGCGGCCTAGCGCCGCCGGTCCGCCCCGAACACCAGCCCGAGCTTGACGGCGTCGCGGCCGAACTTCTCGCGCACACGGTCCATCGCCTTCTCGGCCTCCGCGCGCCGTGCCGCGCCCGGATCGACCAGGTCCCCGGGGTCGCAGCGTTCCGCGGCGACCAGGTCCGACACGCCGATGCCGATCAGCCTGAAGCGCCGCCCGTCGCACTCCCGCGCCAGCAGCGCCTGCCCGGCCCGGAAGATGCGGTCGGCGAGCTGGGTCGGGTCCGGCAGCTTCCGGTTCCGCGTGATCGTCCGGAAGTCCTGGGTCTTCATCTTGAGGACGACCGTCGTGCCGCCGATGCCGGCCGCCTTCAGCCTGCGCGAGACCTTCTCGGCCAGCACCCGCAGGATCGGCTCCAGCGCTTCCCGCTCGGCGATGTCGGTATCGAAGGTCGTCTCCGCCGAGACGCTCTTCGCCTCGCGGTCGGGGCTGACCGCCCGGTCGTCCTCGCCGCGCGACAGGCGCGCCAGGCGCTGCCCCATCGAGCCGTAGCGCCGCATCAGGTCGATCTCCGCTATGCCCTGGAGCTGGCCGATGCTGCGGATGCCGTCCTTCTCCAGGGTCGCGGCGAGGGCCTGGCCCACCCCCCAGATCGCGGTGACCGGCCGCGCCGCCAGGAAGGCGAGCGTCTCCCTCCGCCCGATCACCGAGAAGCCGCGGGGCTTCTCCAGGTCGGAGGCCATCTTGGCCAGGAACTTGTTGGGCGCGAGCCCGACCGAGACCGAGATCCCCACCTCCCGCTCCACGCGGCGGGCGAAGCGGGCGAGCGTCAGCGCCGGCGAGGCGTGGTGGAGCCGCTCCGTGCCCGAGAGGTCCAGGAACGCCTCGTCGATCGACAGCGGCTCCACGAGCGGCGTGAGCTCCAGCATCATCTGCCGCACCTCTCGGCCGACCCGGGCATATTTCTCCATGTTCGGCTTGACCACGACGGCCCCGGGGCAGGCCTTCAGCGCCTTGAACATCGGCATGGCCGACTTCACGCCGTGGATGCGCGCGAGGTAGCAGGCCGTCGACACCACCCCGCGCTTGCCCCCGCCGATGATGACCGGCACGTCCCGGAGCGACGGGTCGTCCCGCTTTTCGATCGCCGCGTAGAAGGCGTCGCAGTCCACATGCGCGATGGAGAGGTCGGCGAGTTCCGGGTGGTCGAGGATCCGCGGGCTGCCGCAGGCCGCACAGCGGAAAGCCCCCGGCCGCACGGGCGCGAGGCAGTCCCGGCAGAAGCCGGTCGCCGCCGGGGTGAGGTCGCCGCCGCCCGCCATGCCGTCTGTTCGCGTTTCGTGCCTGGGGCGCGAGCCTAGCCGCGGCGCCCGGCCTTGGCAACGGCTTCGCCTACCCGATGGTCCGGCGGACGTAGTCCTCCACCTCGGTCCAGCGGTTCGTCCGGAGGTTCATGCCCGGCACCTCCCGGGCGAGAGCGAAGAAGCGCGGGTCGGCGACGAACTGAATGACGTGCGCCTCCGGCAGGGCCTCGCGCACGGAGGTGAGGTTGGTCGGCGAATCGTCGAGGAAGAAGACCGGCCCCGAGGCCCGCGCGGCGAGGCTCCGCATGGCCGGCCCCTTCGGCCCGTCATTCGTCAGCACAGGGTAGGGCAGGCCGCGGGCGGCCAGCGAGACGCGCCGGGTCTCCCGGTGACGGTGCGGCGCGTTCGTCAGCAGCACCACGTCCGCGATCACGCCGAGCCGGCCGAGCACCTCGACGGCGTCCTCGACCACCTCCTGGTGGGCGATTTCCTCCTCGAAGAATCCGAGAAGCAGCCGTCGCACGTCGTCCTGCGCCGCCGCGAGGCTCGTGCCCGCGTGCTTGATGTTGCCCGTCAGCCCGTACGAATGGGCGTCGAGCCGGTAGCCGGAGCGCTCCAGGTAGCGCTCGAGATGCCGGACGAAGTAGACCGCGACCTCGTCCACGTCCGAGACGACCAGCGGCCGCCCGCCGATCGGCAGGGCCTCGATGGCCTCCAGGATATCGATCGCGTGCGGGTCGAGCGTCATTCGCCCCGCTCCCCAGCCAACCGATGGTGCGCGATGGCGACGAGCGTCGGCCGCAGCCGGAGCGCCTCGGTGAATTCCAGGAGGACGGCCTCGTCGCCCATCAGGAAGGCGAGCACGGCGGCCAGGAACCGGGGATCGGACGCCGCGGCCCGGATCGTCTCCGGCCCGAGCCCGGTCTCCGCCAGGAATCGTCCCAGATGCTCAGGCCGCCCGGCCAGGAAGCCGAGCGCTGAAACCGCGATCTTTTCGGCGTCGTCGGCGGACAGGGATTCGCGGGCCATGCGCTCTTCCATTATTTGCGAGATGGAAACGAGTTAGCATTACAATGCCGGCCAGCGTCGTGGGAGATCCTTTCCCGTGAGCCGGACCGATCCGGGTAGCGAAGAGGCAGTCCGCATGGGGAAGACCGTCCTGATCGTCGAGGACAACGAGCTCAACATGAAGCTCTTCAACGACCTCCTCGAGGCGCACGGCTACAAGACGCTCCAGACCCGCAACGGTCTCGACGCCATGGAGATCGCGCGCGCCCACAAGCCCGACCTCATCCTGATGGACATTCAGCTGCCCGAGGTCTCGGGCCTGGAGGTCACCAAATGGCTGAAGGAGGACGACGAGCTCCGGTCCATCCCGGTCATCGCCGTCACCGCCTTCGCGATGAAGGGCGACGAGGAGCGGATCCGGCAGGGCGGCTGCGAGGCCTACATCTCGAAGCCGATCTCCGTCGCCAAGTTTTTGGAAACCGTTCGGTCGTATCTTGGCGATGCGTAACGTCCCGTACCGGCACCCCGGCCGCCCGACGCGCGCATCCCTCTCCCGGAGCCTCCAATGACCGCCCGCGTCCTGGTCGTCGACGACATCCTCGCCAACGTGAAACTGTTGGAGGCGAGGCTGACGGCGGAGTATTTCGAGGTCATGTCGGCCATGAGCGGCCTGGAGGCCCTCACGATCTGCGAGCAGGCCCAGCCCGACATCGTGCTCCTCGACGTGATGATGCCGGGGATGGACGGCTTCGAGGTCTGCCGGCGCCTGCGGGCCAATCCGACCACCGCCCACATTCCCGTCATCATGGTCACAGCGCTCGACCAGGTCGCCGACCGGGTCAAGGGGCTGGAGGCCGGCGCCGACGACTTCCTGACCAAGCCGGTCTCCGACATCGCGCTCGTCACGCGCGTGAAGAGCCTCACCCGGCTCAAGATGCTGACCGATGAACTGCGCATGCGTTCGGCGACCGGCCGCGAGCTCGGCTTCGAGAACGAGGTCGACATCGACCAGATCGTCGGGACCCGGAAGGGCCGCATCCTGATCGTCGACGACCGCCGCTCCACCTACGAGCGCCTGCAGTCGATGCTGGCGACCGCTCACGAGGTCCTCGTCGAGACCGACCCGCAGGAGGCGCTGATCAAGGCGGCGGAGGGCAACTTCGAGCTGATCATGATCAGCCTCGGCATGGCCGGCTACGACCCGCTGCGGCTCTGTTCCCAGCTCCGCTCCCTCGACCGCACCCGCATGATGCCGATCCTCCTCGTGGTCGATCCGGAGGACCAGGCCCGGCTGATGCGCGCCCTCGACATCGGCGTGAACGACTACCTCGTCCGTCCCGTGGACCGGCAGGAGATGTTCGCCCGCGTCCGCACCCAGATCCGCCGCAAGCGCTTCACCGACCATCTGCGCGACAACGTCCAGCAGACGATCGAGATGGCGGTCACCGACGCCCTGACCGGCCTCCACAACCGGCGCTACATGATGAGCCACCTGTCGACCCTGGTCGACCAGTCGCACGACCGCTCCAAGCCGCTCTCCCTGCTCATCCTCGACATCGATTTCTTCAAGTCGATCAACGATACGCACGGCCACGACGCGGGTGACGAGGTGCTCCGCGAATTCGCCGACCGCATCCGTGCGAACGTGCGCGGCATCGATCTCTGCTGCCGCTACGGCGGCGAGGAGTTCGTCATCGTCATGCCGGATACCGACATGGCGCTCGCCTTCGTGGTCGCCGAGCGCCTGCGCCAGCGCGTCGCCGGGGAGCCCTTCGCCATCTCGGGCGGCCGCTCGAGCCTGGACGTGACCATCTCGATCGGCATCGGCTCCCTCGAGAGCCGCGACGACAACCCCGACACCCTCCTGAAGCGCGCCGACCTGGCGCTCTACCGGGCCAAGAAGTCGGGCCGCAACCGCGTCGTGGCCGACGCCGCTTGACAAGATTGCGATATCCTTCAGGACGTTAACTTTAACGATTTACTTACCAACTCGATCGCAATCGAGAGAGCCCGGTATCTCGTTGATTCTGCGCCCGGGGAATGCAAGAAACACAATCAGTTGGTTCGGCGGGAACGGAAAGAAGAGCCCCGATCTTCTGACCGGAAGCGCCTTACAAACCCTGTGGACCGGGCCGCCGCAACATCCTTGGTCTACAGGCGGCCGGCCGTTGTGCGATCGAGTGGCCTCCTCGTAAGGATCGTGCAACGGTCGGCCAAACCTTCTTCCCTTTCTGATCCTTCGCATGCCTGCCACGCGCTCGAGGCCTAGCTGGGCCCTTGCCGTGGCTTTCGGCGCTGCCCACGTCTCCGAGGCCGGCGCGGCCCGAGCGGCCCGCCCGTCGATCCTCTCGACCCCATCCCCGACAGACGGAAAACAACACCCATGGCCGCCGAAGCGCTCTTTACGCCCGCAAAGTTCGGAAGTATCGAACTAAAGAACCGGATAGTCCTCGCTCCGCTCACCCGCAACCGGGCCCGTCCGGGCACGCTGCCCTCCGCCTGGGCTGCCGAGTACTACGCCCAGCGCGCCGGGGGCGGCCTCGTGATCACCGAGGCGACCCAGGTCTCCGACGACGCGCAGGGCTATCCGGACACGCCCGGCATCCACACCGACGAGCAGGTCGCCGCCTGGCGGGCCGTCACCGACGCGGTCCACGCAGCCGGCGGCCGCATCGTCGTCCAGCTCTGGCATGTGGGACGCATCTCCCACTCCCTGTTCCGGCCCGACGGCCTGCCCCCGCTCGCTCCCTCGGCTGTCGCCCCGAAGGGCAGCGTCTATGCCCCCGGCTGGCAGAAGCGCGACTACGAGACGCCGCGCGCCCTCGAGGCGGCCGAGATCGTCCGCATCATCGGCGATTTCCGCAAGGCAGCCGCCAATGCACGGCGCGCCGGCTTCGACGGCGTCGAGGTGCATGCCGCCAATGGCTACCTGATCGACCAGTTCCTGCGCGACGGCTCCAACAAGCGCACGGACGCGTACGGCGGTCCCATCGCCAACCGCCTGCGCTTCATGAAGGAGGCCGTCGAGGCGGCGATCGCCGGCTGGGGTTCGGCCGACGGCGTCGGGGTCCGACTGTCGCCCCACAACCCCTACAACGACATGGCCGACTCGGATCCGGCGGCGCTCTTCGTCGCGGCCGCCGCGGCGCTGCGCCCCTACGGCCTCGCCTATCTGCATGTGATCGAGCCGGTCGGGACCGAGCCCGCGCTCGCCCCGGCCATGAAGGCCGCCTCCGGCCTGCCGGTGATCCTGAACGGCGGCTTCGACGCGTCGAGCGGCGCGGCGGCCGTGGCGGGCGGTGTCGCCGACGCCATCGCGTACGGCAAGCTCTTCCTTGCCAACCCCGACCTGCCGGAGCGCTTCCGGCGCGGCGCCCCGCTGAACGAGCCCGACCCGGCGACCTTCTACGGCGGCACCGAGAAGGGCTACGTGGATTACCCGGCGCTGGAGGCCTCGCCGGCCTGACCCTGGCCTTCGGTGCGATACCGGACAGGAACGGTCCCCGGGACGGGACGTTTTCTGATCTGCCGACCTTATTTCAGTTTCGATTGAGACCCCCCTCCCCAAAGCGGCCCGAGACCCGCCTGCCCGCGGACTCTCGGGCCGCTTCACGTTCGCGGGTCAGCCGGCTCATGGGGGCCGCGGCTCGCAGGCCGATACCGGACAGAATTCGGGGCGCCCTTGGGGCGCCCCATCCTGGATCTCTTGGTGGGAAGGTAGGGGCGCGCCTAGCGCTGCCCGCCCTGCTGGCCGCCGCCGCTGCCGCCGCGCTGCCCGCCTTGGCCGCCCTGACCCATGTCCTTGTCGCCCTTGCGCGACGGCTCCTGGGTCTGCTGGCCCGGGCGGCCGCCCTGCTGCCCGCCTTGTTGTCCGCCCTGCTGCCCGCCCTGGTTCATCTGGTTCTGGTCACGACGATCGTTGTTCATGGTCGTTGCCTCCTGTCCCAGCCCGCCGACCGAACCCACCCCCGCTGGTTTGGTTCCGTACGAAGGGAGGCCGGTGACACGGCCGGCGAGACCCTCCGCGCTTCGCCCCACGGCCCCGGACGAGGCCACTGCGATCGCGACGACGATACCGTCCGCCCCCTTCGCGGGTACCTCTCGGATCCGACGGGGAAGGGGATGGAGAGGGGGCGCCGTGCGGTCCGGACGGAGCACGGCGCCCGGTTTCGGGTTACTTGTTGTCGGTGCAGGTGGTGGTGCCGGAGGCGGTCGTCACGCAGGTCTGGGTCTTGCCGGACCCCGTGGCGCTCGAACCGGCCGCCGCACCGGCGCCGGCCCCGACCGCGCCGCCGACCGCAGCCCCGACCGGTCCGCCCACGATGGCGCCGCCGACCGCGCCGGCTGCACCGCCCGCGACGGCGCCGCCCACGGCGTTGCCGTCCTGCGCGAGCGCGGGGAGGGTGACGAAGGCGGCCGCGGCCGCGAAGGCGATGGTGATGCTGCGCATGGGAGATGCTCCTTGGTTGTGGTGCCTCTCCAGCAACCGCCGGCCACGCCTCCGGTTCCCGCTCTCCGATCACCGCCGTTCACGAGCCGCTCCGTCCGCGCAACGCCGTCGTGATCCGAGTTTATTGGCCCGATCCGGCGAGCGGGCGCATGATTCCGGAAGGTTGGACTGCCCTGGGTGCTGCCATGAATCGTCTCGCTCTCGCGATCCTGGTCTCGCTGTTCCCGATGCCCGCCCTCGCGCAGACGGCGGCCACGCTGATCTGCGCCAATCCGGCCTCCGCCCTCGAGAAGGCCGTCTGTGCCTCGCCGTCCCTCTACACGGCCTATCGGGGCATGGAGGAGGCGTTCCGCGGCGCCCAGCGCCGCTTGCGCGGCCCCGGCTCGGATGCGCTCGCCCGCGACCAGGCCGCCTTCCTCGATTCGATCCGGCAGGGATACCGGGCCGCCGCCCAGGCGACCGACCCCGAAGCGGGGCTCGGGCCGGACGACGAGCTGGCGCGGCGCCTGAGGGAACGGTCGGACGCCCTCGCCACCCTGTCCCCCGCGCGGGAAGGGCTCGGCGGGGCCTGGATGAACTTCAAGGTCAAGCTCTCGCTGCGCCCGATCCGCCACGACCTCTGGGAGGCGAACCTCGTGATGGATCGCTACGCCATCAACGCCACGTCCTGCACCGTCCGGCTGAGCTTCCGCAAGAATGCGGACCGGTCTGCGGCGTCGGAAACCGACCCGGCCACACCCGGGGCCGCCGGTGGCTTCGCCTTGCAGCTCGACGGCGAGACCCTGAGCCTCCACCGACCCGAGGACGTGCAGCGTTCCTGCGGCCAGTTCTTCGACCGCCACGCCACACTGTTCCGCACCGCCCAGTGGAGCGCGCGGGACTGAGGCCGGGCTCGTCCGGGTCGGCCTCGAGGAAGCCGAGGCTTTGCCGGGCCTCTGCCGCGGGCCGGGCCGCGGATTCAAATTGACAGGAAAATGAATATGACAACGATGACCACACCTAACAGTCCGGTCAGCGAAGTCACCCGTGAACCAGCCGCTCCCTGATTTCGGCCTCGAACTGGTGGTCGCCGGCCTGATGGTCCTCGTGATCCTGGCCCTCCTCCTGTTGCGCTTCGAGGCGAGGCTGCTCGGTCGGACCCGTCGCACGCGGTCCCCGCACGGACACGCCCCGCGAGACGGCCGCTCGCCCGGGGCCCGCCTGACCCGGACAATGGGCTCGAAGCCCGAGCGCTGAGGGCGGGCCACCCGCCGAATGTCCAGGCCGCGAACGCTCCCCCTGTCGGCACTCGCAAAAGCCAGAAACGAAAAAGCCGCCCCGGATGGAGCGGCTTCGTGGCATGCCTGCGGGCCGGTCGGCCCGGCCGGTCACTTGATCTTGGATTCGCGGAACTCGACGTGCTTCTTCGCGACCGGGTCGTACTTCTTGAACGACAGCTTTTCGGTCTTGGTGCGCGAGTTCTTCTTGGTGACGTAAAAATAGCCGGTGTCGGCGGAGGACACGAGCTTGATCTTGATCGTGGTGGCCTTGGCCATCGGATGAACCTTCCCGGTGCGGAGGGCCTCCGTGTCGGGGCGGCCCTATGACGAAGGCCCGCGTGCGGCACGCGGGCCCCTTGTTCTGTGGGCGGATAACTGACCCATGCGGGCCGGCTTGTCAAGGTTTCCGCCGCGGTCCGATGAAGGCCACCGCGCCCACATAGGCGGCGAACAGGAGCGCGATCACATAGGCCGCGCCGTGCGGCGGGTGGGCATCGAGGCCGATGCCGATGGAAGGCGGCCCGGCCATCATGCCGACCGCGTACATCATCACGAAGGTGGCGTTCGCGGCCGCGAGATCGGCCCCGGAATACCGGTTGCCGAGATGCGTGATGCCCACCGTGTAGAGCCCCGCCGTGACCCCGCCCCAGACGAACAGAACCGCCAGCAAGGCCTCGAAGCGGACCGACGCCGCCGGCAGCGCGAGCGCCCCGGCGACGCCGACGAGCGCGCAGGTGACCAGCAGCCGCGGCCGGTCGACCCGGTCGGCGAGGAGGCCGAGCGGCACCTGCAGGGCGACGTTGCCCAGCGCCGCGGCCGTCACCATCAGCGCCGCGTCGGCCTCGCTGTGCCCGAGCCTCAGGCCGTAGACCGGCAGGATCGCCATGGCGCCGGATTCCACCGCCCCGAACGCGAGCACAGCCAGCATCGCGGCCGGCACCGCCCGGACGAAGCCGAGGACGGAGCGCCGGCCGTCGCTGCCGTGCAAGGGCGGCGGCTCGCCGCGCGCCATGAGGGCGGGACCGATCGCCGAGGCCATCACGGCGGCCCCGATGGCGAAGGGCGCGAATCCCTGGCTGCCTACCGACGCGAGCAGGAGCGGCCCGACCGCGAAGCCGAGCGACAGCACGGTCGCGTAGATCCCCATCACCAGCCCGCGCCGCTCCGGCGGGGCGAGCGAGGAGATCCAGAACTCGGACATCACAAACGCGACCCCGATCGCACCGTGGAACAGGAACCGCAGCGGGAACCAGACCCAGAACTCCCGGGCGGCATGAAAGCCGAGGAAGCTCACCGCCATGGTCAGCAGCGCCGCCACGAGGAGACGGAGCGTCCCGATCCGGATCGCCAGGGGAGTCACCAGCGGCGTCACCGCCAGGGCGGCGATGCCGGCGACCGCGGTGTTGATACCGATCCAGCTCCCCGAGATGCCGCGCGACTCCAGCACCAGCGCGAGCAGCGGCAGGCCGAGGCTGAGGCCGGTTCCCACCGCCCCGGCCGAGGCGATCATGGCGGCGAGGGCGGCCATGCGCGTCCGGGTCATCGAGGCGGAGGCGGACGGCGAGGCGGGCGAGGTCATGCGGCTCCGGGTGCTTTTGCGAGGCGCCTTACATAGGGCGCCCCGTACGAAGCAGCCATGACGGGGGCGCGTCTCAGATCAGCACGCGCCGGAAGCCCTTGCCGAGCCAGTAGTAGAAGGGCACGGCTCCGGTGGGATCGAGCCCGGGGTCGGACTCCAGGCGATGCGCGATCTCGTCCAGGATCGTGACGGTGATCGGCGGGATCTCGGTCTTCTTGGCCTCCTCGAAGGTCAGCCAGGCGACGTCCTCGAGCTCCCCGGACGGGCCTAGCCCGTCCGCCGTCCGGTCCGCCACGTCTCCCGCGAAACAGGCGAGGAATCGCGTGTCGAACCGGCGCGGCCGGCGCGGCGGCGTGATCGCCCGGGCCACGAACCGCAGCGCCCCGAGCCCCGGCAGGAGTCCGCGCTCCGAGAAGGCGGCGAGCTCGCCCTTGAGCGCCGGCACGCCGCCCTCCGGCCTGCGCCCGATCAGGAAGCCGGCCTCCTCGTAGGTCTCCCGGATCGCCGCGACCCCGAAGGCGCGCACCCGAGCCGCCGTCTTCGGCCCCTTCAGCGCCGCGGCGAGCTTGTCCCGCGTGAGCGGGTCGAAGTCGTCTGCGAGCGGCGTGCGGCTGTCCATCGGGTCGACGCGCCCGCCCGGGAACACGTAGGCGCCGGGGAAGAACTTGTGCCGCATGTGCCGCCGGCCCATCAGCACGCGCACCGGCCCGCCGGCGGCCCGGTCGAGGATCAGCAGCGTCGCCGCATCCTTCGGACGAAGGTTGTTGGCGACGAACACCCGGTCGGCGGTGTTGAGCCTCTGGACGGCCTCCGACAGCCGCCCGGTCTCCTGGGTCTTCTCGGTCATAGACGTCCTTCGATGCGGACCTCCGCGGGACGCGGTTCCGGCAGAGCCTCGTCGTCCCCCGCGGGGTTGAAGCCGTGCATGCGCAAGGCCCATTGCAGTCCCACGATAGCGCCCTTGATCGGCCGGAGCAGCGCGATCGAAAGGACGAGCGTCAGCGGCAGCCACAGCGCCGCATGGATCCACAGGTCCGGCCGCCAGGTCTTCTCCACGAAATACATGGCGGGGATCACCACATGGCCGACGATGAAGATCGTCGCATAGGGCGGGAAGTCGTCCGCCCGGTGGTGGTGCAGCGCCTCGCCGCAGACCTCGCAATGGTCGACGACCTTCGTGTAGCCGTTGAAGAGATGGCCCTCGCCGCAGCTCGGGCAGCGTCCGATCGCGCCGCGCTTCATGGCGGTCCCGACCGACCGCTCCGGCAGGGCTGCGGCCAGGGCCGCGGTCTCGTCGCCGTATTTCACCGACATCGCCGTCCGTCCTCGTGCGATGGGCAGCCGCGTCGCGCGCGGATCGCCCTGGGTTCGCGGCCTCCTCGGCCGCGTCATCGGGGCCGGGATCGCCCGGTCCTGGTACTCGTCCGCGCCCGCACCGAGCGGGGCGGCCCGCCGGGCCCGTTCCGTCCGCGCGGGATCCGCCCGGGCGGCTTCTGGTAGCTGCCCTCGGTCAGGAGTTCGAACCGCAGGGCACCCGCGAAGGGCTGGGCCTCGACGAGCCGAACCTCCACGGTGTCGCCGAGCCGGTGCGTCTCGCCCGTGCGGCTGCCGATCATGGCCCGGCTCTTCTCGTCGTAGATATAGTAATCGTCACCGATGGTTGAAGCCGGGATGAAGCCGTCCGCCCCGGTTTCGTCGAGGCGGACGAACAGGCCGGACTTGGTCACCCCCGAGATCTTGGCCCGGAACGTGGCGCCGATCCGGTCCATGAGCCAGCGCGCGACCAGCCGGTCGATGGTGTCCCGCTCGGCCGCCATGGCGCGCCGTTCCGCCGCCGAGATCTCGGTCCCGATCGCCTCCAGCTTGTCGTCGATCGTCTCCGGCAGCCCGTCGCGCCCGAGCCGCAGCGCGCGCACCAGCGCCCGGTGCACGATGAGGTCGGCGTAGCGGCGGATCGGGCTCGTGAAATGCGCATAGCGCCGGAGATGCAGCCCGAAATGCCCGATGTTCAGCGGCGCGTACTCGGCCTGCGCCTGCGAGCGCAGCACCACCTCGTTGACGAGCCCCGATTCCGGCTTGTCGGAGAAGCGGGCCAGGATGGCGTTGAAGTTGGCGGGCTTGATCCCGCCCTTCATGCCGATCTTGATCCCGAGCGTGCCGAGGAAATCCTTCAGCCCCTCGAGCTTCTCCGGCGAGGGCGCGTCGTGGATCCGGTAGAGCAGGGGAGTGCGGTGCTTCTCCAGCGTCTCCGCCGCCGCCACGTTCGCCTGGATCATGAACTCCTCGATCAGCTTGTGCGCGTCGAGGCGTTCCGGGACGACGACGCGGTCGACGGTGCCGTCCGGCTTCAGGAGGATCTTGCGCTCCGGCAGGTCGAGGTCGAGCGGCTCGCGCGCCTCGCGCCCGCGCTTCAGCACCGCGTAGCCGGCCCAGAGCGGCTTCAGGATGCGGTCGAGCAGCGTATCGGTCTTGTCGTCCGTCCGTCCGTCGATGGCGGCCTGCGCCTGCTGGTAGGAGAGCTTGGCGGCCGAGCGCATCATCACCCGGTGGAACGTGTGGCTCTGCTTGCGCCCGTCCGCGCCGAAGATCATCCGGACCGCGAGTGCCGGCCGTTCTTCCGTCTCGCGCAGGGAACAGAGGTCGTTGGAGATCCGCTCCGGCAGCATCGGCACGACCCGGTCCGGGAAATAGACCGAATTGCCCCGGTGCAGGGCCTCCCGGTCCATCGCCGTGCCCGGCCGCACATAGGCCGCCACGTCCGCGATTGCCACCGTGATCACGAACCCGCCCGGATTGGCCGGGTCCGCATCCGGTTCGGCATGGACCGCGTCGTCGTGGTCCTTGGCGTCGGGCGGATCGATGGTGACGAGCGGCAGCCTGCGCCAGTCCTCGCGGCCGTCGAGCCCGACCGGCGCGGCCTCCTCGGCCTCGCGCAGCACGCCGGCGGGGAAGACATGCGGGATGTTGTGCGCATAGAGAGCGATCTGGCTGACCGCCTTCTCGGACGCCATCGACCCGATCACCTCGCGCACCTTGGCGCGCGGCAGGCCGAGGCGGCTCGAGCGGATCACGTCGAGCGCCACGAGGTCCCCGTCCCGGGCGCCGCCGAGGTTCTCCACCGCCACCGCGTATTCCTTCGACTTCTTGTCGATCGGCACGACCCGCGCCCCGCCGGGAGCGACCCGCAGGATGCCGAGGGCGGCGGCCGGCTTGCGGTCGAGCACGCGCATGACGCGCCCGTTCGCCCCGACCCCCTCGGGGAGCCGGTCCGAGGGCTCCGAGATGCGCATCAGGATGCGGTCGCCGACCCCGGGTTGCGGTCCGGCGCGCCGGCCGCGGTCGGGGATGACGAGGATCTTCGGTGCCGGCCCGTGCTCGTCCTCGTCCCACTCGTCGGGAACGGCGAGGAGTTCGCCGTCCGCGTCCCGGCCGACGATGTCGGCGACCAGCACCTCCGGCAGGGCCCCCGCGCGCACCAGCTTCTTGCGCCGCTTGGTGACGGTGCCCTCCTGCTCCAACTCGGCGAGGAGCCGCTTCAAGGCGATCTTGGCCCCGCCCTTGATCCCGAAGGCGCGCGCGATCTCGCGCTTGCCCGCCTGGCCGGGATGCTCGGCCAGGAAGGCGAGGATCTCGTCGCGGGAAGGCAGTTGGCCGGTACGGGCGGCGGGGGTCGACGTCGGGTTGCGCGGCACAGGTGCTCTCGTCCGTTCGGGCGGGCTCGCGGCGGGGACATTAGACGGAAGCGTGGCCGCTGTCCCCTGTCACGGCGCGCGTCTGCTCTGAAGCGCAATGAGGGAGGTCCGCAATGGTTCCGGGCTCGCGGCCCGGGCGTGGCCTGGTCAGCCGTAGCCAGGCGCCGCGCCGGTGCGATACCGGGAAGGCCTCACCACGAGTGTCACCCCGGCCATCGCGCCGGGGCCCATTGGCCGCCCCACGCGGCACGACCGAACGATGCAGCACCCTATGCAGACAGGCTGAGCCAATAGATCCCGGCTCGATGGCCGGGATGACACCCGTGGGAAAGTCGGGCGGCGAAGCAGCGCTTCCTCTGCGGGACCCCCGGCGATGCGAGTGAGCGGCCCCAGGCGCTCACGGCGCGCCGAGACCCGGGGCAGGGGAGGAAGTCATCCCCGGACGGACTGGCCGCGCCGGCGCCGCCAGGCCAGATAGCCCGCCGCCGCGGCGACCAGCGGCAGTCCCGCGCCGGCGACCGGCCCCGGGACCTCGGAGACCGACAGGTTGCCGAAGCCGAGCGTGCGGTCGGCCCCGGTGCCCTCGGCGGTGAACTTGGTGTCTCGCGCGTAGACGCCGATGGCGATGTACTGCGTCGCACCCGACGCCACGAAGGTCAGCGCGTGGCCGAAGACGGTCTGCGCGGCACTGACGAAGCCGCCCGGAGAGCCCGCGACCGGCGGGTTCGCCCGGTTGGCCGGGAGGTTGAGCGGGCTGGCGGGCGACAGCGTGAAGCCGACGAAGGCGCTGGTCGCGTTATCGGCGTTGCTGCCGGCATTGGTGAAGAAGGTGCCGAAGTCGAAGCTGTACTTGGCCCCGACGGTCAGCCCCGAGAAAAAGCCGGACGACCACACCCAGTTCTTGAGGCTGGTGACCGAGCCCACGTTCTGGCCCGAGGCGGTGCCGGCGAGGTTCGGCGCCGTCTGCGCGGAGGCGGGCGAGAGGCCCGTCGCAAAGCCGAGAGCGATCAGGACGGCAAGGGACCTGCGGAGCATGGCGGCCTCGAGACGAAGTGCGCGAAACGCGACGAGAGAACGGCAACGGCATCCCGCAGCGAAAGCCATACGAGGGCCCCCGCCATCCGTCAACGCCATCCTTTCCGAATGGTTAACGGCCGGGCGCCCGCAGCACGGAGGGGCTGGCCCCTTTCACCGCCCTCATCCCCGCAGT
Organism: Prosthecomicrobium sp. N25; assembly: GCF_037203705.1. NCBI lineage: Bacteria > Pseudomonadati > Pseudomonadota > Alphaproteobacteria > Hyphomicrobiales > Kaistiaceae > Prosthecomicrobium > Prosthecomicrobium sp. N25. Next base: position 2,411,060 of record NZ_JBBCAT010000001.1, read on the forward strand.
CCCGGACAAGGCGCGTGAGCGCCGCACATCCGGGAACCGGTGCGGGCAGCGGATGTGAGGCGTCGCCGTGCCGGACGCCTCTGTCAGGCCCCCGACGCCCGCTTGCGCGGCGCCGGCTTGGCGGCGGCCCCGGAGGACGCCGCGGTTGCCTTGTCGCCCTTGGCGGACGCCTTGGACTTGGCCGCCGGAACCGCCTTCGGCTTGGCCGCGGCGTCCGACTTGGGCTTGGCGGGGGCGGCCGCGGCCGGCTTCGCGGCCCGGCCACGCACCGGCTTGGCCGGCGTCTTGCCGGCCTTCTCGGCGAGGAGCGCGACGGCGACGTCCATGCCGACCGATTGCGGGTCCATGCCCTTCGGCAGCGTGGCGTTCACTTTTCCGTGGCTCACATAGGCGCCGTAGCGCCCGTCGCGCACCGTGACCGGCCCGCCGAGCGTCGGGTGCTCGCCGAGCTCCTTGAGGGCCGCCGGGGTCGACCGCCCGCTGCCGCGGCTCGCCTTCTCGGCGAGGACCGCCACCGCCCGGTTGATCCCGACGGTGAAGACCTCCTCCGCGCTCGGCAGGTTCGCGTACTTGCCGTCGTGCAGCACGAAGGGGCCGAACCGCCCGATGCCGGCCTGGATCGGCTTGCCGGTCTCAGGATGGGTGCCGACCTCGCGCGGCAGGTCGAGGAGCGCCAGGGCGCGCTCCAGGTCGATCGTCGCCGCGTCCCATCCCTTCGGCAGGCTGGCGCGCTTCGGCTTCTCCCCCTCGCCGACCTGCAGGTAGGGCCCGAACCGGCCCGGCCGCACCGTGACCGGCTGCCCCGTCGCGGGGTCCGTGCCGAGCACGCGGACGCCGTCGCCCGCCGAGCCGTCCGCGCCGTCGCCTTCGCCGTTCGAGGCCTGGAGCTGGCGGGTGAAGCGGCACTCCGGATAGTTGGAGCAGCCGATGAAGGCGCCGAACTTGCCGAGCTTCAGCGACAGCCGGCCGCCGCCGCAGGACGGGCAGGCCCGCGGGTCGGCCCCGTCGGCCTTGGCGGGGAAGATGTGCGGGGCGAGGAGCGTGTCGATCGCCTCCAGCACCTGCCCGACCCGCAGCTCGCGCGTCCCCTCGATGGCGGCGTGGAAGTCCTGCCAGAAGCGGCGCAGCACGTCCTTCCAGGACAGCTCGCCGGCCGAGATCTTGTCGAGGCTCTCCTCCAGGTCCGCCGTGAACCCGTATTCGACGTAGCGCTGGAAGAAGCTCTCCAGGAAGGCGATGACGAGCCGGCCCTTGTCCTGCGGGATGAGCCGGCGCTTGTCGAGGACCACGTACTCGCGGTCGCGCAGCACCTGCAGGGTCGCCGCGTAGGTCGACGGGCGGCCGATCCCGAGCTCCTCCATCTTCTTCACGAGAGTCGCCTCGGTGAAGCGCGGCGGCGGCTCGGTAAAGTGCTGGTCGGCCGTGATCTTCCGGCGCGCCAGCGCGTCCTTCTCCTTCATGGACGGGAGGCGGCGGCCCTCCTCGTCCTCCTCGTCGTCGCGCCCCTCGGAATAGAGCGCCAGGAAGCCGTCGAAGCGCACCACGCTGCCGGTGGCCCTCAGGTCGCAGCGCTCGCCGCCCCCCTCCGCGACGATGTCGACGGTGGTCCGTTCCAGGACCGCGGCCTCCATCTGGCTCGCCACCGCCCGCTTCCAGATCAGTTCGTAGAGCCGCGCCTGCTCCGTATCGAGGTAGCGCGCGACGTCGCGCGGCCGGCGGGAGAGGTCGGTCGGCCGGATCGCCTCGTGGGCCTCCTGGGCGTTCTTCGCCTTGGTCTCGTAGAGCCGCGGCCGTTCCGGCAGGTACTTGTCGCCGAAGTCCTGGCCGATCACCTTCCTGATGCCCGCGATCCCTTCGGGCGCGATCTGCACACCGTCGGTCCGCATGTAGGTGATGAGGCCGACCGTCTCGCCGCCGATGTCGACGCCCTCGTAGAGCCGCTGGGCGGTCTGCATGGTACGCGAGGCGGAGAGGCCGAGCGCGTAGTTCGCCGCCTGCTGCAGGGTCGAGGTGGTGAAGGGCGGGAACGGGTTGCGGCGCACCGGCTTCGATTCGACGCCGGCCACGCGGAAGCTCGCCCGCTCCAGCATCTCCTTGATCCGGGTCGCCTCGCCGCCGGTCTTGACGTCGAGACGGCCGAGCTTCTGCCCCGAGAAGCCGACCACCCGCGCGTCGAACTCCTCGGCGGCCGGCGTGGCGAGGCGCGCCACGATCGACCAGTACTCCTGCGCCACGAAGGTCTCGATCTCAAGCTCGCGGTCGCAGATCAGCCGCAGCGCCACGGACTGCACTCGGCCGGCCGAGCGCGCGCCGGGAAGCTTGCGCCAGAGGACCGGCGACAGGGTGAAGCCGACGAGATAGTCGAGGGCGCGCCGCGCCAGGTAGGCGTCCACCAGGTCGGCGTCGATGATGCGCGGGTTGCGCATGGCATCGAGGACGGCCTGCTTGGTGACCGCGTTGAACACCACCCGTTCGACAGGCTGCGACTTGAGCGCGCGCTTCTCCTTGAGCACCTGGAGCACGTGCCAGGAGATGGCCTCGCCCTCGCGGTCCGGGTCGGTCGCCAGGATCAACTTGTCGGACCCCTTGACCGCCTGGGCGATGTCGGAGAGCCGCTTGGCCGCCTTGCCGTCGACCTCCCAGTCCATGGCGAAGTCCTCGTCCGGCCGGACCGAACCGTCCTTGGCGGGCAGGTCGCGGACGTGGCCGTAGGACGCCAGCACGGTGTAGTCCGAGCCGAGATACTTGTTGATGGTCTTCGCCTTGGCGGGCGATTCCACAATGACGACGTTCATGGGCTGTCGGCTCGGAAAATTGACGGGTGTCTATGTCTGGCTGACGATGAATCCGGCCGAGAATCGGCGACAGGACCGCCACCCCGGAGTGAATTCGACGCTGGCTTGGCCCGACGCGACAGACCGGGGCCGTGATGGCCGCCGCCGGCTCGTCGGTGCGCCCCATCAATTGGACGCCGCGGTGGTCCGGGTCAAGCCCGCCTCCCGGCCCCTGCTGCCTCGATACACGTCCGATGCTACCTCTGATAGATAGACGTTAGGTCATCTACTGCTACGATGAGTTGCAGGAAGGCGGCCGGACCGTTCTCGCTGAACGGGGCCGCAAGGGGCGTCGGGCCGGTCGGCGTATGCCGCCGGTCGCCCTTCGGATCGAATCGGGACAAACATGATGACGTCGAACGAGAGGCCGATGTCGCCGGCCGATACGGCGGCCTACGTGGAGCAGGTCGCGGCGGGGCTGCAGGCGCTGGCGGCGCGCAGCCAGCTCGGATTCCTGGCCTATCTCATCGACATGGTGCGCGAGGAGGCCGCCGCCGAAGCCTTGCGGAGCGCGCCGCCGCGCAAGTTCGAGCGCGCTCGGTAGGAGCCCGCGGCCGGGGGCCTGTGGCCGATCCGCAACGTCGCTCGGCAACCGCCGGGCGGGGCGCGCGCGGGCCGCGATCCGCCGCAGCCGCGCCCCGTTCAGGTCATGATCGGGATCTATCCCCGCTTCGTCTTTGCAGGGGATCGTCAGTCATGATCACGGACGCGAGAACGCGCCGCCTGGGCGCGATCGCGGTGGCGGTCGTCACAGCCGTCGCCGGCGCCTGGATCTCCGCCTCGAGCGGCGAACTCCAGCCCGTGGCGCTGCCCGTCGTGTTCGGCGTGGCGCTCGCGACCGCCATCGACCCGCGCCTCTGGCTCCTCAATCTCGCGATCACCGGCGCCGGCCTCGTGCTGGTCGACCTGGTGCCGGCGTTCGGCGGCGGACCGGGGCAGGTCGATACGCGCCTTCTCGCCTCCGCGCTGGTCCCCGCCTTCATCGGGGCGGCCATGGTGCGCCTCGCCTGCCGCTCGGCCCTCTAGGCGTTCTTGACAAGCGGCCTGCGGCGCCGTCCCGTGTGGCGCCCCCGCCGGATGTGCCGATGCTCGCCGCCATCGAGAACCTCGTTCCCGTCTTCCTGCTCCTCGTCATCGGCTTCGCCATGCTGCGCACGGGCCTGGTGCCGGCCGAAGGCTGGGTCGGCCTGGAGCGGCTCCTCTACTACGTGGCCTTCCCGGCCCTGATCGTCGCCTCGCTCGCCAAGGCGAGCTTCTCGGGCGCCAGCGCCGGTGGACTGGTCCTCGCCATGCTGGGCGCCCAGGCGGTCGTCGCGGGTGTCGCCATCGCGGCCCGGCCGCTGCTCCTCGGACGCTTCGGCGGCAGCCGGCCGGGCTTCACCTCGGTGATGCAGGGGGTGGTGCGCTGGAACACCCTGGTCGCGCTCGCGGTGATCGGCAGCCTCTTCGGGGCGGAGGCGGTCTCACTCGCCGCCTTCGGCCTCGCAGTGATGATTCCGGTCGCCAATGTCGTCTCGGTCGCCACGCTGGCCGTCGACGGCGCCCCCGAGGCCGGCCGCACGGACGAGCCGCTCGCCCGGCTGGTCGCCCGCCAGCTCGCCACCAATCCGCTCGTGATCGCCGTCGCGGTGGGACTCCTGATCTCGCTCACCGGACTGGCCCTGCCGAAGATCCTGCGGACGACGCTCGACCTGCTCGGCCAGGCCTCCATCGCCACTGGCGTCCTCGTCGTCGGCGCCGGGCTGGATCCGCGCCAGATCCGGCCGGACGGGACCGTGATGCTCGCCACCTTGCTGAAGCTGGTGGTCACCCCGGCCCTCATGATCGGCTTCGGCGTCCTCGCCGGCGTCGAGGGGCTCGCCCTCTCGGTGCTCGCGGTCTGCGGCGCGGTGCCGACCGCCTCGGCCTCCTACGTGCTCGCCCGCCGCATGGGCGGCGATGCGCCCCTGATGGCCCGCATCGTGGCGACCCAGACCGCGATCGCCATCCTCACCATGCCGGCCGCCCTCTGGCTGGCAACCCGCCTTCAGACGCCCGGATAGGCGTAGTCGACGATCCCCGAGGCGTCGTAGCGGCCGTCGAGCATGCCGTAGCTCGCCCGCCACGCGCCGGAGAGCCGCGTGTCCAGGAAGGCGTCCGCGATCGCCCGCGGGGCGAACCGGTGCAGCGCCGCGGCCGCGCCGGTCAGCGCCAACTGCTCGATCAGGATCCGGGCCGAACCCTGGTCCTCAGCGCAAGCCGCCGCCGCCCCGCGGATCACGTCGAGCGATGTACCCGCCTCCCGCCCGAGGTCCTTCTCGAACTCGGTGAGGGCCGCGTCGAGCACGGCCGGCGCCGAATCGAGGAGCGCGATCAGCTCCAGCGCGATCTGGTTCCCCGCGCCGCCCCACCACGCGAAGGCCGGGGCGTCCCGCAACGCCCGCCCCGCCTCGCTCTCCTCCACATAGCCGTTCCCGCCGACGCACTCGGCGCACTCCGCCGCCACGGACGGGGCGATCTTGCCGATCCAGTAGCGCGCGGCCAGCGTCATGAGCTTCCAGTAGGCGTCCTCGATCGGGTCGATGTCCGACCGGTCGCGCGCCAGCCCGATCCGGATCGTCAGCGCGGTGGCCCCCGCCACGTCGAGGGCGGCGTCGGCCAGGACGCGGGCCATGAGAGGCTGGTCGAGGAGCCGCTGGCCGGAGACCGTCCGGTGCCGGACGTGATGCGCCGCCTGGGCCACCGCTCCGCGCATGAGCCCGGCCGCGATGGTGGCGGCATCGTGCTGGAGGCACTGCAGTGCCTCCGTGAAGAGCCGCGTCCCGTCGCCCTCCGCGCCGATCAGGAGGCCTTCCGCCTCCGCATACTCGACCTCCGCGACGCCCAGCGCCCTGAGGCCGAGCGTCGGCTTGAGGCGCTGGATCCGGACGGCGTTGAGCGTGGCATCCTCCCGGAAGCGCGGCACCAGGAAGGCCGAGGGACCGTCGGGCGCCGCCGCCAGCACCATGGCGGCGTCCGCCATCGGCGCCGCGACGAACCACTTGTGGCCGGTCAGCCGGTAGCGCCGGCCCTCCTGCCGCGCCGCGACCGTCGTCGTGTCGACGGCCGCGATCCCGCCCTGCTTCTCGGTGTAGGCGATCGAGACCGTCAGCCCCGCCTTCCCGGCGGCCGGGACGGCCCGGTGGTCGTAGCGGCGCGCGGCGGTCCCGTCGAACCAGGGCGCCGCGAGCTCCGGCGTGCCGGCGAGCGACGGGCCCGCCGCGGCGGTGGCCGACCAGGCGAGCAGGTGCGACGCCTCCGACTGCGCCGCCAGGAAGATGCGGGCGGCGCGGAGCGTGAAAGCCCGGCCGACCTCGTCGGCAAGCGCGCGGTCCGGCACCCCCGCGCCGAGTCCGGCTTCCGCGCTGCGGCGCATGAGCGCATGCCAGGCCGGATGGTACTCGACCAGATCCGTCCGCCGGCCCTGGGCGTCGTGGGTCCTGAGCCGGGGCGGGTTCTGGTCGGCGAGCCGCGCGAGCTCGCGGGCTTCCAGGCTTCCCCAGAAGGCGCCGTGCCGCGTCAGCAGGTCCTCGGCGACGTCGTCGAGCGTCGGCTCGAGGGCGCCGTACAGGATCGGGTCGGTCTCGAAGGCGTTCCTGGGCGGCGGCGGGGGAGGCTGGTTGTAGACCTCGTGGGTCTCGTAGGGCGTTGACGGCATGCTCCCCTGGGCCTCGCGACTCGCCACCTTGCCCGCAAGCCTACCACGGCTTCCGCTACGTGCGCCCGGACCTCGGCCCGCCCGCCAGGCCGCAAGTGCGGTTGCAGCAGCCCCGAAAGAAGTCAGAAGACCTGACCTATTCGGCGGCGCCCGGAAACTTGGAATGTTCGATGTCGATGGGTCCGCCGTCGGAGCCGATATTGACAAAATGCGAAGCAACGGTTATGAGTACTGTCCAGACCCGTACTGCTTACGCACCGGGTATTGAACCTCCTGCGCCGCGCGCGGGGGCTGGTCCGGCTCTTGTGCCTCATGGCCCGCCGGATCTTCGGCTGAAAGGGGCACGACCATCCGCGAGGAGGTCGTGCCTTTTTCCTTGGCCGATGCGCTGCCCGAAAATTGACCGTGGACGGGCGGCGCCGCCGCTTGCCCGGGGCGGGCCGAGAGCCTATAGGCTCGGGCTTCGATGATGAGCGCCAGCGGCCCACGCGGGATCTTCCCCCACAAGCACCTCCTCGGCATCGAAGACCTGAGGCCGGAGGAGATCGTCATGCTCCTCGACCGGGCCGAGGAACAGGTCGCCGTCTCCCGCCGGGTCGAGAAGAAGCGGCACGTCCTTTCCGGGCGCACACAGATCAACCTCTTCTTCGAGGCCTCGACCCGCACCCAGTCCTCCTTCGAGATCGCCGGCAAGCGGCTCGGCGCCGACGTCATGAACATGGCGGTCGCCACCTCGTCGGTGAAGAAGGGCGAGACCCTGATCGACACGGCGACGACCCTCAACGCCATGCGGCCGGACATCCTGGTCGTGCGCCACCACGCCGCCGGCGCCGTCCACCTGCTCGCCCGCAAGGTCAGTTGCTCGGTCGTCAACGCCGGCGACGGCGCCCACGAGCACCCCACCCAGGCCCTGCTCGACGCCCTGACGATCCGCCGCCACAAGGGCGCCATCCGCGGCCTCGTGGTCGCCATCTGCGGCGACGTCGCCCACTCCCGCGTCGCCCGCTCCAACATCATCGCCCTCAATGCGCTCGGCGCGCGCGTCCGGGTCGTCGGCCCCTCGACGCTGATGCCGAAGGGCATCGAGCGGATGGGCGTCGAGGTCTTCACCCGCATGCGCGAGGGCCTGAAGGACGCCGACATCGTCATGATGCTGCGCCTCCAGCGCGAGCGCATGAACGGCTCCTTCGTGCCCTCGGTCCGCGAGTACTTCCACCACTGGGGCCTCGACCAGGAGAAGCTCGACTACGCCAAGCCCGACGCGCTGGTCATGCATCCGGGGCCCATGAACCGCGGCGTCGAGATCGATCCGGAGGTGGCGGACGGCCCGCAGAGCCTCATCGCCGCTCAGGTCGAGATGGGCGTCGCGGTCCGCATGGCGGTGCTGGAATCCCTCGCCGAACAGCTGCCGAACGATTGAGGACGCGCCGCGGATGATCCCGACCCCGCTCACCCGCCGCGCCACCGACCAGCCCCCGGTCGTCTTCCGGAATGCCCGCATCGTCGATCCCTCGCGCGATCTCGACGCGGTCGGGACCGTGGTCGTCGCCGGCGGCCGGATCCTCGCCGCCGGACCCGAGGCCCTGAACCAGGGCACGCCCGAGGGCGCCGAGGTCGTCGAGGCCGAGGGCCTGGTCGTCGCGCCCGGCCTGGTCGACGCCCGGGTCTTCATCGGCGAGCCCGGCCACGAGCACCGCGAATCGCTCGCCACCGCCAGCCGCGCCGCGGCCGCCGGCGGCGTCACCACCCTCGTCACCATGCCGGACACCGACCCGGTGATCGACGACCCGGCGCTGGTCGACTTCATCCTGCGCCGCGCCCGCGACGACGCCCGCGTGCGGGTCCACCCGATGGCGGCGCTCACCAAGGGTTGCCTCGGCCAGGAGATGAGCGAGATCGGCCTGCTCGGTGAAGCCGGCGCCATCGCCTTCACGGACGGCCGCCGGTCGATCGCCAACGCCAACGTCATGCGCCGCTGCCTGACCTACGCCCGCGACTTCGGCGCCCTCATCGTCCACCACGTCGAGGAGCCCACGCTCGCCGGCTCAGGCGTCGTCAATGCCGGCGAGTTCGCGACGCGCCTCGGCCTGCCCGGCATCCCCCGCGAGGCCGAGACGATCATGCTCGAGCGCGACATGCGCATCGTCGGGCTGACCGGGGGCCGGTACCACGCCGCGCAGATCTCGACGTCCGATTCGGTCGAGATCGTGCGCCGCGCCAAGGACCGCGGGCTCGACGTCACCTGCGGGGTCTCGGTCAACCATCTCTGTCTCAACGAGATGGATATCGGCACCTACCGTTCGTTCCTGAAGCTCTCGCCCCCGCTCCGGGCCGAGGACGACCGCATCGCCGTGGTCGACGCGCTGGCGGACGGCACGATCGATTTCGTCGTCTCCAGCCACGACCCGCAGGACGTCGAGACCAAGCGGCACCCGTTCGCCGAGAGCGCGGACGGGGCGGTCGGCCTGGAGACGCTGCTGCCCGCGGCCCTGCGCCTCGTCGCCGACGGCCGCATCGGCTGGCCGGCCCTCGTCGCCGCGCTGTCGACCCGCCCCGCCCGCCGTCTCGGCCTGGACGGCGGCAGCCTGAAGCCGGGCGCGACCGCGGACCTGATCCTCGTCGACCCGGCGGTCTCCTGGGTGCTCGACCGCGCCGCGCTCCTCTCCCGCTCGAAGAACACGCCCTTCGAGGACGCCCGCTTCGAGGGCCGGGTCCTGCGCACCCTCGTTGCCGGCGAGACGGTGCACCGCTACCGTGACGCCTGATCCCCGCCGCATCACCGCCGCCGCCCGGCCCCGGCGCGGCGTCGAGGCCCGCCCATGATCCCCATCCTCGTCGCGCTCGCCTTCGGATACCTGATGGGCTCGGTGCCCTACGGCCTCGTCCTGACCCGCGCGGCCGGCCTCGGCGACATCCGCGCCATCGGCTCCGGCAACATCGGCGCCACCAACGTCCTGCGCACCGGCAACAAGAAGCTCGCCGCCGCCACCCTGCTGGCCGACGCGCTCAAGGGGACCGCCGCGGTCCTGATCGCCGGCGCCTGGAGCCGCGACGCCGCCATCGCGGCCGGCCTCGGCGCCTTCCTGGGCCATCTCTTCCCGGTCTGGCTCGGCTTCAAGGGCGGCAAGGGCGTGGCGACCTACATCGGCATCCTCCTGGGACTGCACTGGCCCGCCGTGCTGGTCTTCGCCGCCGTCTGGCTTCTCTGCGCCTGGACGACCCGCTACTCCTCCCTCTCGGCGCTGACCGCCGCCGTCGTGGTACCGCTCGCGACCTGGCTCCTCCCGGGCGTCGCCGCCGAGCCGCGCCTCGCGCTGGTCCTCGCCGCCATGACGGTCCTGGTCTTCGTCCGCCACAAGGCCAACATCGAGCGCCTCCTCGCCGGGACGGAATCGAGGATCGGCAAGAAGGGGTAGGGGCCTATACAACTAGAAGAATAGGAATGTGATTTTCCGGTTGTGCTCGGCCCGCCCCGATTCGACAATGCTCCGGTCCCGCCCGGAGCTCCTCCCGTGCCGCTCTTCCGTTCGACCCAGCGTTCGCCGGTTCCCGCCGAGGTTCGCCGCCCGCCCGGCGTGTTCCACATCCGCCTCTCCGCGGACCAGCACTTCGCCTGGCTGAAGCTCATCCGCACCGAGAATGTCGGGCCGGCGACCTTCATCGAGCTGATCAACCGCTACGGCTCCGCCGCCGCCGCCCTGGAGGCCCTGCCGGAGTTGGCACGCCGGGGCGGGCGCGACCGCATCAGGATTCCGCCCGACGACGAGATCCGCCGCGAGATCGAGGCCGGGGCACGGGCCGGCGCGCGGATGGTGGCGCTGGGCGAGGCCGGCTATCCGGCCTATCTGCGCGCCGTCGAGGGGCCGCCCCCGGTGGTCTGGGTCCGGGGCTCCCTGGACCTCCTGGCGAAGCCGCTCGTGGCCGTCGTCGGGTCGCGCAACGCCTCCCTCTCCGGACGCAAGCTCGCCGCCATGCTCTCCCGCGGGCTCGGGGCCGAGGGGCTGGGCGTCGTCTCCGGCCTCGCCCGCGGCATCGATGCGGCCGCCCACGAGGCGGCCTTGCCGACCGGCACGGTCGCGGTGCTGGCCGGCGGTCTCGACCGGGTCTATCCGCCCGAGAACGAGCCGCTCCTCGCGCGCATCGTCGGGGAGGGCGGCGCGGCCTTCTCGGAGATGCCTTTCGGCTGGGAGCCGCGCGCCCGCGACTTCCCCCGCCGCAACCGCCTCATCTCGGGCATGAGCCTGGCGGTCGTCGTGGTCGAGGCTGCGCGACGGTCCGGCTCCCTGCACACCGCCCGCTTCGCCGCCGAGCAGGGCCGGGACGTCTTCGCCGTCCCGGGCTCGCCGCTCGACCCGCGCGCCGAAGGCTGCAACGACCTGATCCGGAACGGGGCGACCCTCGTCGCCAATGCCGCCGACATCGTCGAAGGCCTCGCCCCGCAGATCGGCCGCGACCCGCCGGAGCCGAGCGCCTGGGAGCCCGAGGTCGACCCGCCGGACGACGCCGGCCCGCCCGAGGACCTGCGCGCCCGGATCCTGGAGGCGCTCGGGCCGACCCCCGTCGCCGTCGACGAACTGATCCGCGACGTCGGTGCCCGCCCGGGCCTGGTCCAGACGGTGCTCCTCGAACTTGCGCTCGCGGGCCGGCTGGCGCGCCATTCGGGCAACCGGGTCAGCCTGCTCCTGTGAGCCCGGCCGGGGCCCGTCAGGCCCCCGCGACGTTGATCGCCTGCGCCCGCTGGAAGGCCGGCCGGGCCCGGCAGCGCTCCAGATACGCCACCATGGCGGGCCGCTCGGGCAGGATCTTGAACTGCGCCATGCCGAAGTTGAGGTCCGACCCGATCGCGACGTCGGCGGCCGAGAAGTCCGCGCCGAGGAGCCAGGGCCGGGCCTGCGACGTTGCCTGCTCGAGCACGTCCACGACCCGGTCGAAGCTGCCCCATCCGGCCGTCGACGCGGGCATCTGGATGCCGGTGAACTTCTCGGTGATGGCCGCCTCGATGCAGCCGGCGGCGAAGAAGAGCCAGCGCAGGTAGTCGCCCCGGCGCGGGTCGCCGACCGGCGGCGCCAGCCGGGCCTCGGGGCAGCGCTCGGCCACATAGGCGTAGATGGCGCCCGATTCGGCCACCTTCACGTCCCCGTCGACCAGGGCCGGCACCTTCATCATGGGGTTGATGGCGCGGAACTCCTGCGTCGCCTGCTCGCCGTTGCGGATATCGACGAGGACGCGCTCGTAGGGCACGCCGGCCTCCTCGAGCAGCCAGAGTGCGCGCAGCGAGCGCGATTGCGGGGCCCAGTAGAGCTTCATCGGTCCGTCTCCGGTTAGGGGCTCATGGTGCCGCGGCGAATGCGTCAATCCCGGGGCCCTTGCAGCGGCCCGCGCTGCATGCGGTCGAGCGCGCCCTGCAGGATGAAGGCGGCCGCCATCTTGTCGACGAGCTCCGCCCGCCGGGCCCGGCTCGCATCGGCATCGAGCAGCGTGCGGGTGACCGCCGCAGTGGAGAGCCGCTCGTCCCAGTAGGCGACGGGGAGGGCGGTCCGGCCCGCGAGGTTGCGCACGAAGGCGCGTGTCGCCTGAGCCCGCGGGCCTTCCGATCCGTCCATGTTGAGCGGCAGCCCCATGACGATGCCGAGAACCTGGTGCTTCTCCGCGAGCTTGAGCAGCGCGTCCGCGTCCGCGCCGAACTTCGTCCGCCGGATCGTCTCCAGCGGCGACGCAATCCGGCGCCCGAGGTCGGACAGCGCCAGCCCGATCGTCTTCGTCCCGAGGTCGAGGCCCATGACGCGCCCGGACGGCGGCAGGGCGGCAAAGAGGGTGTCGAGGGGGAGGGCGGGGTCGCTGGCCATGGCCCCTCTTAGCCGAAGCCCGCAGGACGCGCCATCGCGGGCGGCCCGAGACGACGGCGCGCGGGACGATCCGGGGGCGTCGACGCCGGCCCGGCATCCGCTATAGTCCGCCGCGATGACGGCCTGAGGCCCGGCTCGGAGGACGGCGCGATGAAGATCACCTGGTACGGCCATTCCTGCTTCCGCATCGAGATCCCGGCGGAGAACGACAAGGGCCGGGTCGAGATCGTGCTCGACCCCTTCGTCAACGGCAATCCGATGGCGCCCGTCGGCCTCGACGAGATCGCCGAGGGGCTCGACCACATCCTGGTCAGCCACGGCCACGACGACCACATCGGCGACCTCCTGCCGCTCGCCCGCGCCTCCGGGGCGACCGTGACGGCCAACTGGGAGATCGCCATGTGGGCGAACTCCCACGGGGTGGAGGCGATCAACCCGATGAACTCCGGCGGCACGGTCGACCTCGGCGCCTTCAAGGTGACGCTCACCCCGGCGCATCACTCCTCCGCCAAGTCGAACGGCGACGGCACCTTCGCCTACCTGGGCAACCCGCACGGGATCGTCGTCACCCCGAAGGCCGGCCCCGCCCTCTACTACGCCGGCGACACCGACATCTTCGCCGACATGGGCCTCATCGGCGAGCTCTACGAGCCCAAGATCGGCATCCTGCCCATCGGCGACCGCTTCACCATGGGCGCCCGCACTGCCGCGCTGGCGGCCCGCCGCTACTTCAAGTTCACGGACGTGATCCCCTGCCATTACAAGACCTTCGGCCTGTTGGATCAGACGCCGGATCAATTCGTGAAGGCGATGGAAGGGTCGGGTGTGAAGGTGCACACGCCGGATCCGGGCGGCGTGGTCGAGGTCTGACGCGGCCGCCTTTCCGATTCGAGCGGATCGGCAGATCCTCATCCGCACGCCCCTGCCACGTCCCGGGTGGAGCGCATCTGGTTCGGCTGAGGCAGCCCTTGCGATATCCGCGTTGCGCCGGCTTCCAGGCCGGTGCTAGAAGGCGGGCCGAGCGTGGGCTTCGGCCCGCCTTGCCTTCTTCTGTGCCGTTCCGCCGAACCGGGATCCCGCCCATGTCCGTCGACATCGCGACCGTCCGCCGCGTCGCCCATCTCGCGCGCATCGCCGTGGAGGAGGCCGAGCTGGCGAAGCTCCAGGGCGAGTTGAATTCGATCCTCGGCTTCGTCGAGCAACTGAACGAGGTGGACGTGACGGACGTCGAGCCGATGACTTCGGTCACCCCGATGACGATGAAGATGCGGCAGGACGTCGTGAGCGACGGCGGCTATCCCGAGAAGATCGTCGCCAACGCGCCCATGGCCGAGGACCACTTCTTCGTCGTCCCCAAAGTGGTCGAGTGACCCACCCCGCCGCCCGCCGCGCCTGCCAGAACCCGGACCGCCGCCCGTGACCGATCTGACCCGCCTGTCCATCGCCGAGGCCCGTGACGGCCTCAAGGCGAAGTCCTTCACCGCGGTCGAGCTGACCGAGGCCTACCTCTCGGCCATCGAGAGGGCCCGCAGTCTCAACGCCTATGTGCTCGAAACCCCCGACCGGGCCCGCGCCATGGCGGCCCGCTCCGACGCGCGGCTCGCGACGGGAGAGTCCGGCCCCCTGGAGGGCATCCCTATCGGGGTGAAGGACCTTTTCTGCACCGAGGGCGTCCGCACGACCGCCTGCTCGCGGATTCTCGGCACCTTCGTGCCGCCCTACGAATCGACCGTCACCGCCAACCTGTGGGCCGACGGCGCCGTCATGCTCGGCAAGCTCAATAACGACGAGTTCGCCATGGGCTCGTCCAACGAGACCTCCGCCTTCGGCCCCGTCACCAATCCGTGGCGGCGCAACGGCGACGACCGCGCCCTCGTGCCGGGCGGCTCCTCGGGCGGCTCGGCCGCGGCGGTCGCCGCCTGGCTCTGCGCGGGCGCCACCGGCACCGACACCGGCGGCTCGATCCGCCAGCCCGCCGCCTTCACGGGCATCGTCGGCATCAAGCCGACCTACGGCCGCTGCTCGCGCTGGGGCATCGTCGCCTTCGCCTCCTCACTCGACCAGGCCGGCCCCTTCGCCCGCACCGTGCGCGACGCCGCCATTCTCCTGAAGAGCTTCGCCTCGGTCGACCCGAAGGACACCACCTCGGTGGACCGCCCCGTGCCGGACTACGAGGCGGCGGTCGGCCGGTCCGTCAAGGGCATGGTGATCGGCATCCCCAAGGAGTACCGGGTCGACGGCATGCCGGCCGAGATCGAGGCGCTCTGGCAGCAGGGCATCGCCTGGCTGAAGGGCGCCGGCGCCGAGATCCGCGAGATCTCCCTCCCGCACACGAAATACGCCCTGCCGGCCTACTACATCGTGGCACCCGCAGAGGCCTCGTCGAACCTCGCCCGCTACGACGGCATCCGCTACGGCCTGCGCGTGCCCGGCAACGACATCGTCGACACCTACGAGAAGACCCGCGCCGCCGGCTTCGGCGCGGAGGTCCGCCGCCGCATCATGATCGGCACCTACGTGCTCTCCGCCGGCTACTACGACGCCTACTACGTCCGCGCCCAGAAGGTCCGCACCCTCATCAAGCGCGACTTCGAGCTGGCCTTCCAGGCGGGCGTCGACGCGGTGCTCACCCCCGCGACCCCGTCCTCGGCCTTCGGCATCGGCGAGAAGTCCGGCGGCGATCCGGTCGAGATGTACCTGAACGACATCTTCACCGTGACGGTGAACATGGCGGGCCTGCCCGGCATCGCGGTCCCCGCCGGCCTCGACGGCCAGGGCCTGCCGATGGGCCTGCAGCTGATCGGCCGGCCCTTCGACGAGGAGACCCTGTTCCAGGTCGCCCAGGTGATCGAGGACGCGGCCGGAACCTTCTCGCCCGAACCCTGGTGGGGTTGATGGCCGGTCCCGGCCGCCGCGCGAAAGGCGGCGCCCTGCTCGCCGCCGCGTGCCTTGCGGCCTTGCCCGCGGCGGCTCAGGGCGTCAAGACCTTCTCGGCCCAGGACCTCATGAAGGGCACGACCGCCACCCGCGAGCAGTGCGCGGCCCTTCCCCGGTCGGTCTTCGTCGAGGCCCTCGGGGAGCGGATCTGCATCCGCTACTACATGTCCGGCCCCGCGCAGGGCCGCTCGGCGACGGTCTTCTTCCCCGGCGACAGCTTCGGCGCCGACCCCAAGGGCCGCCTCGTCCCGGACCCTGGCTACCTGACGCAGGCCCCGGAATATCTCGACGCGGCGGTCCGCGTGTGGTCCCAGCGGCTCGGCTCCCCCGTCATCTTCTTCGGCCGCATGGGCCTGCACGGCTCCTCGGGCTGGCACGGCAACCGCCGCACCCGCCTGGAAGTGGCCGTCACCCGCGCCGCCCTCGACGCCATCAAGGTCCGCGAAGGCGTGACCGGCTTCGCGGTCGTCGGCCAGTCGGGCGGGGGCCTTCTGGCCGCGGCGGCGCTGGCGGCCCGCGACGACGTCTCCTGCGCGGCGATCGCGTCGGCGCCGCTCGACTTCAACGCCTTCGCGCGCCGCTTCGGCATCACGGTCCGGCTCGACGGCAAGCGGGCCCACTACGACGGGCTGGCCGATGTCCCGGCCGCGGCCGCCCGCACCGGCTCGCGGGTGATCGTCCTGACCGACCCGGACGACAAGGACGTGCCGGCCTCCACGCAAACCCCTTATGTCGAGGCCCTGCGGGCCGCCGGGGCGCGTCCCCTGCACCTCTTCACCGCCGGCCGCCTGAACCATGCCCTGACCGAAAAGGCCATGTTCGCCACGGCGCTCTGCCTCTCCGGCAAGCCGGACCAGGAGATCGAGAAGCGCTACGGCCGCACCGCCGCGGACGACCTGCCCCCGCCGTGAGGCGAGAGACGAGCCGTTTCGGCATGCCGGGTCCATGGCGGACGGCTCGCCTCACCAGAGGCTGACAGCCGGCCACCTCTCATGTCAGCCTGCGATCAGGGTTGCCGGGGTAAGCTGCAGCGAGGCAAACCCCATCCGTCGGCTGTTCCGAGGACCTCTCATGCGAAAATCCGTGTGCGTCGCCCTGCTCGCCCTGGCCATCCCGGCGGACGCTGATGCGGCCGGACGTCCGTCCTTCGACTGCATGACCGCCTCCACGGCGCGCGAGGTGGCGGTCTGCGCCGTCAACAGGCTCGCCGCCGCGGACCGCTCCATGGCGTCGGCCTTCCGGGCCGCCCGGCGGCGCTTCGAGGGGGCCGGCCTGCAGGCTCTGGTCGAGGATCAGCAGGCCTTCCTGCGCGACATCGACTACGGCTTCGAGCGCGATGTCTGGAACAAGGACGAGGTGACGCGGATCCAGGAGACCGTCGATCGGCTCGTCCGCGAGAAGGACCGGAGCCTCGACGAACTCGCCACCCAGATCGAGGACCGGACCCGCTTCCTCAGCCGTGCGGGCTCCGCATCGGGCGGTTTCGGCGGGTTCTGGAGCAACCACGAGGCCACGCTCCTCCTGCGTCCGATCCGGTCCAACGTCTGGGAAGCCGAGTTCACCATCGACACCTACGGCTTCGCCAAGGACCATTGCTACTTCCGTGCGACGTTCCGCAAGCAGGGCGAGGTCCTCGTGACCGAAGAGGCGATCGGCCTGGACGAGCGCAGCGGCGGCGACGTGCGGCTGACCCTCACCCTTCAGGACGGGCTCCTGGCCATGTCCCAGGGCCCCGGCGAAGGCCGGGCCTGCAGCCGCTTCGGCGACCTGCAGCTCAAGCTGTTCAAGACCGCCACGCCCTGACCCTTCCGGCACCGCGTCTCCCGTCATCCCCGGCCGCGGCGCCCGTTCCCGCCGCCACCGGCGTCCGGCCGCGCGCGGGGCTTGATCGGCCTTGCGCGAGGGATTACCCACGGAGCCGAGATCCGCTCGAAAGGCCTCGTCACCCATGAACGCACCCGTCCGGTCCGCCAAGAAGTCCCAGCTCGTCAAGGGCGCCACCGGCGATTGGGAGATCGTCGTCGGGATGGAGGTGCACGCCCAGGTCAATTCCGAGGCCAAGCTCTTCTCCGGCGCCTCGACGACCTTCGGCAACGACCCGAACGCCAATGTCAGCCTTGTCGACGCGGCCATGCCGGGCATGCTGCCGGTGATCAACGAGGAATGCGTTCGCCAGGCCGTGCGCACGGGCCTGGGCCTCAAGGCCGTCATCAACCACCGTTCGATCTTCGACCGGAAGAACTACTTCTACCCGGACCTGCCGCAGGGCTATCAGATCTCCCAGTACAAGAACCCGATCGTCGGCGAGGGCAAGATCGTGCTCGACATGCCCGACGGCGAGGTCGTCGAGGTCGGCGTCGAGCGCCTGCACCTGGAACAGGACGCGGGCAAGTCGATCCACGACCAGTCGCCGGTCTACTCCTTCGTCGACCTGAACCGATCCGGCGTCGCCTTGATGGAGATCGTCTCCCGCCCGGACCTGCGCTCCTCGGAGGAGGCCAAGGCCTATCTCTCCAAGCTGCGCACCATCCTGCGCTATCTCGGCACCTGCGACGGCGACATGGAAAAGGGCAACATGCGCGCCGACGTGAACGTCTCGGTGCGCCGCCCCGGCGAACCCCTGGGTACCCGCTGCGAGATCAAGAACGTCAACTCGATCCGCTTCGTCGGGCAGGCGATCGAATACGAGGCGCGCCGCCAGATCGGCATCCTGGAGGACGGCGGCAGCATCGTGCAGGAGACGCGTCTCTTCGATCCCGGCAAGGGCGAGACCCGCTCCATGCGGTCCAAGGAGGAGGCGCACGACTACCGCTACTTCCCCGACCCGGATCTCCTGCCGCTCGAGTTCGACCAGGCCTTCGTGGACGACCTCGCCGCCCACCTGCCGGAGCTGCCCGACGAGAAGAAGGCCCGCTTCGTGCGCGACTACGGCGTCACCCCCTACGACGCCATGGTGCTGACGCTGGAGCGCGCCTCCGCCGACTACTTCGAGGCGGTCGCCAAGGGCCGCGACGCCAAGGCGGCGGCGAACTGGGTCATCAACGAGCTGTTCGGCCGCCTCAACAAGGAGGGCAGGGGCATCGAGGAGAGCCCCGTCTCCGCCGGCCAGCTCGGCGCCATCGTCGACCTCATCCAGGACGGCACCATCTCGGGCAAGATCGCCAAGGACCTCTTCGAGATCGTCTGGACGGAAGGCGGCGACCCGAAGCGCCTCGTCGAGGAGCGCGGCATGCGCCAGGTGACCGACACCGGCGCGATCGAGGCCGCCTGCGACGCCGTCATCGCGGCCAATCCCGACAAGGTCCAGCAGGCCAAGGCCAAGCCGACCATGATCGGATGGTTCGTCGGCCAGGTCATGAAGCAGACCGGCGGCAAGGCGAACCCGCAGGCCGTCAACGAGATCCTGAAGGGCAAGCTCGGCATCGAGTGAGCGTTGTCCGGCCGGGCCGTGCCCCCTTCGCGGGACACCCGAATCTCGCCCGCGGCCCGCGGCTGCACGGCCGCGCGCCTTGCCTCACCGATCCTTAACCACGGCGGCCGATGGCCCGGACGTGGTAAATCCCGGCCGCCCCCTGGGTAACGCTTCCTTGTGGGTTAATGGGGAATATCGGCGTCGACGAAAACTGTGCGTGTCGGACGGCGTCGGGTAGGCTTCATGGATTTCGCGACCTTCATCGGCATCGGCGGCGGCTTCGGCGTGCTGGTCATCGCCATCTTCATGGAAGGGTCGAAGCTCAGCCAGTTCATGGACCTGCTGGCCACCAACGTCGTCATCGGCGGTGCGCTCACCACCACCATGGCCCGCTTCACGCTGGGCGGGTTCATGGCCGCCTTCACGGCCGGCCTCAAGGCGGTGACCTTCAACCACCATGTCTCCGCCCGCGACATGATCGAGAAGATCGCCGAGCTCGCCGACGTCATGCGCAAGCAGGGCCCGCTCGGCCTGGAGCAGGTCGAGATTCACGACGAGATGCTCGCCAAGGGGATGCGCATGGTGGCGGACGGCTTCGACCTCGCCGTCATCCGCGAGAGCCTGGAGCGCGAGCGCGACCTGCAGCTGGAACGGCTGGAGGACGCCCACAAGCTCTTCAAGTTCCTGGGCGATGCCGCGCCCGGCATGGGCATGGTCGGCACCATCATCGGCCTGATCTCCATGTTCAGCCACATGGACGACCCCAAAAAGATCGGCCCCGGCATGGCGGTGGCGCTGCTGACGACACTCTACGGCGCCGTGCTCGCCAACGTCGTGGCGCTGCCGATCGCCGACAAGCTGTCCATCAAGTCGACCGAGGAGGGCATCAACATGACCCTCGTGATCGACGGCGTCCTGATGATCCGCGAGAACAAGAGCCCGGCGGTCATCCGCGACATGCTGCTGGCCTACCTGCCGCAAAAGCACCGCGCCGCCATGCAGGAAGCGGCCTGAGGAGAGTTCCGCCATGTCGGGCAAGAAGAAGGGCGGAGGCGGCGGTCACGGCGGCGCATGGGTCATCACCTTCGCCGACCTGATGGCCCTGCTCATGGCCTTCTTCGTCATGCTCGTCGCCTCGGCCAACCAGGACAAGCAGAAGCTCGCCGACGCGGCCGGCTCCCTGCGCGAGGCCTTCGGCGTCCAACCGGAATACCGCAAGGCCGGCATCCTGGAGCGCGACGGCCTGCCGGTCCGCCAGTTCCTGAAGGAGTCGAGCCCGGTCGAGAAGAAGCTCGACGCGTCACACGCCTCCGAGCGCAACGACCAGCACGCCAAGCAGGGCCCCGAGTCCAACACCCACGACTTCGAGCGCGCCGCCGAGGAGAAGCCGCGCCAGTACCTGACCGCCGCCGCCTCGCTCCGACAGGCCCTCGCCGACATGCCGGATATCGCCGAGATCTCCAAGCACGTGCTCTTCGAGGAGACCGACGAAGGGCTGAACGTGCGCATCGTCGACCAGGACGGCCGGTCGATGTTCCCCGAAGGCTCGCGCACGCCCTACGACTACACCCGCAACATCGTGGCGAAGCTGGCCCCGGTCATCGCCCGCATGCCGCATCGCGTCCGGGTCAGCGGCCATACCGCGGGCGGACGGCGGGGTATCGGCAACTCCGCCTCGCCCTGGAGCCTGTCGGCCGGCCGGGCGGTCGCGATCCAGGAGATCCTCGCCGCCAACGGCGTGGGGCACGACCGCTTCGATTCGGTCGTCGGCCGCGCCGACTCCGACCCGCTCTTCCCCAATGAGCCGTTCCTGGCGGCGAACCGGCGCATCGACATCCTGCTCGTCCACGAGCCGCCGCCGATGCCGAACAGCAGCCTGCGCTGACCGGCCCTGCGCCGCCGGGCGATTGATCCGGCGCTCGCCCCCGGCGCATTCTGCCGGCTCGCCAGTCCCCGCGTCCCCGCCCCGGTGATCCGATGTCCGACCTCGTCCTCCGCCGCGCCACGCCCGACGACGTGCCGCGCCTCGTCGAGCTCTATGCCGAGGACATGCTCGGGCAGGGGCGGGAGGCGACCGGCGCCGACGACCTGCCGGTCTATCGCGAGGCCTTCGCCCGGGTGGACGCCGACCCCTCGACGACGCTCTTCGTCGCGGAGCGGGAGGGCCGCGTGGTCGGCACCTTCCAGCTGACCATCACGCCCGGCCTCGCCAGCCGCGGCGTCGTGCGCGCGACCGTCGAGGCCGTGCGCATCGAGGCCGCGCAGCGCGGCCGGGGCCTGGGCTCGGCCATGATGCGCCTCGCCGTCGAGGAGGCCGCCCGCCGCGGCGCCGACGCCGTCCAGCTGACGTCCAACAAGGCGCGCACCGAGGCCCACCGCTTCTACGAGACGCTCGGCTTCAAGCGTTCCCACGAGGGCTTCAAGCTCGACCTGCCCCGTCGCCGGTGACGGCCGGGGCGGCGCTCGACCCTCAATTCTCGAGATCGAAGAAGTAGTCGTCGTCGTCCTCGTCGGCGGGCGCCTGCCGCCCGCCCGCGCCGATCGCCGGCTGGGGCTCGCCCGGCCGCGGCGGCCCGGCCAGCGGCCGCTCGGGGCCGCCCTGATGGCGCGGCTCGACCACGACCGTGTCGGACCCGACCGGAATGCGGTAGGCCGCGATCAGCTGCGCGGTGACGCAGGACTTGGCGAACACCCGGAACTCGTCCGTGAGCTTGGTCAGGCCCTGAGCCTTGGCGTCGCGCTTGCAGGCCTTCCGGTAAGGCTTGGTCCGCTCCTTGATGCAGGTCCGGAGCACGGACGCATCCTCCGCGCGCGGGCCGAGTTCGCTCCGGCACTGGCCGGCGACGTACCGGATCGCCACCCGCGTCCGAGACTTCTCGGCCTGGACGCGCGGATCCGCCGCGGCGCCCTGGGCGGAGGCGCCGGACGCCATCGTGATGGGGAGGGCGAAAAGGAGGGCACCGAGGACGAGGCCTGACTTGCGCATGGTCGGATGGATCCGTTCGGAGGCGGGGCGGGCGGATGCGCCAAAGGCCGGCCCGTGCCGGGGCGGCGGACCGCGGTCGCATGCAGGGAGGCGGATCCGCCGGACGTGGACCGTCCGGCGGGCCCGCTCGCGATCACATGCACTTGGCCATGAAGGTGAAGTAGGCCTTCCAGCCCTTGGCCCCGGTCTTCTCCTTCTCGGTCTTCCACTTGGCGTCGCAGGCCTTTTTCTGGTCGGCCGTCGAGGGTTCGTCCTCTTCGTCGGCCTTGCTGGCCGCCGCCTTGGTGGCGGCGGGCTTGGCCGGCTGCGTGGTGGCGGCCGGCTTGGTCTGGGTCTGGGTCTGCGCGAAGGATGCGGTCGGCGCGGCGGCGAGCGCGGCGGCGAGGACGGCGATCAGGATGCGGGTTGACATGCTGCTTCCCCCTGAAGCTTGCGACGGCCGCGTTTCCCTCGTCCTGCCCCCGCCGGACGCCGCGACCGCGAACCATGAGACGCGGACGATGGTGTCGAACTCGTGGCGAATCGTGTCCACCCCGCGCAGAAGATCATAGCCCTCCGCGGCCGGCATTGACCCCCGGCGTCGCTTATGCCGTGGAGGAAGCCCTGGTCCTGGCGAATGCGCGGCCCTTCGCGGCCCGAACGCCGTCAAGACTTCCTGTCATCGTCAACGAATCCCTATCGCGTATCGCCAGCGATTCTGCCCGCACTACTGCAATCATTGATGAATTCGGCCCGAAGGGGTAAACCGATCGTGAAATGAAAGAAAGGTTTCCGCTGGCTTCGGACAAAATTAATCCTGCACATTAACTGCCGTTTCAAGGGATCAGTCCAGATTTTCACGTGAGAGCGGCGCCATGGATCACCTGGTGACGCTGACAATGAAAGTATAGAGAAAGTACAGGAGTACGACGATGGCCCGCTACGAAGTCCGCGAACCCGATCTCGCCGTCATGGGGCAGCAGAACGTCACCCCGGACATGTTCTTCAAGCTCGGCATCGACTATTCGGTCGGCCGCGGCGTGTGCCCGGATCGTGTCGCGGCACACAAGTGGTTCAACCTCGCCGCCGCCCGCGGCAACCGCGACGCCGCCCGGCACCGCCAGGAGATCGCGGCCGAGATGACCGCCCACGAGATCGCCGAGGCCCAGCGCCAGGCCCGCGAGTGGCTGAGCCGGCACTGAGGCGGATCTTCGGATCGTCGGTCCGCGGGCCGTCCCGCGAGGCCCGGGGTCGAAGCCCTCAGTAGGCCTGGCGGTCGTTGACGACCTTCAGCGCGGTCATCACGATGATCCTGAGGTCCAGCCAGATGGACCAGTTGTTGATGTACCAGAGGTCGTGGTCGACCCGCGCCTCCATCAAGGCCACATCCCTCGTTTCGCCGCGCAGGCCGTTGACCTGCGCCCAGCCCGTGATGCCCGGCTTGACGTGGTGGCGATACGCGTAAGTGGCGATCAGTTCCTCGTACTGGTTGTCGTGCGCGATCGCATGCGGACGCGGCCCGCAGATCGACATCTCGCCGCGCAGGACGTTGACGAGCTGCGGCAGTTCGTCGACCGACGTCTTCCGCAGGAGGCGGCCGAGCCTCGTTACGCGCGGATCGCCGCGCTGCGCCTGAAGCACCGTCGGCCCGTTCTCCTGGACCGTCATCGACCGGAACTTGAGGATCTCGAAACGGCGCCCGCCGAAGCCCCGCCGATGCTGCCGGAACAGGATCGGCCGGCCGGTTTCGAGGAGGATCGCGAACCCGGTCAGGACCAGCAACGGCGACAGGATGAGGAGCGCCAGCGAGGCCACCGTCAGGTCGAGCAGGCGCTTGGCCGCCCGATCCGTCCGGTCGAGCGGGGCGCGCTGCATTTCGAAGCCGAACAACGGTCCGAAGCGCAGCCGGTTCTGCCGCAGGATGCGCCCCGCCGGCTTGTCGGCCATCAGAAGGACCGGGAGTGGGAGCGGCGCCAGAGCCGCGAGCAGCTCGCCCGCCTGGCGCTGGTCCGACCAGGGAGCGAAGACCATGATCAGGTCGCAGCGCGTCGCCGCCAGTGCGGCGCGGACGGTCTGGCAGGCCCTGAGCGCCTCGACCGAGACGGTGCCGAGGTTCGGCGCGATCAGGTGCGCCGCCACGACCTCGATGCCCCGGTCGACGAGAACCCGCCGATGGTGGTCGTATTCGCTCGGCTCCGCGATCGCGACCACCACCGCACGGCGCAGCGAGACGAGGCCGGCGTCGATCCGGCGTCTCAGCCAGACGGACACGGCAAGATGCCAGGCGACCAGCGTGACGCCGCCCAGCGTGAAATAGGAGAGCACCGCGACCCGCGAGTAGCTCGACCCGATCTTCAGCAGGAACGCCGCCCAGGCCGCGATGCCGAAGGCGACGAGCCACGCCCGAGCGGTATGCCGGATCTGGTGGCCGGCGTCCGGAAGGCCGTCGAGCCGATAGCCGCCCTTCGCCAGCATGGCGGCCGGGAAGATCAGCGCCACCGTGCAGAAGACGGACCACAGGTCGTCCTGAACGTCCGGCTGTCCGCTCAGGAGCGCGGCGAGAACCAGCCCGGCTGCGCCGATCAGCACGAGATCCGAGGCCAGCAGGAGGCATTGCAGCAGTTCCGCCCGCAGGCGCAGCTTCGGGAGGGGGGAAGACTCGCCGGCCCGGGAACTGAAGGGCAGGTCTGGACGCGGAATGTCGCTCATGTCTTCCAGTCTCGCTGGTCCGGCCCTCGGCGAAGGGAGGCGGCCGGGAGGACGAAAAGAGGTGCGAATCGAACCGGCAGCGCGGTCACGGTGGCGGTCGCGCGAAACGTCCGTCAAGGCGGGGGCGGTCGGGCGGGCCCGGCCCCGGAAAGGCGCGGACCCGCCTTGAAAGGGGGTGCCGAGGTCGTGCGGCCTCGCCGGCCGTCGGCGCGGCTTCCGGCCTCTCTCGGGCCGTCCCGCATCAGGCAGGATCCGAGCCCGCTGCCGAGCAGTACCGCGAGGTAGACGGCGAAGCCGGGGATCTGCAGGGAGAAGTCGACGAGCGCATGGGTGGCCGCCACCGCGACCATGCCGCCGGTCGCGGCGGCCACGAAGCGGTAGCGCTTGCGGCTGCGCCACCCGTGCCGCACCGCCCAGACAAGCGCCGCGAGCCCGGTCCCGAGCAGCGCCCCTCCGGCGAGCCCCGCCGACTGCAACGCCTCCAGATAGGTGCTGTGCGCCTTGTCCCAGTAGCCATGGATGTCGCAATCGAGGTCGCGATAGGCCGGGAAGACGTCCTGGAAGGTCCCGAGCCCCGTGCCGAGGATCGGATGCTCCAGGAAGATGGCGATCGTCGCCGCGAAGGTGCAGGCCCGGCTGCTGTCCACCGTGCCCTCCGCATCGAAGCGGGAGAGCACGAGCCCGCCGAAGATCCAGACCGCGGCCGTTGCGATCGCCCCGAGAGCCGCCAACGCGGGCCCGCGCGCCCGCCCGGCCAGGTGAGAGGACCACAGAACCGGCACCCAGAAGACCGCGAGGCCCAGGAGCGTGGCCACGAGGCCGGCGCGCGAGCGGGTCGAGACCAGCGCCACGAAGAGCAGGGCGAGCGTCGCCGCGTGCAGCACCAGCAAGGGTCGCGGCCGGCTCCCGCCGGGCCCGGCATCGGGAATGAGCGCGCCGAGGTCGAACCCCGTTCGGCGCCAGTCCCGGTAGAACAGGGCCGACGCCGCCAGGAGCGTCACCCCCAGGTGCGTCGCAGCGGTGTTCCGGTTGATGTAGGTGAGGGTGAAACTGTCGGTGTAGTAGAGCTTGGGCGCCCAGAGCAGGGTGCCGGGCGTCAGATGGCGCTGCGCCAGGGTCACGAGGGCGAGCGCCGCTGTCGTATGGACGAGGTGTCGCCAGGTCGCGAGCACCGCCTCGTCGTTGCGCGTAAGCGCCAGCGCGGCGGCGAACAGGCAGACCGGCGCCGCACAGCCGGGAAGCGCGCGCAGGGGCTCGCCCGCGACCGCGGCGATCGATCCCGGCACGGGACCCAGCACCGCGCGCGCTTCCGCCCAGGCCGGGTGCTCGGGTCCCCCGATCGGGGTGGGACCGGATTGCAGGAGGGCCAGTCCCGCCAAGAGGAGCACCAGCAGCATCGACAGCGCGAACAGGCGGCGCGCGAGCCGGCTCGACGGCGCCGCCAGGGCCGTGACGACCAGAGCGAGACCTGCCGCGACAGCCAGCATACCGGCGCCGAGGGGTGTGTTGGAGCCGAAGAAGAAGGGTCCGAGGACGGCGATGACGGTGAGCAGCGGTCGACCGACCGTGGTTGCGGCCTGATCCGGGAGGCCGCTCCAGGACGGCGTCGGGGCGCTGCGGGCCACGCTCACGGACCGACCCCGCCTGTCGCCGGACGGCCCGCCGGCGCGGCCGCAGGACGGCTATGGTGTCCGGTAGACGCCATCGATCTCGGCCTGTCGTTGGATCCGGCTCATGCGGTCTTCGCCGAGTGCGGCCCACATGGCTTCCTGCGCGGCCCGCGCCGCCGGCCCCGCCGCCGCGTAGAGGGCGACGATCTCGTAGACCCGGGCTCGGCGCATGTAGGTCTCCGCCTCGGACGCGAAGAGGGCCTCGGCCTCCAGGATCCCGCTTTCCACCAGCGCGCCGAGGAAGCGCACCCGCGCCGCCATGATCCAGTCCTCCGCGGGCGCGAGCCGGATCGAGCGGCGGAGCAGGTCCTCCGCCGCCGGCGTGAAGCCGTCGCGCGCGACCGCCACGACCGCCAGCCTCAGCCAGAGATTCCCGTCGATGGGGCGGCAGGCCAGCGCGGCCCGCAGGGTCCGGTCCGCCGCCGCGATGGCTTCGGTCGCGTCCTGTGCCTGGACGGCGGCCGTCTCCAGCCGCGCAACCCGGAGCGTGGCCGCCGAACGCACGAGATCGCGGCTGCATCCGGGGGCGTCGAGAACGGTGCCGCTGCGCCTTTCGGCCCGCTCGAAGAAGCTCGGGTCACCGACGCCCTTGCGCTCGATCTGAAGGGCGACGTCCCGCAGGGGAGCCGTGGTCGCCTCGCCGGACACCGCCGAGACGCCGCCTGCCGCCAGCGCGAGCCCTACCGTCACCGCCAGGGCGCGCAGGACATGCCACCCCGCCGAACCCGCCATCAGGCCCGGTCCACGTAGTAGTCGGTGTAGCGGCCGTAATAATACTCCTTGGAGCGGTCCGCGGCATAGAGCTTGAGCTTGGCCGCGTCCACCTTGTTCAGGACGCCGCCGAGGCACTTGCGCTTGATCAGCCGGTCCTGGTCGAGCGCCGCCCTCACCACCCGGCGGGCCGTCTTGCCCCACTCGGCCACGAACAGGAAGGCGTCGATGTTGCCCTCCGCCGCGCGCGCGTCGACCACCGGGCCGATCGGCGGGAGATCCAGGATGATGTAGTCGTGCGATGCCCCGGCCTCGGCCAGGAAGGCCTTCATGCCGGTCGAGGAGATGAGCTCGGCGGTATGCGAGATCCGCGTCCTGACCACGGCGGGCAGGAAGCTCAGGTTCGACCCCGGTTCGGACAGCAGGACGGACCCGTAGGGCTTGTTCTCGAGGACGACTTCGACCAGGCCTTCCTGGGCATGCGGGGCGAGCGCGCGGGTCATCGAGGGGTTGCGCAGGTCGGCGTCGACGAGCAGCGTGCGCGCCCCCTGGTGCGCGAGGAGCGAGGCGAAGTTCTTGGCGACCGTCGTCTTGCCTTCGCCCGGCAGCACGGAGACCACGCCGATGATCTTGGGCGAGCGGTCCATGAGCGCCAGGTCGGACGCGAGCTTTGCCGACCGCAGCGTCTCGGCGAAGCTCGACAGCGGCTTGTCGAGCACGTGCCGCATGATCGCCGCGTCGTTCATGATGCGGTGCGACTCCGATCCGTCCTGTCGTCGCTCGGACCGGGGCGCGTCTCCCTCCTTGACCGCCTGCATCATCCCGAGGAACTCGATGCCGAGCATGGAGCGGACCTGCTCGCCGGTCCGGAAGCCGCGGTCCCGGTACTCCCTGTAGGCACCGAAGCCGATCCCGGCGACGCCGCCCAGGAAGCCGGAAAGCGCGAGGATCAGGATCTTCTTGGGGTGGCTGGGCCGCTCGGGCACGCTCGCCCGGGAGATGATCCGCGCTTCGGTGATCGGGAAGCTCTGCTGCTGCAGGGTCTCCTGATAGCGCTGCAGGAAGCTCTGGTAGAGGTTCCGGAAGGTGTCCGCCTCGCGCTGCATTTCGCGGAGCTGGACCTGGTCCTCGTTCTTCTCGGCGCTCACCGTGATGAGGCCGGCGAGACTCTCCTCCAGCGCCTTCTGCTTGGACTTGGCGATCTCGACGTCGCTCTTGTAGCTCTGGGCGATGCGCGTCATCTCCAGGAAGATGAGGCGCTGGTACTCCTTCATCTCGTTGCGCAGGTTCGCGGCCTGGATGTGGTTCGGCCCGAGCACGGAGGAGATCTCCGACTCGCGCTTGGACGCGGTGACGAACTTGGCCCGGAGCTGCTCGATCACCGTGTTGTCGATGCTGTCGCTCACCGCCGCATCCAGCTGGCGCGTCTCGACGATCGTGGCGATCCGCTGGTAGCGGGCTTCGGCGCGTGCCGTGTCGCCGCGCGCCGTCACGAGCTGGGTGGTCAGCTCCGCGAGCTGCTGTTCGCTGAGCAGGTTCCCGCCCGCCGACACCAGACCCTTCTCGGTCTTGAACCTCTGGACCGCGAGATCGGACTCCACGGCCTTCTGCTTCAGTTCCGAGAGCCGCTCCTCGAGCCAGGTGCTGGCCCTGCGGGTGGCGTCGTATTTCGATTCGAGCTGGTCCGTGAGGTACGCGTCCGCGAAACCGTTCGCCACGCCCGCGGCGGTGCGGCGGTCCGGCGAGGTGAACGAGATCTCCAGCGCGAGGGTCCGGCCGACGCGCCGGATCGCGAGCCCGTCCCCGAGCGCCCCGGCGATCTCCTCGGTCCGCCGTTCGTCCTCGTCGAGCACCAGGTCTTCCGCTTCGCTCCCGGCCACCTTGCGGAAGTCCAGGGCCGCCATGACTTCCGCCAGAATCTTGGCGGCGAAGCCGGGAGGACGCGGCGCGAAGGCGGCATCCTTCTTCAGCTCCAGGCCGTTGATCACGGACACCGCAAGGCTCTTGGACTTGAGCACTTCGACCTGGCTGTCGACCGAGGTGCTGTCCAGCGCCGGCGCGGTCAGGTCGTAGGCGTCCTGCACGGGCCGAACCTTGCGGTTGTCGATCAGCAGGGTCGCGGTCGCCGTGTACATCGGCACGGCCGTGATCGCGTAGGCGAGGCCGGCCGTCACCCCGAGGATGCCGAACAGGACCACGATCCGGCTTTGCCGGCGCGCCGCCGCGAGCAACTGGTCGAGCTTGATGTCGTCCTTGGAGTCCTCGTCGCCCTCGGGTTCGAAGGCGGACGGGGTTATGTCTCGGATGATCCGGGTCATCAAGCTGACAAAACTCGCTGTGCAACGCAGCCCGCGGCTGCCTTGCACGCACAGGAGGGTCCGGACGGCGCCTGTGGCGCACATCCGGCGAGGCGGGGCTCGGCGGTCCCGGAGGAGGGCCGCCTCCGCAGGCGGACCTCGGGGTCAGCCCCGGGCAATGGGCGAACGAGACCGTCCGGGATCGTCAGTTCGGGCTGACCTGCTCCGGATGCACGCCACCCTTGTCGGCCGGTCCCGGACGGACGCCGCCTTCGCCGGTCTTCGGCTTGCCGGGGTCGACGAACACGACGCGCGTGGCCCGCGTCGCCGGCGGGCGCTCGCGCGGGGCGGCGACGCGCGGGACTTCTCGGCTTTCCCGCGGCGCGGCGGTCCGAGGCACTTCCCGGCTTTCGCGCGGCGCCGCGGCCCGAGGCACTTCCCGGCTTTCGGCGGGCTTCTTCACCGGCACGGCGGGCTTGGGCACATCCGCGAGAGCGGGCCCGCCGAAGGCGGCCAGCAGCGGAACGACGAGGGCGAGGCGGACAGTGTTCATCATACGACTCCTTGTCTAGACGGATTACTACCGTAACGGAAGCTATAGTGCAACCTTCACAGTGATCAATCATTACTCACCTGAAGATCTAAGGATGCTGCATGTCTCGGCAGAACAGCCAAGAATGGTGGTATCTCGCATAGTGGATAACTTTTACGTGTAACCTGTTCGACCGCCTGCCTCGGCGGCCCGCGCCTCGAGGGGGCTGCCGGGTCCCGGCCGCCATCGAGGCGTCAAGGCGTGGCCGCGCAGTCGGCACCCGCCACGCGGGTGATCTCGAAATACGTCGAAGGCCCTGTTGGTAGCCGCGCCGTGTCGATGTCCGCTTCCGTCCGCCCCTGCCGGTCCGTCAGGGCCACGGGTGCGGTGCGCCGTCCGTCCGGCCCGAGCGCGAAGGCCCGCCAGCAGCCGCCGTCCCCGGTGCGGCCCGCCAGCGCGACCCGCACCACCCCGGCCCGGACGAGGATCGGCGCGGTGCCGACCGCCACCAGTTCGGACCGGCCCGGCCCGGCGAAGCGGGCGCCCGTGTTGATTGCATCGGTGGCGTAAATCAGGAGCAGGCGCCGCGCCGACGCCAGGTCCTCGCCGTCCAGGCCGATCAGGAAGGCCGACCCGTCCCCCTCCACGAGGTCCAGCATCGCGCCGCCGGCCTCGACCCGCCCGCCCGCGCGTCCGGCCACGCCGATACTGCGCGGCGTGACGACGGTCAGGATTCTGGACCGACGGTCGAGCCGGATTTCCCGCGTCCGGCTGACGAGGCGGCCGGACCCCAGGTCTGCCGGGACATCGGCCGGCAGGGCGCCTCGGGTCTGCAGCGCTTCGAGCAGTGTGCGCCCGCCCGCCTCGGCCTCGCCGAGGATCACGTCGGGTTCGCCGGCGGCGTTCGCTTCCGGAGCGTCGCCGCTCGCCGAGGCCCCATCCTCGACCAGCCGGATCCGCACCGGTCCGAGGAGCGCGACCAGCGACAGCGGCTCGGGAACGCCGCGCTGCGCGGCGGCCCCGAACGCCGTTTCCCGCCGGAAGCCGACGGTGACCGGCGCTCCGCCGTCCGTCGCCACGTCGCCCCGCCGGTACAGGAACGCGATCACGGTCTCGCTCGCCCGCAGCACCGGGTCGATGGCGACCTGCCCCGGCATGAGCTGCCGCGTCCGCTCCGACCGGCCCGGCGTCTCCAGCCCGACCGCGAGCGGCTCGCTGAACCGGCAAAGCGCGCTCCATCCGTGCAGCGCCGCATAGGCGCCCGCGACGGCCCCGAACTCGTGGCGGTGGCTGTTCCAGTAGGGATGCCCGATCTCGCTCACGATCAGCGGGGCGCCCGCGTGCTGGCCCCAGGCGAGCCGCCGGATGTAGCCGGCCGCCGTGTCGAGGGAGCTGGTGTCCTCCATCCGCCCGCCCGGCTCCAGCGAGGAATGCACGGTGTGGTACTCGTGCAGGTCGAGCGACGCCATCCGGCTCCGCCCGAGGTCCGAGTGCAGGCCGGTGTTGGTGTTGTAGGTCGCGACCGGGCCCCGGTAGCCGAGCCCCCGCAGGTGGGCCTCCTGTTCCCGGAAGAGGTCGAGTTCGAGCTCGGCCGTGAAGCGGTGGAAGTCGCGCGAGCGGGCGGACGTCTCCCGCCGGCCCGGCAGCGAGATCCGGCCGGCGGCCAGCGACTCCCCCTCCGGCAGCGCCCCCCAGGCCGCCCGCAAGGCCGCCTCGCTCCCGTATTGCCCCGCCAGCCACCGGGCGAAGGCGGGGCCGAGCGTCGCCTCGAAGCGCTCCGGCTTCATGACCAGGCGCTGGAAGTCGAGGCCGTTCTCGTTGGCCAGGTTGACCCCGGCGAGCGCGGGGTCGGCGAGCGTCGTGGCGCCCGTGTAGGGATTGACCCGATCGTGCAGCGTCTCGACCAGCCCGCGCCAGTGCGCGCGCGCCTCCGCGGACACGAAGGCCTCCGCGTGGCTGTGCGCGCCCACCCAGCGGTGCGGGAAAATGTTGCCGCGCGCGCCGTTCCACGAGCTCTGCAGGTCGACGATCCAGTAGAGGCCCGCCGCCTTGGCCTCCGCGAGGAAGTAGAAGTAGCGGTCGAGCAGGACGGGATCGTAGTCGAAGTCCGCGCGCCGCCCGCCCATCAGGACCGCATCGATGAAGTGGATGCGGACCGCGTCGTAGCCGCCGAGCTTCAGCTGCCGCACCAGCCTGGCCAGGGTCGGCTTGTCCGGCAGCCCGCCGGCCGGCGGCACGAAGGTGGCCTGGCTGCAGTTGAACCGCACCGGCCGGCCCGGCTCTCCGGCGAATTCGAGGAACCCGCCGCCCGCCGCCACCCGGACGGGCCCCTGGGCGCCGGCCGGCCCCGGCCGCGTCAGGCCCGAGAGGTCGAGCGGGCTGCCCGGCACGACCTCCAGGGACGCCGCCGGCATGGGGAGCCATTCCGCCGCTGCCGCGGCCACGGCGACGGCCGGCACGGCCAGCATCGCGGCCGCCGCCAGGGCGAGACGGACGACCGCCCTCACTCGCCCTGCACCGCCGCGACCGGACGGGCCCCGCCCGCCGCGCCCGCGGGCGCCCCGACGAGCGCCCGGTAGCGCGCCGCCAGCCGGGCGGCCATCGCGGGATAGCTCCGCTGCGCCAGCACATAGGCGGGCCCCGCCGCGCCCATGGCGCGCCGCATGTCCCCGTCGCCGAGGAGCCGCGCGGCCGCCGCCGCCAGCGTCTCCGGCTCGAAGGCGGTGCAAAGGCCCGCGCCGCTCTCCGCCAGGACGCGACTCTGGTCAGGATGCGCGTTGGCGACCACCGGCAGTCCCATCGCCAGGTATTCGACGAGCTTGGTCGGCGTTGTGGAGTCGAGCAGGGGATCGGGCGCCATGGGCGCGAGCGCCACCTCGGCTCGGGCCATGGCCGCCTGCGCCGCCGCGCTCGGCAACCAGCCGGTCCTGAGCACGTGGCCCTCCACCCCGCAGTCGCGGATGCGCGCGTCGAGCCAGGCCCGGTCCTCCGCCTCGATCGCGTCGCCGACGACGAGCAGGAAGGCGTCCGGCACCGTCCGCCGCAGGATCGCCAGGGTCTCGAACAGGACGTCGATCCGCCGCACCCGCTCGCAGGTGCCCAGATAGGCGATCACCCGCCGCCCCGCCAACGCGGCGTCGAGCGCCGGGTCGGCCGGCCCGGCCGGTCCGGTGAAGCGCTCCGGGTCCACGCACATGGGCACCGCCGTCATCCGCTCGCGCGCGATCCCGAGCGCGGCGACGTCGTCGAGCATGCGCTCGCTCTGGACGAAGACATGGTCCGCCCGCGGCAGGACGAAGCGGTAGAGCAGGTGCCGCCCGCCTGTTCCGCGCAGGCGCAGGAAGACATAGCGCGCGAGCCCGAGCGACAGCCCGTGCGTGCGCGCCACCGCCTCGGCGGCCTCCGCCATCGGGAAGGACATCCAGTAGAAGAAGGGGACCCCGAGCCGTCGGGCCTTCAGGAGCGCCAGGGCGGCCAGGAACGGCTTGTCGCGCACCTGCAGGGCGTCGCAATCGCCGCGGCCGAGCCGCGCCAGCACCCGGAGGCAGCCGGCCGCTTCCCCCATCTGCCGGCGAAGCCGCCCGCCGCGAGTCCGCAGGCCGATGAGCGCGCCCCCCGCCCACGGCGCCCCCGCCTCCGCCCCCTCCGGAACGACCGCCACGAGATCCGTCGCGACCCCTTCCGCCGGCAGCGCCTTGCCGAACAGCACCGCCACGTCCGGCCGGTAGGTCGGCCACCCGTCCGGGATGAACTGCAGGATGCGGAGGGGAGTGGTCATGGGCGCGCCTCCGCGACGGCCGCCGTCCGGGCGCCGGGGCGCAAGGCGGCCGCGCAGTAGCTCGCGAACCCGCCGAGGAGCGGGAGGAGGGAGGCCGCCTCGCCTTCGGCCCATAGCCAGCGGGCATGCCGGAGCATGGCCCGCGCCGCGATGGCGGAGTGCCCGGCGAAGACCAGGTGCTTGGCGAGCAGGGCGCCGTAGCCGCGCGCGTAAAGCCGCTTGTGCCGCCCGATCCCGTCGGGCTTGCGGCCATGGTGGTGGCGGACCGTCGGCGCGGCCAGGTAGCCCCCGCCGAAGCCGCGGCAGTTCAGGCGGTTGCAGAGGTCCGCGTCCTCCCCCGTGAAGGCCGCCCCGGCCCCGAACATCGGATCGAAGCCGCCGACCGCCAGGAAGGAACGCCGCCGCACCATGAGGTTGGCGCCCTGCACCAGGGAGGGAATGACCCACCCTCCCGGCGGCACACGGACCGGGACGCTGGACTCGTTGATCGTCAGGGGCGCGTCGGTCGGGTCGTGCAGGACGATGCGGCCGCCCGCGAAGTGCAGGTCCGGATCCGCGAAAAGGCGCCGGACCTCGTCGACGTGGTCGGGCTGGACGTAGCAGTCGTCGTCGACGAAGGACAGGACCTCACCGTCCGCCTGCCGCGCCCCCGCATTCCGGCCCGCACCGTTGCCCGGAGCCTCGCAGGGGACGAGCCGCGTCGGGACACCGGGATGCCGCGCCGCAAAAGCTTCCACGACCGCCGCCGTCCCGTCCGTCGAGCCGTTGTCGACGACGATCAGGTCCCACCGCACCGCCGACCGGATCGCCCCGACATGCTCCAGGGTCGTCCGAAGCCGCTCCGCGCGGTTGCGGGTGCACACGATCAGGGTCACGACCGGAGGCATGGCGGTTCAGCCCTTCGGGTGCCGGCTGCGGCGGTCATCCAGCGCGGCCGTAGGTCTTGAGGATCCGGCCGGCACTGGTCTCGAGCTTCTCCAGGGCGCGCTCGAGCGAGGCATCGGAGCTGAGCACCGGGTCCTGGCGGGAGAGCCGCTCGAGGCTGCGGGCGGCTCTGTCCTCGAGACGAGGATCGATCGCCGGCGCCGCCAGACGGGTCGCGGCCGCGATCAGGGACGCGCCCTTGCCGCCGGGCCTGAGCCAGATGCGCGCCTCTTCCGCCGAGGCGGGCGGTAGCCGGTGCTGAACCAGGTTCAGGTCGAGTGCAAGAGCCCAATCCTGCCACTTGAAATGATGCCGGCGATGGAACGGGAGGACGGCGAGCCAGGGGGTTCTGAGGGCATCAGCCACGATGGCGCCGTGCATCGCCTCGGCGATCACCATTTCGCAGGCCTGGATCATGTCGAGCACGCGCTCCACCGGCCAGCGCGGGTCGATGAAGGTCACGTTCGCCATCCCGCAGACCTTTGCCCAGTCCGCCCGCATCAGGCTCTCCCAGTGCGGGATGTAGCCGGCGCGGTATCGCTTTCCGGTCGGTTGCCTGAGGTGCCTGTTGGCCAGTATGGCGGTGTCGGCGGCGACGCACTCCGGCGGCAGTCCGAGAGCCTGCGCCGTCAGGGGGCCGCGCACACAGTGGACATCCCAGGTCGGGTCTAGGTCGGGCGGGGGAGTATAGCGGCCGTAGCCGGAGCCGAACACGACCTTCCGGGCGCGCCTAGGAAAGTCGTTGAACAGGACCGAACCGATCGCAAGGAGAATCTGGTCTTCGTTCTCGTCGAGCAGACCCGGCAGCACCTTCGGGATGAGCAGGCGGTTCAGTTCGTCGCCGAAGTTCGGGAACTCTCCCCGGAATGCGTAAAGCTTCATGTTCGCGGCTCGGGTCCGGTCATTCGGTCAGGGGGACGGAGAGCCCGGCCTGGCGAGACCGCCCGAAACCATGGTGCGGGCAACCCCGAAGACGATCGGTCCGGCTATGGCCGCCGCACCGCAAAGGCTCATCGCCAACGTGAGGACGGGGGAGAGACCTGTCTGCAGTCTCATGATCTGATCGGCCGCCAGCGCCGCCCCTCCGGCGGCAAGCAGGCCCGGGCCGAGGGCGCGGGCGTAGCCGGCGGGGCCGGGGGCGGAGACGGGGCGGGCGAGGCGGGCGCCGAGGAGGAGGAGGACGAGGCCGCGGACGGGCTGGAGGGCCGCCACCCCGAGGAGGCCCCACCAGGTCCCGGCGGTGGTCAGCGCCACCGTCGAGGCGAGGCTCGCGAGGCTCAAGAGGACGGCGTTCCGCTTCGCCCCGTTCGCCAGCAGGAGGCAGTTGAAGTAGACGACCACCGTGCCGAGGATCGGCAGCAGGCAGAGGAGCTGCATGGCCGGCACGGCGGGCGCCCATTGCGGGCCGAAAAGGAGCGGCATGTGCAAGGGCGCGGTCGCCGCCGCGACGGCGATCGCGGGGGCGGCGAGGAGGGTCGTGCCGGAGAGGAGCCGCCGGTGCAGCGCCGTCGTCCGCGCGAGGTCGCCCGCGCAGGCGACGAAGTGCTGGAACGCCACCGTGTAGATGATCCCGTTCGTCATCTCGGCGATCAGCTGCGTGATGCGCACCGCCACCGCGTAGTAGCCGAGCGTGACCGGGCCGAGGATCGAGCCGACGATCACGAGGTCGATCCGCTGGCTGGTCGCGTCGAGCAGCCGGCTCGCCAGGACGCTGCCGCCGAAGGCGATCGCCTCCCGGCCGAGCGCGTAGCGGAAGCGGAGCCGCGGGCGGAACCCGCTCAGCCGGAACGCCAGCGCGACCCTGAGCACGATCTCGAAGAGCTGCTTGGCGACGAGGCACCAGACCCCGAAGCCGGCGAGCGCCAGCCCGATCCCCACCGCGCCGCCCGCAAGCGATACCATCAGGGTGCGCACCGCCAACTGGTCGAAGCGGAACCCCCGCCGGAGCAACGCCTCCGGCACGCGCTCCATGGCCGAGAGCGGCACCACCAGCGCCAACCAGGCCGTGATGGCGGCGGCGTCCGGCCGCCGGAGAAGCGCCTCGCCGGCCAGGAGCCCCCCGGCGGCCACCACCGCCCCGACCAGCGCCCCCAGCCCGACCTGCGTCCAGAAGACGGAACTCTCCTCCTCCGCCGTCGTGGCCGGCTGCCGCACGATCCATTCCCCGAGCGCCCCTTCCGCGAAGGTCTGCGCGAAGAACAGGAAGGCCCCCACATAGGCGAGCGCCCCGATGTCGGCGGGCGGCAGCAGCCGCGACAGCACGACGAAGACGAGCAGCGACGTCAGCCTCTCGCCCCAGGTCCGCAGGGCGGACCAGGCGAAGTGCCGGAAAATGGAGGCGGAGGCGGTCAGGGGCTCGGATGTCGCGGCTGAATGGACAAGGCTTCGGGGGAACGGCAGGTCAGGACGCGGGCGCCGGTACGCGCGCCGGCCGCCCGGATGCTTGCATTGCGTCCTTGACCAGGGCCTGGAAGGCCGTCTCGCTTCTGATCCAGAGATAGGCGGCTCCGTCCCGCGCGGCGGATTCGGCGAGCCGCCGCCGCTGCGGACCGAGCGCGGCGAAGCGCAGGATGGCTGCCGCGAAGTGGTCGGCGTCGTAGTCGAACACCAGCCCGTTCTCGCCGTCCCGAACATAGGCCGTGTGGGTC
This sequence comes from Prosthecomicrobium sp. N25, assembly GCF_037203705.1. Taxonomy (NCBI): domain Bacteria; kingdom Pseudomonadati; phylum Pseudomonadota; class Alphaproteobacteria; order Hyphomicrobiales; family Kaistiaceae; genus Prosthecomicrobium; species Prosthecomicrobium sp. N25. The sequence continues at coordinate 2,447,999 of NZ_JBBCAT010000001.1, forward strand.
CGGATCCGGCTCGCCAGCACCGGCACGCCCGCCACCAGGAACTCGAAGAGCTTGGTCGGGGGATTGAATCGCCAGTACGGCCTGTCCTCCCAAAGACAGATTCCGCCGTCCGCCTCCGCGATCCGGTCGGGCACCGCGGAGATCGGGATGCGCCCCTCCACCGAGACCGCCCCGCCCAGGCCCAGCTCTTCGATCCGGGTCCGGCAATAGTCGATCTGGTCGGAACTCGCCCCGATCAGATCCAGCCGGACGTCGACACCCCGGCTGCGCGCGCGCGCCAACCCTTCCAGCATGACATCCCGGCCTCGCTCCGGCGCGACCGTGCCGGCGTAGAGCAACCGGATCGGCGACCCGGCGTCGCCGCGGGCGGCCCGCCGCCCCGGCCTTGCGCCAAAAGCCTCGACCACGCCCATCGGTACGACCGGGCAGCGGTCGCCGGGCACGCCGTGGTCCATCAGGTCGTCCCGCATCATCGCGCTGATCGGCATGGCGAAGCGCGCCCGTCGCGCCCCCGCGAAGCAGAGGCGCCGGGCGGCGTCCTTGGCGAATTGCTTCAGCCGTCCGGCACGGGATTCGAAGATGTGCAGCGGGTGCTCGTTCCAGTAGACGAGCGCCGGGGTGCCGGGGATCAGGAGCGGCAGCATGGAGACCTGGGTGCCGAGGCAGACGACCACCCGCGGCCGGGCGCGCCGGACGATGCGGGCGGCGGCGGCGAGATAGCGGACGATGCCGGCGAGCGACTCGCTGGGATTGTCGATCACCTGCTGCACGAAGGGGATGTCCCGGAATTCCGGCAGTTCGGCGATGTCCTGGCGGGACACGAGCAGGACGCGCCCCAGGCCGGCGAGGCTCGCCACGCGCTGCGCGAAGTCCCCGAAGCCGACCTGATGGGGATAGAAGTAGGTGACGACGACGATGTCGGTCTCCGTCGGGGCGCCGGGCAGGGGCCGCGGGGTCGGGGAGGCGGGGCAGGGGTGCGACATCGTCCGGACGGTTCAGGCCCTGAGAAGGCTCGCGACCGGCACCGCCGCGGGGACGCGTCGCCGCGCCCGGGACGGGAGAGAGGTCAGGAACACGAGGGCCATCAGGAACGCTACGAGGAGTTGTTCGGACGGGCGGTCCGTGAAGTAGCGATTGTAGATGCAGGACAGCAGCGGATAGAGGCCGACCGCGTAGAAGGTCATCAGGGAACCGCCGAGGTCCGCGTTGGCCTTCTGCCCGGCCAGCCGGTAGAGCGCCGCCGGGATCGCCGCCAGGAAGGCGAGGAACAGGGCGGCGCCGATCACCCCGCTGTCCCACAGGAGCTGCGTCAACATGGTGGAGGCCACGTCGATGCCCTCGAAGAGCGCCGCGGTCCGCCCGTTCGCGATCGTGCTGTCGGCCCGCGTCGACCCCGCGCCGTTGCCGAGCAGCATGACGACCGGATCCTTCGTCGCCGACGACCACCAGACCGCCAGGGATGCCCCCCGGCTGACCTCGCCGGTGTCGTAATTGATGTAGTCGTCCTCGAAGAAGTAGCCCAGGAACTGCTCCAGGCGAGTCCCCTCTCGCGTGAAATACTGGTCGTTCTGCGACCAGTAGCTGTTCTCGTAGACCGCCATCCCGATCGCCGAGAAGAGCAGGACGGGCAGGGCGAGCATGGGCAGCAGGAGCGGGTTCTTCAGGATCAGCCTCTGGTTCGCCAGGACCAGCAGGACAGGCAGAAAGAGGAAGACCGCCTTCACCTCGCCGAGGAGGATGTTCGCCGTCGCCACCCCGCAGACGAGGCCGAGAGACGCCGCGCCGAGCCGCCCGCGCCGGAAAAGATCGATCGCGACCAGGATCGAGATGATGGAGGCGAGCATCAGGCTGGCGTTCGACCCCCCGCCGTTCATGTTGCCGCCGAACGTGCCCACGATCGCGTCGAAGGACGACACCCCGCGCGTCGGCGCGACGAAGAAGTGCTGGTGCGCCGCGAAGGGAAACTGCAGGAACGGTAGCGCCAGGAAGAATCGCTCCGCCCCGGCGATCAGCCGCTCCGCGCTGCCGACCGCGATGAAGGCGAAGGTGGCCAGGAACATCGGCACATAGATCTTCAAACCGACCGCCAGGCCGCCGGCGCCGTTGAAGTTGGCGAGCGACACGACGACGAGGTAGACGACGAAGAGCCCGTAGAGGAAGAAGCAGGCCGGGATGTCGCCTCGCCGCAGCCCGCGGCTGCCGAGGATGTCGAGGAGGCCGAGCGCGCCGAAGCCGGCGGCCGAGAGGAAGGACAGCCAGAGTATGGCCCGGTTGTCGAGGTAGTACTCCCCGAGGCCGACCACGACCGTCACCACCGCGACCAGGGCCAGGCAGCGCAGCGACGGCGGCGCGATCAGCATCAGGAACCCGAGCACAGGGACCAGGACGGCGGCAGCCGCGATCAGCACGGACCCGACCCCCTGCCCAGGGACGCGTCCGGCCGGGGCGTCCCCGGCAGCCTGTCCCGGCCGGGCGTGGGGCTCGGACGGCCCTGCTGGAGCATCCCGGCCGCGATGGCGTCGATCGCCGCCTCCCAGGCGACGGCCTCGCCCCGGACCAGATCCCGCGCCCGCGCGGCGTCGTAGCGCACGCGGCGGCCGAAGAGCCCGGCGAGCCCGGGGGTGATCGGCGGCGGCACGGCGTCGGCCCGACCGACCCGGCGCGCCGCGATTTCGGCCGCCCGCAGCACCGGCGCGGCGAGCGCCCGCTCGAGCGCCAGCCGCCGCGGTGTGATCCGTTCGACCGGCACGGCGCCGAGCCGGCGTGCGAAATGCATGAGGTACCGGTTCCAGGTCGGCGGGTCCTCCGGCGCCAGGTTGTAGACCCGGTGCGCCGGGGCCGGCTCCTCCAGCGCCGCCAGCACCGCCGCCGCAACCGTGTCCACGTGGACGAGGTTGCAGAAGCCGTCGCCCGACGCGCCGAGGTCGCCGAGCCGGCGCGCCTGCAGGAGCCGGGCGATGCGCGTCACCCAGAGCGGCGACCCCGGTCCGTAGACGAGGGCCGGCCGCAGGATCACCGCATCGAGGCCGCGCCCGCGGGCGGCCGCCACGATCCCCTCGCAGCGCGCCTTGGCGCCGCCGTAGCGATCGTGGGCTGCGAGCGGCGCGTCCTCGCCGACAAGGCCCGTCTCGGCGCCGTAGACCGCGATGCTGCTGATATGCACGACGCGCGTCGCCTCGCCCGCCAGGGCGCTCTCGCAGACCGCATGGGTCGCCTCCGCCATGCTGCGCGGATCGGCCATCACGCAGTTGACCACCGCGTCCGCGCCGTCGACGGCCGCCGCCACCGCCGCACGGTCGGTGGCGTCGACGGAGAGGACCTCGCCGGCTCGCAAGCCGCCGGCGCGTCGCGGATCCCGGACCGCGGCCACGGCCCGGTGCCCCGAAGCGGCCGCTCGCTCGATCACCGCCCGGCCGATGAAGCCGGCGGCGCCCAGCACGACGATCCTCATGCGGCCACCCGCGGCAGTCCGGCGAGATGGTCCGCGAGGCGCAGCGCCAGGGCCACGATGGTCAGGGTCGGGTTGGCCTGGCCCGAGGTCGGGAACACGGCCGAACTGGCGACATAGAGGTTGGCGAGGCCGAACACCCGGCAGTCCGCGTCGACCACGCCCCGCTCCGGCGTGTCCGCCATGCGGGCGGTGCCGATATGGTGGCCACCGAAGGCCCCGTCCCGCAGCATGTCGGCCTCGACGGCCTCCGGATCGAACGTGAGGTCCGCCAGGCCGCGCGCCGCCAGGTCCTCGCCGAGTGCCCCGATGGCGGTCCGCACCGTCGCGATGTCGACGGGCAGATACCGCCAGTCGACGCGCACCCGGGGCATGCCGAACGGGTCCGTGCGCGTCGAGAGCGTCACCCGGCTGTCGCGGTTAGGGGCCTGCTCGGAATGAACGTCGATCGTGTAGGCCCCGTTCTGCGGCTGCACGACGAGCGAGGGGAACTTGCGCGCCGCGAAGGTGCGCCGCCGTGCCCAGCCGGCGAGGAACCGCCCGACCTCGACGCCCTCGCCGAGAACGTTCAGCGCGTGCCGCACCGCCAGCCGGGCCGTGAGGGGCGTCCCCCCGTGCAGCCGCTTCGCGTATTCGTAGCCGATGAAGGGCCGCGCCAGGTAGATGAGGGAGAGGATCCCGCGCCCGTGGGCCGGATCGGGCAGCCGGGGATGGTGCAGGCGCAGCACGATGTTGCCGACCCTGAGCCGCCGCTGCGCCTCGGGGGCGAGGTGCAGCCGGCGGCGCACGTAGACGCCGTCCCAGGTCCGCGCATAGCCGTTGTCGATGCCCGCGCCGCGTGGCTTGAAGCGGACATCGGCCGTGGATCCGGCGATGTGGCACATGTAGGTGCGCCCGACCCAGTCCCGGGCGTTGCCGATGCCGCGCGGGTCGTATCGCCGCGAGGCGAGGAGAAGGCGCGGCACCTCGAGCCCCCCCGTGGCGAGCACCACCCGGGCGGCCGCCAGCGTGAAGGCTTTGCCCGCCAGGGTGCGGATCTCCAGGTGGTCGACGCGGGTCCCGTCGGGGCTGGTCACGATTTCGGTGACGTTGGCGTCGAGCAGCACCTTGAGCCGCGGGTTCTCCGCCAGGCGCCCGGCCCAGCGGCGGCCGAAGTCGGTCGGGCAGCTGAACCGCTCCAGGTTGCCCTGGTCGAACACCTCGGACCGGTACCCCTCGATCATCGGCGACATGCCGCCATCGACCGCCGTCTCGGGCCGGTAGTCGCAGTCGCCCGCCTCCGCGAGCGCCAGCGCGTCGGGATAGTAGGCGGCCACCGTTTCGTAACGGATCGGCCAGCCGCTGTAGGGGATCCAGTCTCGCGCCTCGAAGTCGATCGGGTCGAGCGGCACGCAGCGCCCGCCCCAGGTGGCGGTCGACCCGCCGAGCACCCGGTGCCGGTAGTGGTCCGTCGGGCTGTGCAGAGCGGGGGCCGCCACCTCGCCGGCATAGAGCCCCTGGGCGGCGCTCGACCGGCGCCGGCCGCCGGCTTCCAGGAGCACCACGTCGAGGCCCCGACCTTCCAGTCGCAGCGCGAGGGCGATGCCCGCCGCCCCGCCGCCGACGATGCAGACGTCCGCCCGCAGCCGCGCCCCGCTCGGGAGCGTGTCGATGGAGGCGATCACGACGCCGCGCCCCGGTCCTTGCGGTCGGCCGCCTCGAGGCCGAAGCTGCGGTAGATCGCGAAAAGCGCGCCCAGGAAGGCGTCGATCGAGAAGCGCCGCTCGTAGAGCCGCCGGCCCGCCGCCGCGACATCCTCGCGCAAGGCGCGGTCGCGGATCGCCGCGTCGAGGGCGCGCGCCAGGCTGTCCCTGTCGCCCGGCCGGCAGAAGAGCGCCGTGTCGCCGTCCGTCAGGACTTCCGGGATGCTGCCGACCGGGGTGCAGACCACCGCCGCCCCGGATCCGAGCGCCTCCAGGATGACGAGCGGCAGCCCCTCGTCGTAGGAGGGCAGCACCAGCACGTCCGCGCAGCCGAGAAGCCGGCGTGCCGCGTCCTGGTCGACCCAGCCCTCGAACGAGACCCGGCCCGCGACGCCGAGTTTCTCGGCCAGCGTCCGATAGCGGGCGACGTCGCCCCCGCCCGCGAAGGCGAGCCGCCAGTCGGGCAGGGCCGGGTCGAGGCTCGCCGCCGCAGCGATCAGGTCGGAGACGCCCTTGCGCTCGAGCAGGTTGCCGAGGAAGAGCAGGCGCACGGGCTCGCCCGCCGACGCGCGGTCGCGCCGGTCCGCGGCGTCCACCGGAACGCCGTTCCAGAGGACGTCGACCCGATCCGCCGGGACGCCCAACTCGACGACCACCCACGCCCGCCAGGCCTCGCCGAGGACGGCCACCCGCGTCGCCGCCCGGAACGGCAGCCGGATGAGCGCGCGGAGCAGGCGGCCGCCGCGCGCGTAGGCGTGGTGCAGCTCGACGGCGTGGAGATGCAAGAGCGCCGGCCCGCCGACGAGCCGGGTGGCGAGCACGACGGCGCCCTTGCGCGCCGCGCTCGCCTTGTCTCCGAAGTTCACGTGCACCAGCCCCAGCCGGCCGGTGAACCGCGCCGCCCAGATCAGCGCGATGGCGCGCAGCGTGAGGAGCAGCGACCGGACGAAGCCGCCGTCGTCGCGCGTCACCAGGGGCACGATCCGCAGGCCGGCGTACCGGCCGGCGCCGTGCTGGACGATATAGTCCTTCACCCGCCCCATTCCGCCGCCGGACTGCCCGTCGGGCGCGACCACGAAGCAGATCCGCTCCGCGGCGTGGCCCGGGGCGACGCCCCGCCCGGCCGGGCGCTGTCCTCGACGGGGCTCGGGGCCCCCCCGGGACCCGGCTCCGTCCAAGGCGCCCGTAGGACGGCTCGTCATCACGCCGCCGGAACCGGGTGGGCGATCGTCCCGCTCTCCGGGGCCGGGAAATGCCGCGCGATCGCGGCCGCCGTCTTGCGGATGTTCTCCCGCCCCGACGCCCCGAAGACGATCGCCTCGACCCGCTTCAGCCCCGCCACATACGCGATCGCCTCGTCGGCCGGGATCGCCCCCGAGGCCAGCACCGACATGGCGATCGGCCGGAAGCGCCGCGTCGCGATCGTCTCCTCGTAGAGCGCGATGCCGCCGCTCATGCGGAAGCCGATCTTGTTGATGTTCGAGCAGACGATCGGGTTGTCGATGCCGAGCCGGTCCAGCACGTCGAGCAGGCGCGGCGTGTTCATGGTGATGAAGCCCGGCTCGGCGCCGTAGGCCTCGCCGACATGGTCCGCGAAGATCCTGAAGGCCTGGTCGAAGCCCATGCCCAGGAGAAGGTCGGTCACCACGTTCTGGATGAAGATCACCGGGGTGCTCAGCCCGCGGAACATCGACATCTCGGCATCGATCAGGAGCTTGGCGATATTCGTCACGTCCTTGGTGGCGAGCGAGGTCGCGCCCCTCAGGAGCCCGGAGAGCGCGCCGCCCTGGGGAAGGAACCGTCGCAAGGCCTCCAGCATGCCGTGCTCGGTGACGGCGTTGGCGTATTTGTGCGCATAGGGCATGCAGGGGTAGAAGACGAAGTCCCGGTACCGGTCCGGGTTGGCCCGCACGTGGTCGCAGATCTGGGCGATCCGGTCGTGGGTCGTGCACATGAAGGTGCGGATGCCCTCGTCATAGGCCATGTCGAGAACGCGGATGATCTCGCCGAAGTCCTGGAACCGCATCGCCTGCGCGCGCGCCTTCTCCTCCGACATGTGGTTGACCCCGAAGAACTGATTGTCGCCGAACAGGATTCGGTCCACGGGCTGGCCTCCGGATGGGATCGACGATGGATCAGGAAAAACGGAAGACGCGCTTGACGAGCCCGCCTCGGGCGGGGCGCGCCGCCGCCGGTTCCGCGCGCTCGCCGAGCGCATCGCGCTGGATCTGGTGGATTACCGTGTCCGTCAGCAGGGCGGAGGAGAAGGGCGAAACGTTCTCGATCGACCGATTCTCGATCGACGAGAAGAAATGGTCCATCTGTGCGGAGTATTCCTCGCCCCGCAGATAGTAGCTGACTTCGGAGGTCAGATCCGTCGTGTAGCGGACGTTCCAGCCGCTGTTCAGCCCCAGGGCGGCGCCGTTGCTTCCCCGGTAGAAGACCTGGATCTCCTGCCGGTCGGCCGTGATGCGGCCGTCCGTTCCCCAGACCGTGATCTTCATCGACATCTTGCGGAAGCTCTCGTCGCTCCAGTTGGCGGCGAGCTGCCCGCGCATGCCCTGGCCGTAGTCGAAGGTGGCGTAGACCTCGTCGTCGACGTCCGCCGAGTAGATCCGGTTCAGCACCGACCCGGAGACTGCCCGGGGCGGACCCACGAGGTAGTTCATCAGGTCGATCGCGTGCGAGGCGTAGTCGTAGAGGCAGCCCCCGCCCTCGCGCTTGTTGGCCCGCCACGTCGCCCCCTTCGGCTGCAGGACCACCGGTCCGTAGGCCTCCGCGCGAACATGGTGGACGCTCCCGATCGCGCCGGCCTGGAGCAGACGGTGCGCCTCCTGGAAAGCACCGACGAAGCGGTAGTGATACCCGACCTGGTTGACCACGCCCTGTGCCCGCGCGAGATCGACGAGCGACCGTGCTTCGTCGAGGTCGAGGCAGAACGGCTTTTCGCAGAAGACGTGCAGGCCGCGCTCCAGGGCGGCCCGGACGATCTCGCCGTGGTAGCGCGACGGCGTGGAGATCACCACCGCGTCGAGCGCCTCGGAGGCGAGCAGCGTCTTGTAGTCCGTATAGGTCTTCAGGCCGGTATACTTGGACAGCACGTCCAGGAGATAGCCGGCCGTGTCGCAGACCGCGACCAGCTCGACCGACGGGTGCGAGCGGACGATGGCGAGGTGGGAGATGCCCATCTTGCCCAGCCCGATCAGGGCGACACGGATCATGGCTCAGCCTCGCGTCAAGGTGGAGTTGGAGGAGGGTTTCGGCGGGTCCCTGCGGACCGCGTCCGCGATGGCGCGCCGGAGGCGGTCCGTGAAGGCTCGGGGCGCGGTCTTCGAGAAGCCGTCCCCGCTGGGTCTCAGCCCCCGCCCTTCCGCGATCTTGGCGGCGAGGTCCTCGTCCTTCTCGCAGACCACGATCCCCGGCTTGCCGCGCAGCCAGGCGGCCGTGTGCAGCTGGTGGTCGGTCGTGTGCTCGCGGAGCGCCGCGTAGCGGGGCACGATCACGATCGGCTTGGCGTGCTCGAAGGCCGCGAACACCGTGCCGGTGCCGGCATGGGAGACGATGAGCGAGGCCGAGGCGACCTTCTCCTCGAAGCTCCGCCCGTCGAGCATGCGGCTCCAGGGCACATGGACCGGCTCGTAGCGACCCGTACCGATCTGGATGTGCGCCTCCTCTTCCGGATGGGCGGCCGCCCATGCGTCGAAGCTGCGCACCAGCCGGTCGAACGGCAGCATGGAGCCAACGGTTACGAAGATCAGAGCACCGCCCCCCAATGCTGGGGGCCCTTCGGGCCGGCGAGATGGGGCCATTGGGTCAGCCACTCGTCCGCGAACCAGCGCGCGGCCGACCCCGAGGAGGACAGCCGATCGCAATTCGCGATGCTGTCGATCCAGATGGTCTTCGACCGCAGGAGCAGCTTCGCCAGCGCCATGCACAGGAGGGCGGGCGCCGACCCGGTGGTGACCACGACCGCCGGGCGCTCGCTCCAGAGGATCTTCAGGAGCCGCAGGGTCAGCAGGGGCAGGGAGCCGAGGGCGAAGCGGCTGAAGTCCGGGAAGGTGTGGAAGCGCATGCCCGGCACGTCGGCGCGGGAGGTCTCGAGGACGGTCGCGTAGGCGACGTCGAAGCCCTCGAAGGCCGGCATGATCCGCCGCATCTCGATCCAGTGTCCGCCGCCCGATGCGATCGCGAGCACGGTTCCTTGACGGGATGTCCGAAATGGCATGGGGCGAGGACGAGGGGATCTGGCGAGGGGGCCGGGCGGCGCGGTCGGCCGCGGGACGGAACGGGGGTGTCAGGCCGGGATGAGCGCGTCGAGGGTTGAGGTGACCCGGAAGCCGCCATTGAGGACGTCGAGGAGCAGCTTCACCCGCCCCTTCCCGTCGAGGGATTGCAGGACGCCGAGCGCGTCAGCGAAAGGCCCGGACACGAGCCGGACGCGATCGCCCTCCTGCAGACCCGACCGGAAGCGGATCAGTCCGCCGTCGTCCGCCGAGGCGATCAGGCTCTCCACCACGCCGCCGAGCACCGGCTTCGGGCCCTCGCCCTCCATGATCAGCGACGTCACGCCGATGGTGCCATTCACGGACCGCCAGCGCTGCCGGCCGGTGTCCAGTTCCACGAAGACGTAGCGGGGAAAAAGCGGCGCCCGGATCTGCTCGAAGCGCCGGGCATGCCGGCGCGTCGCCGTGATGCGGGGCAGGAAGGTCCGGAAGCCCTGGCGGGCCAGGTTCACCTCCGCGACCGCTTCCTTGTGGGGCAAGGTCGCCGCCACGTACCAGCGTGTCGTCCCGAGGGCCACGCCGGGCGCCGCCGGCCGGCCGTCCTCCGTCTCGCCGCTCATCGCATCCCTCCGGTGCCGTCCGCCCGGGTGCCCGAACCACCTCCTGCGCCCCTGTCGCGGTCGACTCGCCGGGCGACCCGCGACGCCTGGACAGTGCAGCGAGTCCCCGGCCCGTCCGGTGCGCGAGGGGCTCGGCGGCGCGCTCGCCCGCCGCTGGCAGCAAGCAAGGTTGCAGTAATCATGATCTACGAACGCGTGAAAACGAAGTTGATCGCATCGGCGGTCATAGGCGCCCGCGGGCTCGTCATGAGATGGATCGACCCCGCCGTTGTGGTCCTACGGGGCGATTCCCGACATCCCGGGGACGCCCGCGTTTGCAATGCAGCATGGCGCAAGGTTCGGCGTGGATCGGTGGTCCGGCGCTCCGTCCCAGTCCGACTTCGCGCCACCGACCGCTTTCGCCACGCTACCGCCATCGGGGTGACTGCCCTCCAGCCGCCCTGTGTGACGCGCAAAATTTCAGGCCGGAGCCTGCCGAAAAAGGGACCGGGATCACCCGTTGTGGAGGCGTGGGCCGCCTCATTCTCGGGAGTTCCCGACGCAGCCGTATGCAAGAAGGCCCGTGAGGAACCTCCATTACGTTACGGTAGCAGCAAGAAAAGCGGCCTTGGCGCTTCGACACAATACCCCAAACGGTGTAGAGCTGGCTAAGAATTGGGCGCGGTCAAGAATTAAGCGGTCGATTGGCTCGCCGCGGCCCCGTGACAGGGCGGCTGCCGCGCGCCGGCGGGTGACCCGGCGTCGGCTCACACGGGGCGCCCGGCCCTGCCCGACGGCGGGTTCAATGCCGCAAGACCCTGGCGAGGGTCCGCGTCGACGGCGGGTGACGAGCATCGCCACCCGAAGCCTTTCGGTCAAGCCGCGTCGCTGCGTCGCAGCATTGAAAAGCCCCGCGTCTGACGCGCGACGTACAACTCAGGCGGGATTCAGAGGATAAAGCATCCATGGCGAGTTATTCTCTGTCACATCTTGCATGTGAGAAAAAGGGACCTTGTCTTTCGAGGCAATCCGAAGAAAATGAGGGAACGACAGAGATGTTGCTTCAGAATTTGCGTGAAAAACTTTAGGCAAAGTGGAATATGTTGAGGGATACGCACTCCGTCACGGCGCGATCGCGGCCGGCAGCGATGGCCGGGTCGGCTTCGCCGTCGAACGAACGGGACGGTCCGACGGGTCAGGCTCCGCGGGGTCTCCGCGCCGGCGACGGGACAAGGTCGGTGGGGCAGGGTGCGGGTCTCCCGGAGGATGCGCGTGTCCGGATCGATGCCGCGGACGACCTCCAGATCGTCGCGGAGCTGTCTGAGGCCATCCTGGCGGTAGGGGCCGATCCGACGCGGGCGGACGCCGCGCTCGCGCTGCTGCTGGCCCGTCTTCCGGGCCTGGCGGGGGGACTGTCCGGCCGTCCCGGCTCCGCGCTGGAAAGCCTCGCCGCCCTGGCGGGAGAGCCTGGCTCGCCCGGCACCGGGATCCTGAGCCCTCCTCCGGACCGGGTGCGGACGGGCCGGGCCGACGGCGACGGGCCGGCCCTGGCGGTTCGCGACGGCCCGGATGCGATCCGGATCCTGGCCGCGCTTCGGCCGAGCCTCCGTGCGGCCCTGCGCCTCGGCGGCCCGAACTCCGTGGGTGCGGAGGCCGGCCTGCCCGATCTGCGCCGCATCGTCGAGGCCATGCCGCTCCCCTGCCTCGCGGTCGATGGCGTCGCCCGCATCCTCGGCGCGAGCCCATCCGCCATCGGCCTGCTTGCCGGAACGGGCCCGCTCGCCGACCAGGACGGCCGGCTCGTGCCGCGCGGGCCTGCCCTCCCGGCGGACGAACTGACGGCGGCGATCCACGGCGCCCTGCGCCCGGGCGCGACAGAGCACCGGCTGCCCGTCCGCGATCCCTCCGGCAGGCTGCGCGGCCTCGTCTGCGTGGCGCCGCCCGCCTGTCCCCCGCCCGTCCCCGGGGAGGCGCCCGCGGCCCCGGCCGGCTTCGTCGTCGTCGTCCTGCGCGGCTTCGACCCGCCCGGTCCGGAGCTCCGCAGGTCTCTCGCCGACGTGTTCGGGCTCACGCCGTCCGAGGCGGAGATTTCGCTCAGGCTGGCGAACGGACAGACCCTGGCCGAACTTTCGAACGACCTGGGCATATCGACCCAGACCGCGCGAAAGCACGTCAACAACATCTTTGACAAGACGGGCTGCCGGCGCCAGGCCGAGCTCGTCGCCAAGGTCCTCCTGCTGGCCTGAGGCGGCGATCGCCCGTACGGCCACCTCTCGTCCGGCGCCCGGGCCGAGCCGCCCCCTCCGCGCCCGATCTCCAGGCTCGCGTCGGTCTCCTTGACCTGGACGAGCGGCGCACGGGAGCGCGACGGGCCCACCCGTTCTCGAGCCGCGTCCTCAACCGCCGACCGCCGCCGCGCCCCGTCCCGGTCCGACCCGCTTCCGCTTCCCGTCACGCTTTCCGCGTAATCCGGCGGGATCGGGTTGACCGCACCCCGACGCTTCGTCTAGGGATTTCGTCGTCGGAGCCGTGGCCGAGAGGCTGAAGGCGGCGGTTTGCTAAACCGTTATACGGGCTTAAACCCGTATCGAGGGTTCGAATCCCTCCGGCTCCGCCATTCATCACGGCTTCTGACGCTCTGATGCGCTCGCCGAGACCGGAGGACGTCGAAGCTCTCCGGGCCGGCGGCGCGCCGGGCGCGCTCGACGACATCCCTACCCACGATCCCCGCCTGGTTGGAACCCCGAGTTTCGCGCCCGCCAAGAACCGCCCGGGCTCACGCAGGTCAGTTTGCTGGACCAGCTTTTCGTCGGCCTCCAGCCCCCGACAAGGTTGAGCCGGCTGACGCCGTCCACCACGTGGACTTCCCGTCTCCGAGCGCGTCAGCAACCGCGATCCACCGCGTACTCAATCGCGCCGCGAGAGAGCCCCATGTCGGCAAGCAGGCGGTCGTCCATCGCCTCCAGCCGCTTCATGTCGGAGCGGTGCCGGAGGGACTTGGCGATCCGGGCGGCCGTACGGGCCAGCCAGTTCGCGTGAATGGGATCTTCGGTGATGGTTCCGATCAGTGTGGCGGTGCTCATGGCAATTCCTCTCGCTGTTGGGGCGAGCGGAATAGCAAACTGCCGACGAACCTCGCCTGAAGCCGCCGTTAAGCCGGTATTCAAGTCGGCAACATCAAAGGAGGCTGCCCATGCGAGAAGTGCGAGCGCCTACGTCACGAAGCACTGCATGGTCTCGACGATGGAGACGCGCCGGATCGGACCGAACCCGACGCCGCGCTCGGCCTCTTCGATCTACGACTACCCAAACGTGGCGGTTCTTGAGGATTTGGGTACCGCCCGGGAAGCTTGAGAAGCTCGCGGGCGCGGCTAGAGATGCATCGGTGGTGTTACATATGACTTCCGCGCCGTTTGCGCCGATGATGTGGGTAGAGCCGGGAATGTCAAATTGGGCCTACCGCGATCGCGTTTCATACCCGCGCTGGGCCAACGAAGACCACATTGAGCCGGTCCCTGGCAGCGCCGTCGACTTTAACCAAGTGGAGCAGTGCATCCGGGATCTCTGCGATCGCTTCGACGTGCGAGACTTCGCCTTCGATCCGCAACTCGGGCCGCAAATGTTGACGGGCCTGCAGGAAGACGGCTTTCTGGTCACTGCAATGCGCCAGGTTCTGACCGCCGCGATGTCCGCTCCACCAGCTTGATCGCGCTCTTGGCGAGCCCAAGTCCCTGCGTGCCGGCAAAGGCCGGTTGAGAGGGCGCAAGCCTAACGAGGCGCCGATACGGGACGCGACGCGCGGGCGAACTGATCCGCCCGGGCGAGAAGCCGCTGCGCGTTGCGGTAGGCCGGCGGCTCGATCCAGAGACCGTCGACGAGCGCGCGGTCCTTGCCCTCCGCCCGCGCGGCCTCGAACCCTGCGACGACGCGACGGGCCGCCTCGATCTGTTCCTCGCCCGGCGTGAGCACCCGGTGAATGGCGCCAACATGCGCGGGCGTGACGGTGCTCTTGCATCGGTAGCCGAGACGGCGGGAGCGGAGGGTCTCTCGTTCGCAGCCCGCTTCGTCGGAATAGGTGTAGGGAGCGTCGATCGGCTCGATTCCCGCGGCCCGGCACTCCAGCAGGAAGCGTCGGCGGGCGTAGGCGAGTTCGTCGCCGTCGGGTCCGCGCTCGGCCATCAGGTCGGCGGCGAGGTCCTCGGCGCCGAGCAAGCAGCTCCGAACCCGCGCGCTGGCCTGCGCCATTTCCTCAAGCCGGACCACGCCGAGCGCAGTCTCTGCCGTCGGGACGATCTCAATGCCGCCCGGCCGCAACCCTTGTGCGACCTCCCGCTGCTCGATCGCGTCGGCGAGCGCGATGATCTGCCGACCACCGTCCGCCTTCGGCAACAGGATGAGCGCCGGCTCGCCCGCGATGACGGCATCGAGATCCTCGAGGCCGCCGTCGTCGAGCCGGTTCACTCGCACAGCCACTATGCTGCCCGCCGCCCGGGCCCTCGCGAACAGCGCCGAGGAGCGCCGCCGCGCCTCGTCCTTCAGAGTGGGCGGTGTGAAGTCCTCCAGGTCCTGCACCAAGACGTCGGCGCGGGCATCGATCGCGTCGGCGTGCGCCCGAGCATCCGCTCCGGCGACGAACAGCACTGAACGGCGGAGGTCGGGTGGTCGATCCATGAACGCCTCCCTTCGACGGGTAATCCTACGAGTTCGGGCCGCCGCTGTCATCGCGCTCATACCACAACTTCAAGTTAGGCCTTTGGGCACGATGAGGCCGCGCAGGTCAGGCGCCGGAGAGAGGCACCAGGCCGTCGCCACGATTTTTGAGCGTATGGCCGCTTTCCCGGCCGCTCGCGGGAGAACTGAGCCACAGCACGGCGTTGGCGACGTCCTCCGGATGTCCCGGGCGTGCTGTGAGGGTGCCCGGTTGCAGCATCCGTTGCCGGATGGTCTCGTCGATGCCCGCCTCGGCATGGTTTCGGCGTTCGATCTTTAGCGTCGAGAGCCAGATAACAAGCGGAGCCGCTCGCGCTCGGCGGGCGAGACAGTGGTCATCACGAAGCGGCTCTTGTCGCTTGCCCGATCGAAGAAGGGATGCGGCCAGGTCCACCCGGAGAGGCGCCACTTCAACACCTTGGCGATCGCCCGTGCCATCAGCCAGAGCGATATGCCCCTGGAGCCGGGCGGCGTCTCGCCGACGGCGAATTCACCCTTGATCGCGCCGATCGGCGGGCGGAACACCGCATCGGGGTCCTGCCCGTCGGTCCTAAACACCGCCGCCATGACGCCGACGAAAGGGATGGTCGGACTCACCATGTTGCCGACCGGCGTATTGCAGCATGTCGCGTAGTATCGGTGAAGCCCGCGCGACGTCAGTCGTACGCCGCCGATTTTCTCTTCGCCCTTGGTGAAACTCATAGCGGCCGGCGCCAGCTGGACAATGTCGGAGCCTCCGTGGTCATCGAGCAGGTCCGCCCGGTCGAGCCAATGCGCGAAGGCTTGGCAGTCGTCGCAGTAACAGATGACGCGGTTGACGGAGGCGGGCGCGGCTCGGACGACCATGCCCCGAACCTCACCGCAGCGGCAGCCAAACGTCACCGTCGTCTCGTTCCTTGGCATCGGTTGGGCTCCTCGTTCGTGTCCGGATCTCAGTCCGTTTCTCTATCACCGCCGCCGCGATGGCCGGTCCCCAGGGCTTCCGCGCTCCGTCCACCGAAATACTAGTTGAACCAAATGGCTGCGGTCGCTGTTCGTGCCGTCCTGCCGGTACTTGTTCCCGAGCCTGCGATGCCCTCTGTCCCGGCCCGCTATTATCGGTCAGAATGTTGGCACGCCGCTGTCTGGACTTTCATGCCGATGGATACACAGGAACGACGGCTTGTCGCCGTGGTGGCGGCTGACGTGGTTGGCTATACGCGCCTCATGCAGGCGGACGCCGCCAGCACCTTGGCGGCGTTGCGTGGACTGCGTTCGGAACTCGTGGAGCCGCAGCTCCGCCGTTGCAATGGCCGGCTCGTCAAGCTGGTCGGAGACGGTTTCCTGGCCGAGTTCCGCTCCGCCCAAGAGGCGGTCGACTTCTCGAAATCCCTGCAGGCGGCGAACCGCGAGCCGGAGGTGCCGCCGCCCGAACAGCAGCGCTTGGTGCTCCGCATCGGCATCGGTCTCGGTGACGTCCTGGTCGAGGATGGGGACATTTTCGGCGACGGCGTGAACATGGCAGCCCGGCTTGAGCAGGCGGCCGATCCGGGCGGCATTCTCATATCGGCCGCCGTCCACGACCAGCTCGACCGCGCCGCACGCGCGGGCTTTGTCTTTGCGGGCGCGCTCAGCCTCAAGAGTTTCGAGAAGCCCGTCGACGCCTACCGCCTTGTCGGCCAGTCGACGGGGGCGAGCCCGCGCGCCACGAGGCACGCCGAGCGGCCGACGGTGGCGGTGATGCCGTTCGAGGACGGGAGCCCGGAAGGCGGCGAGGCGTGGTTCAGCGATGGCATGACGGACGATGTCACAACGGAACTGTCTCGGTTCCAGGATGTCCGCGTCATCACCCGATCGTCCACGTCGGCGCTCCGCGGTCGCGGCCTAGACCCGGTCGAGACCGGACGGCAGCTCGGCGCTGGCTATGTCCTGGAGGGGACGACCCGCCTCACGACGAACAGGGTGAGCATTACGGTGCGCCTCCTCGACACCGCGGCGGGGACGCAGGTCTGGGCCGATCGGTTCGATCGTCCGAGGGCCGATCTTTTCGACATACAGGACGAGATCTGCCGCTCGATCGTCGCCAAGGCGGCGCAGCGTGTCGTCCAACACAGCGAACTGACGGCGCGGCGCCGGCGACCGGAGGACGTCCGCGCCTACGAACTGTTTCTCCAGGGGCTCAAGGTCTCCGACGGCTTCACGCCGGAGCACGAAGCACAGGCCGCGGCATTCTACCGACAGGCGCTTGCGCTCGATCCCAATCTGGCACGCGCGTGGTCGGGTCTCGCCTTCCTGGAAGCCAACAAGGCGCTGGAGGTGGTCGGCGAAGTCGCCACGGGCAAGGCTCACCTTACCGAGGGCCTGGCCTTTGCCGAGAAGGCGAGAGAACTCGACCCCAACGACGCGCGCACCCATATGGTCGCCGCCAGCATGCGATTTCACCTGCGGGAATTCGATGCCGCCGTCCGGGCCGTGGACACGGCGAGGTCCGTCAATCCGAACGACCCCCTGGTGCAGCTGTTCTGGGGTTGGATTCATGGCTCGAATGGCGACCACGCGGAGGCGGTAGAGGCGAGCTCGCTCGCCCTCGAGCTCACGCCGCTTCACCCACGCTGGTACGATACCATTCACGGACGGCTGTTGTTCCTCGCCGGCCGCTACGCCGAGGCCGCCAGCCACCTGTCGGGACGAGCTTATCGATCGGATGCACGTCACTTGCGCGACCTCGGATTTCGTGCTGCCGCCTTGGCACTCGACGGGCGGGGAGACGAGACCGACGCCATCGTCCGCGAACTCGAGCAGGGACTGATCTCCGCGTGGCGCGGGAACCCTGCCGCGACACTGGGCGAGCGGTTGCGATGGGTTGCTCGGGCCGCGGGGCTGCGCTTGCCCGAGGACGAGCAACGCTTGCGCGATGGGTGGCAAAGGATCGGTCTGCCGGTGGCTGATTGACTTGATCCTAGCAGGCACGCAGCGCCGTATTGCCGCTTGCTGGACCAGCGCGTCACTGGCAATCGGTCTTGGGCTCCCGCGTTGGGAGACTGTTTATTCGCCTAAAGAGCTTTGCAACATATCCGATTAGATCCGTCAGAACCGCTCACGGCGGCGGCGCAAGCTTGACTGTGATGACCATGCAGGGTGCCCTTGCGACGTGGCCGGAAACGCTCCCCATTAGCAGGCGTTCCACGCCGCCGAGCCCACGGGTGCCAACCACGAGCACGTCCGGCGCTTCGGCGATGACGAAGTCGACGAGTTGGGCACCTGGACTGCCGGTCAAAAGACGTCGTTCAATACTTGTGACGCCCGCCCTCTGCGCGGTTGCCTCGGCCGCCTCTAGCAAGCCCTCGCCCACCACCCCGTTCATGGCGGCTGACCAGTCGCGATCGGCGCTGATCGCATCTTCGGTGATCTCGACGGGCACATGTCCGCTTCCCAGAGCAACGTCGCGAAGCCGCGCCGCGATCTTGTCACCGAATTCAGTGACGGCAAACCGAAATGCATTGCCCCGAAAAGGCTCGTCGGTAACAGCATGGCAGACGAAGAGCTGCGCTCCGTTCTTTACGGCTAAGTCACAGGCCACACCGAGTGCAGCATTTGCGGAATCGGAACCGTCAACACCCACCGCTACCTTTTTCATGACGACCTCCCAATCTTAAACTATAAAAACACACCTCAGTCACAACAGCATTGACAGACCGCAAAAGGAGGTCGACCGTTTGACGGATGCCGTGCTTGACCGCAAATTGCGAGATCTTCAGTTCGGTTCTGATCGCTTCCAAAGCCACCTTGGCTTTGAACTCGGCCGAATGCCGCTTCTTTTCCCCGTCATCGGGCCCATCCTCCCATCAGGGCGATCCAAGCTTAGCTCCCTTTCCTGTTATCAGCCGTCCGTTCTCGAGCGGCGGTTGCCCGCCCATCAAGATACCCTTCTTCTTCGAAGCCGCGATCTTGTCGCGGATCCGTTCGCCGATCACCTCACGCACGAACGGGGCGAAGGAGAGAAGAACGTTGAGCGTCAGCCGGCCCATCGACGAGGTGGTGTAACGCGGTCACCTACATCCATCGCGGCCATGTGCTCATCCCGCGCTCTGCGCCGTGGCTCGAGGACTTCCGGAAGGAGATTTCGGCTTTCCCGCACGGCCGCAATGACGACCAGGTCGACACTTTCGTGCAGGCCATTTTAAATGTTAAGAATCCGCATCTGAGGAGGGCGCGTGTGCCGTTCATGTAGAGCATTTTCGTACAGTGTTGCGAAGGCACTCAAAGTTCGCAAACAGGGCCTCTGTTCGGAGGAAGTGGAACGAGCTGGCAACTTCTAAGACTTCGACCCCGTTCCATCGCGTAGACCTTTCACTGCTTCGCCGCCCTATTCAATCCGTGCGAACGGGCCGACTGCCTGAGGCCGTCCGTCAGGACCGCCAGCACGTCGAGGCGGCATGCCCCGCCCTATTCGGTGCCGCCAGAGGAGGGAGCGGATTGCCGGCGCCTTCTTCGCTGCGGCCAGGGTGGAGAAATAGCCACTCTGAGCGCCGGGCTTGCCGAAAAGGTGGTGATGCGCTCCGACGGCGGCGGCAAGGTGCTCGCCTTCCTGAACCAGACTGTCAGTGCGGAGCGGGTAGTCCGGCGCTACGGCGGCCTCGTCCACAAGTTCGGTCGCGACCACCTGGAACTGATCCGCCCCGCCCGAAGCGACGGCCTGCCCGGCTTCATCAGTCGCGAACGCGGCTGCCTCCTGCAGACGACGGCGCAGGCGTTCGGATCGTCGACACCTACATGCTCCGCAACCGGAGAAGCTCGGCCACGTGGCTTTCCTGATCGGAGCCCCGCCCGGCGGCGCGTGGGAGCGCTGAGGGATGCCCCACGTCAGGGCCGGGCCCGGGATTCGCGTCCGGGCAAGACGAGGACGACGCCCGCCGCGATCAGAGCGGCCGCCGCGTAGGCCGAGATCGGGATCGCCTCGCCGAAGACGAGGGCGCCGGCGGCGAGGCTCACCACGGTCGCGACGTAGCCGACCTGGCTGGTGTAGACGGGGCCGGCGACCGCCTGCAGGACGAAGAACAGCACGAAGGCGACCGCCGATACGGCAGCGTGGGCGACGGCGAGACCGACTGGTACGGTGGCAAGGTCGGCAAGGCCGCCTCCGGCGGCCGCCGCGAGGCCGAGCAAGGCGGCGCCAGCCCCCATCGCGCCGGCAGCGTTGGCGAGCGGCACCGATCCGGCCGGCCAGATCCGGGCGCGCAGCACGTTGCCGACCGCGACCGACAGCGGCACGGCCATGGCCAGCGCCATCCATTCGGATTGGACGCCGTCGGCCGAATGGCCGCGCGGCAATAGCACGAGCAGCGCGCCGCCGAGGCCGAACGCGAAGCCCAGGATGCATCTCGGCGACGGCCGGACCATGCCGATCAGCGCCGTGATCGCGAGCGTCAGAATCGGCGGCAGCGTGTAGCCGATCCCGGCGAGGCCCGCGCCGATCATCGGCACGACCAGCGCGAGCAGCAGCTGTGGCAAGGCGATCGAGAACAGGCCGACGGCGCCGTAGTAGGCGAGGTGGTCCCTGTCTGTCCGGACGGGGTTGCCGCGCAGCATCGCCGCGCCCGCAAGCAGCACGGCGGCCGTGCCGGTCGAGGCGAAGGCCCAGCTCAGGGTCTGTGCGCCGGCGAGGCTCGCCAGACGCGTGATCGGAACGGCGGCGCCGACCAAGGCGCCGGTGGCGGCGAGCGCCGCGATCGGGGCGGCGCGGTGGAGTAAGGACGAGGGCATGGCACGATCCGGTCAGCGCATCACCCCGAGGGCGACGGCGAGGAGGAGGACGGATGGATAGGCGGTGGCGTCCGCGACGACGGCGGCGGTGCGACTCTGGGGAGAGCGCCGCCGCGCCGCGGCTTGGGCCGACGGACCGGGGTCGGTGCTGGCCGTCGACGGCGGCGCGCAGAGGGGTGTGGGCGTGCGCGCCGGCCCGACGAGCTCCGGGCCGGGTCGCTCCGGCCGCGACGAATGGCTCAGGCGCGCTCCTGTAGAGGGAGGACGGAATGAGCCCGGGCCGCCACCAGCACGGCCGGGCCGGGGTCAGGCGGCTCGGGCGGTGGCGGCGGGGTAGTCGACGTAGCCGCGAGCTCCGCCAGCGTAGTGGGTGGCCTTGTCGCTCGCGGCTAGGGGAAAGCCGAGGCGAATGCGTTCGGGAAGGTCCGGATTGGCGATGAAGGGCTCGCCGAACACAGCGCCGTCGGCCCGGCCGGTCGCGAGCAGGCCCGCCGCCCCGGCCGGGGTGAGGCCGCCCCCCACTAGCCATGCGCCGCCGAACAGCGGCCGCAGGCGGTCGGCGAGCCCGTGTGCGCCGTAGTCCACGATCTCGACGAAGGCCGCACGTCGGCGCGCGACGGCGGCGACCAGGGCCGTGTAGGTTGCGACCGGGTCGTCGTCAGAAACGTCGTTGAAGGTCATCTCGGGCGTGATCTTGATGCCGACCCGGTCGGCGCCGATCCGGTCGATCATGGCGTCCAGAACCTCCACGGCGAAGCGGATTCGGTTCTCCAGGGTCCCACCGTAGGCGCCGATGCGGCGGTTGGTGCCAGTGGAGAGGAATTGCATTGGAAGGTAGCCGGAGCCGGCGTGGAGCTCGACGCCATCGAAGCCCGCGTCCATAGCGCGGTCCGCCGCGTCGGCGAAGGCGTCAACGATGGCACGGATCTCCGGGACCGTGAGCGCGCGTGGGGTCTCGTGGGGAAGGACCCCGTCCTCCGTCCAGGTTCCGCCGGCCGGGCGGATGGCGGACGGGGCGACGGGCGTCTCGCCGATCAGCCGACGGTGGCTGATCCGGCCGACGTGCATGATCTGGGCTGCAATCCGGCCTCCGGCCGCGTGCACCGCGTCGGTGACGCGCCGCCAGGCCGCGACCTGGGCAGCGTCGGCAATGCCGGGCGTCCGCACGTAGCCTTTGCCGGTCGCAACGGGGTAAAGGCCCTCCGTCAGGATCAGGCCGGCGCTGGCGCGCTGGGCGTAGTACTCGGCCGTCAACGGGCCGACGAGGCCGGCGTTGTCGGCGCGACTGCGCGTCATCGCGGCCATCACGATGCGGTTGGCGGCGTCGATCGCGCCGAGGCGGAACGGGGAGAAGAGGAGGTCGGTCATGAAGCGGCTCTCGGGTTCTGCCGGCAGCTCTGTGAGACGACTGCCGCATACCCAAGAGATCGGTCATTCAGCCTTCCGGTTGTAGCCGCTCCTCGGCAGATGGATCATTCGCGATCCGTGAATGATCGATCTCCCAGGGCGGCCGCGCGAAGGCCGCTGCCATGAAGTCGACGAAGGCGCGGACCTTCGGCGAGAGATGCCGCCCACTCGGATAGACCGCATGGACCGCGACGGTGCCGATGTCATGGTCGGCCATGAGACGGCGGAGGCGACCGGTGGCGAGGTCCGCGGCGATGTAGCAAAGCGGGAAGATGCTGAGGCCGAGGCCTTCGAGCACCCCGTGGCGCAGTGCAAGGCTGGAGTTGGTCGAGAGCACCGGGTCCGGGACGTGCACGATTGCCCGGCCGTCCTTGTGGAAGGTCCAGCGCCCGGGCTCGGTGGCCAGCGTGTAGACCAGCGTCCGGTGGCCGGCGAGGTCGTCGGGCGTCGCGGGTTCGCCGGCCCGCGCGAGGTAGTCCGGGCTACCGCTAAGCACCAGTGGCATGGTGCAGAGGCGACGCGCGATCAGGCTAGAGTCCGGCAGCGCGGCACGCACGCGCAGACTGACGTCGAAACCCTCCTCGACCATGTCGACCGTGCGGTCGTTGAGGACGAGGTTGACCTTCACTTCAGGATGGCGGAGGCCGAAGCGCGCGATCGCCGGCGCGAAGGCCGTGACGCCCATCGCCATCGGCGCGTTCACCCGCAGCAGCCCGCGCGGGGCCGCCTGGAGCGCGCCGAGCGAGCGCTCGACGTCGTCGATCTCGTCCAGGATCCGGACACAGCGGTCGAAATAGGCGCGACCCGGTTCGGTCAGGCTCACCTTCCGGGTGGTACGCACCAGTAGGGCCGTGCCGAGCGCCTCCTCCAGGTCGCGGACGTGACAGCTCACGGCCGCGTTGGAGAGGTTTAGGGAGCGCGCAGCCGCCGCGAAGCCGCCACACTCGACCACCTTGCGGAAGGTTCGCATCGCAGTGAACTTATCCAACGAGCCCTCCATCCACTGGGACAGGCGTCGTGGAAGCCGCCCTGCTTCACGGGACCGTCGGGACGACGCGCAATCCACCTTACCTTGCGAATTGTAGACCGTCGCGGCCGCGGATCCTGGAAGCAGGTCTGGCCAAGGTGCATGCCGCGGCCATCTGGCCCGGGAGGGCCTTGAACCCGGCCCGGGCCGTCTGCCGTCTCGCTTGGTAACCGAGGTGGTCGGTACCCGAGGTGGTCGTGATGGAGCCGTTCACGCGGTCGGTCCCAAACGTGACCTAGTCGCCCGACCGTCACCTGCTTGAGGAAGGGCGGGGTCGGCGAAGAGGAACACCATGGTCACGGCATCCATGTCGAGGTTCAGGATCGGCGCGTTCTTGCTCGTTATCTTGCCGGCGGAGTTGTTGATCTTCTTGATCTGCCTGGAGACGGGCTAGGCCTGGGCGGCTACCCTCCGCATGACCTGCCCCGATTTTGCCCTCGCGCAAAACGAGAATCCGTTCTGGTTGTGAGCTGCCCCACATCCTTGGGCCGCCCGGCTCGGCCGTCCCCAGCGGGTCTCGGTCAGGGCGGCCCGTGTGCCGCTGACCGTTTTAGAAGCGCGATCGGATAATTTAAGCAACTCAATGACCTATGCTTGTTAACTGGCGGAGTTAAAGGCCTGCGGACTAGCCTATCCCGACCTTTTGGTAGTCGGTAGCCAAGCCGGCCTAACTCCTGAACGACTGTAATCCGAGGAGCGCGGCAATACAGAATTGCCGCGTTATACCCTTGCAGGTAGTCCGATCAGCAGGCTCGTTGGCAATCCGGCCCGCTGCCCTGAAGGAGCGCTTCCTCTCCCACCGCGTCTTCAACGTCGACGGCTCCGTCAAAGCCCAGAACGACCTCGTCGCGGAGACAAGACGTCTAGCCAGCCTCACTGCCTGCCCGTACCTCAAACAGGTTTGTACTTCACGAAATTGGTATAAGCTCCTGCGCTGGACACCTCCCCATCGTCGAGGTTGCATGCGGCAGGCCCAACCTACTTCTGTCGAACGCTTCAGACGCCGGGTTGTCGTCATCTGGAACACGCATCCGCGCGTGTTCGTCGCGACCGGGGTGGCCATTGCGGTCTATCTCATGTTGCCCGCGAGCCTCGACCTCTCCTCTAAGCTTCTGATCGCCTGGAGCATCGGCGGGTCCCTCTACATCGTGACCACTTGGTGGATGATGACAAGCGCCAGCGTACAGCAGGTGCGCCGCCGCGCGGTGGAGCGGGACGAGCGGGATGGGGTGATCGTCCTGATCATCGTGGCGGCGTCGGTGTCGAGCCTGGCGGCGATCGTCGCCGAACTCTACGGCCTGAAAAATGAGGCGACCCCCGCCGCCCCATGGCGGCTTGCTCTCGCGAGCCTGACGATATTCATTTCCTGGTTCCTCGTGCATACGACGATGGCGTTGCACTACGCTCACGAATACTACGGCGAGGGAAATATGCGCGCAGGCCTGGATTTCCCCGGGGATGAGAAGGATGTGGGCTACTGGGACTTTCTCTATTTCTCCTTCACTGTCGGCGCCACAGCGCAAACCTCGGATGTCGCAGTGGTCACGCCCGGCATGCGCAAAGTAGTGTTGATGCACGGCATCCTGTCGTTCCTCTTCAACACGACCATCCTCGCCCTGCTGATCAACGTAGGCGCCGGAGCCCTGTAGCGACCTCCCGCCCGGGCAGACGGCGATTGCGTCAGGCAGAAGAGGGCATGCGGACCCTGACAGGACCGGGGTCGCATTCGGATCGTCGTCTGACAGCGCGACCACGGTGTGCCGCACAAAGCCATGGTCCTGGTTGTTACACTCAAAGCGTGCTTTGAAAAGTTGCATAGCCCAGACTGTCTGGAGCTGCCGTTAGTGCTGCACAGGTTGACCTATTGTCATCATGAACGTTGCGAGTGCAGTCTATCGCGGTATGGTCGAATTGCGCCAGAACAGCTGAGACGGTTCCTCGACCGACCTCCAACCAGGTGACCGTATACCGCCGCAGATGGCAAGCGAAACCGCCGCGAGTTCTGTTCCGACTGCGGTTGGTAGTGGCCACGCCGCCAGGACAAGGTGACCGACATCGTTCGGCCGGCTTTCCTGGCAGCGGACCGACCGTACCCAGTCGTGGTCGGACATCGTGGGCAATGACTTGGATTCGTAACGCTTCGCACCGACCTCTCGCCACTTGAGCTAACGCGACCGTCATCATCGACGGGCTGGCGACCTGTTGCTGTCCACGAGAGATTTGAGATCTGCGACGCGGCCAGTCGCAATCGTTCGCACATGGGCAGTGATTTGTTCGATCGGCCAATCCCACCAGGCGAGATCGAGGAGATCGGCGATGTCGACATCCGAATGACGGTATCGGACCACACGCGCCGGATTGCCGGCCACGATGGCATAGGGCGGGACATCTGCGCTGACCACACTCTTGGCGCCTATCACCGCACCATGGCCGACGGACACGCCTGGGAGAATGGTGGCACCGAACCCGATCCAGACGTCATGGCCGATCGAGATGTCTCCCCGGTCGGGCCACTCGCTCGGCATCGAAGTCTCCCATCCTCCGCCGAATATCGCGAAGGGATAGGAGGATACCGTTTCAGTCAGGTGGTTGCCGCCATTGAGGATGAACGTCGCCCCGTCTGCGATGGAGCAGAACCGACCGATGACGAGCTTGTCGCCCACGAACGGGAAGACGTAGAGGACGTTGCGCTCGAAATCGAGCGGATCGCCGAAGGAGTGGTAGTAGGTGTACTCGCCTACGGCGATCTGCGGGTTCTTTATCAGAGGCTTCAGGAAGACGACCGACTCCTGGCCCGAGATCGGGTACAGGCAATGCGGATCAGGGCCGAAAGGCATCGCGGACCATCCAAGGTTCAGCATTTTCGAGACGGATGAATGCAGACGATTGACCGCGGCCAGCGGCAATGCTCTGCGAACGCGCTCGTCAATGCTTCATGGATGCATCCTCCCAAGAGCGGCGTAGCTACCACAACTGAAATCACGAGCCAAGTCACGCCGTCTGCTCCCTGTGAGCGCCCTCCTTTTTGATAGGCGCCGACCCATCACTCCGGAAAAGTCGGCTTGGCGTTAGCAACCTCGTCGAGCTGCAGGCGGACGAAGCGGTCGAGGCTCGCCCTTTGACCCTGCGGCTCCCAGCCAACTTCCGCTGCGATCTGCTGGCCGTAGCAGTTCGGCAAGTTCACGCACTTGTCTCGGACCAAGTGCACGAACGCGGTCAGGATGCGCCGGACATCGTCGCGATCGACCGTCTCATTTGTCGGCGACAGGCCTGGGCTCACACATGGGCCGGTTCGTTGGGAGGATGTCGCACCTGGGAACCCGCTTCCGCGCCGAGTCTTTGGACCTATGGCCGGGTCTTTTTTGCCCCTGCTCGAATGAGAACCATAACTGTCCGGCCTGGCCGGCATACCCAGGGCCTCAGGTCCGGGCCCTCGTGATTCTTGCGATGACGGCGTCGAGAGAAGCCCGACCGGGCCCGTACTTCAGGACGAAGAGCTGACACACCGCCCAAAGTCCATGCACCGCGTAGGCGTCCGGGTAGACGAAGATCTCGATCACCAGCGTCATGCCCAGCAGAACCAGGGCTGCGAAGCGGCTGGCCAGTCCGAGCACGAGCAGGACCGGCATGACATGCTCGGTGACGAGCGCCAAATGGGCGGCGATCCCCGGGTCGATCAGCGGCAGCCGATACTCTTCGCGGAACAGGTAGACCGCCGAGTCCGACAGGGTGAGCCAAGTTCCGTCCTCGACCTTGGTGCGGGCCGAGGACCAGAAAACCGAGGCAACCGAGATCCGCGCCACCAGGGCGATCAGCGAGTCCGGTATCAGCGTGCCGCCGGCGCGGACGAGGTCGGCGGCGCGGCGGGCGAGGGGGGCGGGGGGTGTGTGCAGGGCGAGCAGGCTCATGGTGGTCTCCTCAGGCGTCCAGGGACAGCGCGGCACCCGCGCGGATCAGGGTGGCGACCGCGGCCGGCGGGTCGAACCGGGGATCGACGGCGAGGCCGGCTTCCAGGGCGCGGGCGAGAGGCTCCCCGCGCTGCAGGAGATCGAGGAAGACGGCCTCCCCGGTACCCAGGCACTCGACGCGCACGGCGAGGCGGGGCCGCGTGACGAGCGCCGCCTCGGGCATCCAGTCTTGGAGGCTCGCTGGTTCGCCGACGCCCTCCTGCATCGACCAGATCGTCACGATAGGGTGACGGGATCGCACCAGGCGGGCCGCCGGGTGCATCCGCACCCGGACCGCGTCGAGACGGTCCGGCGGGACCGCGAGCGCCTCCGGGCCGGCGGGACGGGCGTCGGCAGCATGGTAGGCCTCGCCTCGCGCCCATTCGAGCCGCATCAGGTCGCCCAGATACGGGACGGGATCGGCCGGCGGGAAGCCGTCGACGAAGGCCGGGAAATCCGCTCCATAGGCAAAGAGCATCGGCGTGTGCGGCGGGAAGGCGCGCACGTAGAGGCACGCCATCGCCCGGAAGAACCTATCCCCGAGGATCCGGGCGGCGAC
Organism: Prosthecomicrobium sp. N25; assembly: GCF_037203705.1. NCBI lineage: Bacteria > Pseudomonadati > Pseudomonadota > Alphaproteobacteria > Hyphomicrobiales > Kaistiaceae > Prosthecomicrobium > Prosthecomicrobium sp. N25. The sequence goes on from NZ_JBBCAT010000001.1 coordinate 2,475,343, forward strand.
GGGATAGCGGGCGGCGAGCGCGTTCACGAGGCCGCCGACCACGTTGTTGCGGTACACGGCGAAGCGCGCTTCGGCTTCGTCGGCTGCGGTCGCCGCCGAGCGCACGGGGCAGGGTAGGCCCGGGTCCAGGAGTGCGGCCGCGAAGCGGTCGTGGGCGGAGGGCATCATGGCCGGCCTCCTTCCTCAGGCGGCGAGCCCGACGCTCGCGCGAGCCATCACGGCTTCGGCGAGGGCGGCTTCGGCGGCGAGCACGCGCCAGGGCGGCACGTCGTTATCCCATTCGATCAGGGTCGGGCAGGGCCCGATCCGGCGGATGGTGTCGAAATAGAGGGCCCAGACCCCGTCGCCGACCGGGCGGTCGTGCGTGTCGATCGCCAGGCGGGCTCCCGTCGGCAGCGTCTCTGTCGCGTGGCCGGCGAGGTGGATCTCCGCGACGTGGGCGACGGGTAAGCGCGCCAGGTAGGATTCCGGCCGGAAGCCGTGGTTGGTCGCCGAGACGACCACGTTGTTGACGTCGAGCAGGAGTCCGCAGCCCGTAGCCCGGGCGACTTCGCCGAGAAACTCGGTCTCGGGGATCAGGCTCTCCGGAAACACGATCACGGTCGCGGGGTTCTCCAGCAGCATTCGCCGGCCGAGCCGCTCCTGCACCTGGTCGACGTGGTCGATAACGCGCGCCAGGGTCGCCTTCGTATAGGGCAGGGGCAGGAGGTCGTTGAGGTACGCGTCGCCGTGGCTCGACCAGGCGAGATGCTCGGAGAACATCTCCGGCTGATAGAGGTCGACCAGTCGCGCCAGCCTGGCGAGATGGTCCTCGTCGAGACGCCCGGGACCTCCGATGGACAGCCCGACCCCATGCAGCGACAGGGGATAGCGGTCCCGGATCTCACGGAGCGCGGCGTGGGGCGCTCCCCCGGCGCCCATGTAGTTCTCGGCATGAACCTCGAAAAAGCCGATGTCCGGCTCCCGGTCGAGGATCTCGTCGAAATGCTCGGCCTTGAGGCCGACGCCGGCACGGTTGGGCAGCCCGGACCAGCTGCCCTGGCACGATGGAGACGGCATAGCGCTTCTCCCGATGGTGGGATGGGGAGCCGGACCCGGCGGTGCGCGCCGGCTCCGGCAAGGCCTTCAGGCAGGACGCTTGACCGGGTCGAGGGACCCGGGTCCGAACGGAGTCGAGAGCGAGACGCAGGTGCCCTTGGGCACGAGCTTCCAGGCGTTGCCCTGGTAGTCGACCTTCGAGGTGCCGGCGCAGGTCGTGCCCGGCCCGGCGGCGCAGTCGTTCTTGCCCGCCAGGGAGACGCCGTAGCACTTCTCCTTGGAGGCGTCGTCGGCCCGGGCGGGGCCGGCGAGGAGCGTGGCGGCGCCCGCGAAGGCAGCCGCGAGGGCGACGGAGGTGGCGATCTTGGTGCTCATGGTCGAGATCCGTGGTTGGCGGTGGAAGCGGCGTCCTCGGCTTGCAGGCCATGCGGATCGCCGCCGACGCCCTGGATCATGCCGGCCGGATCGGCCCCACTGAAATGCCGATAAGCTGCCAATTCCATAGGGGACTGCTATGGTGCCGTCCTGCGAAGTCCGAGTATCTGATCGCGGCGGGAGGGGGTTCCCGTGGAGATGCATCAGATCCGCTATTTCCTGGCAGTCTGCCGCACGCTGAACTTCACGCGCGCGGCGGAGAGCTGCCATGTCGCCCAGCCGTCCCTGACCCGCGCCATCAAGCTCCTGGAAGCGGAACTCGGCGGCGACCTTTTCCGGCGCGAGCGCAACCTCACCCACCTGACCGACTTCGGCCAGCGCATGCTCCCGCTCCTGCGCCAGTGCTACGACAGCGCAGCAGCCGCCAAGACGCTCGCCACGTCGATGCGCACCGGTGTTTCCGCCACGCTGGCCCTCGGTCTCTCGCACACGGTGAGCATGGCCCTGCTGGTAGAGCCCCTGGCGGAGCTGACGCGGGTCTTCCCCGGCCTCGACCTGCGCTTCGTCCGCGGGACGGCGCCGGAACTGGCCGAAAGCCTCAAGAAGGGTGACGTGGCGCTGGCGATCGCCGGCCCGCTCGGTGAGACCTGGGAGCGGCTCGACCGCTGGCCTCTCTTCGACGACGCCTTTCGGGTCGTGGTCGGCCCGGGGCACCGGCTCGCCGGCTCGCCGTCTGCGAGGCTGGAGGATCTCGCGGCCGAGCGGCTGCTCGCCCGGTCCTACTGCGAGTCCATGGCCGACTTGGACGCCTGCCTGCGCGACCGCGAGATCGACTGGGCCCGCCGCCACGAGGTCGTCTCGGACCCGGATCTCCTCCAGCTCGTGCGCGCCGGCCTGGGCATCGCCATCCTGCCCGAAAGCGCCGCACCGCGGGATCTCGATCCGGTGCCGATCGACGGGCTCGACCTGCGCCGCTCCGTGGCGCTCTATGGCGTCGCCGGCCGCGAACGCTCCCCGCCCGCTACCGCCCTCCTGAAGCTCCTCCGCGCCCGTGACTGGGAGACCGCGCTGGCGGCGGCCTGAGTCCGGAGTTCAGGCGAGGGCGGCCAGGATGGCGTCCAGGTCCATGCGGTTGCGGAAGTCCGGATCGACGAAGCGGGCCCGCACGAGCCCGTCGCCGCCGACCACGAAGGTCGCCGGCAGGGGCAGCAGCCAGGCCGCGTTGCCCTGGAACAAGTCCAGCGACCAGCCCCGCCCCGCCATGAGCGCGCGCAAGCCGTCCCCGACCCACATGGCGAGGCCGAGGGAGAGCGCATAGGCGTTGTCGAGGTCGGTGAGCACCACGATCCGGTCCCCGAACCGCGCCTGCAGCGGCGCCGTGTAGGTCTGGTGTTCGGGCATGATCGACACGATGCGCGCGCCCAGGGCGGCGAGCGACCGCTGCGCGGCCGCCAGCGCCTCGAGTTCCAGGGCACAGAACGGGCACCAGTGGCCGCGGTTGAAGCTGATGACGGCGGGGCCCTCCGCCAGCACGGCCTCGAGGCTGACCATCGAACCGGCCGGGTCCGTGAGCAGGAATGGCGGCATCCGGTCGCCCGGACCGGGGGCTTGGCTGCCCGCCTCCCCGGCGGCGAGACGCCTGACAAGCTGGTCGTACTCGGCGACGAACGGGGAGTTCAGCCGCCGCATAGCTGATGAATAGGCAGCGAGCCGCTCGCGGAGGGGCACCTCCATGGCGAAGATTTCCGCCAAGGCCTCCGGCAGGGTCGACGCGACGGTCCGGGTCATGCCGACCGGCCCGCCGCCAGCGCAGCCACGATCTCGGACAGCTCCATCCGCATGCGGAAGTCGGCTTCGACTCGTCGGGCCAGGACACGCCCGTCCGGGCCGACCACGAAGGTCGCCGGGACGGGCACGACCCAGCCGTCCGAGCCGTGCACCGCCGCGAGGTCGAGCCCCTGGCCGAGCATGAGCCCCTTCAGCCCTTCGCCGAGCCACATGCCGAGCCCCAGGGAGAGCGCGTAGGCGCAATCGACGTCGGTGAGAACCGAGAGCCGCCCGGTCACGGCGGCCGGAAGACGGCCCGCGAAGGCCTGGCGGTCCGGCATGATCGAGACGACCCGGGCCCCGAGGGCCGCGAGATCGCGATGGGCCTCCGCCAGCGCCGTGAGCTCGATGCGGCAGAAGGGGCACCAGTGGCCGCGGTTGAAGCTGACGACGACCGGCCCCGTGCGGTTGAGGTCGCCCAGCGAGACGAGCCGCCCCGACCGGTCTGGGAGGAGGAAGTCGGGCATGGGGTCGCCGACCTCCGGGGCCGCCTCGCCGACCTCACCCGCCCGCAGCCGGTCGACGAGCTCCTGGCCCGCCGACACGAAGGGGGACCCGGCCTCGGTCTGGCGCTCGACATAGAGGGCGAGCCGGCGCCAGAGCGGCGCGTCCAGAGCGCAGATTTCGGCCAGCGCATCGGCCAGGCTGGGGGTCCTTGTCACATCGAGCACCGGACGCGCCGGAGAGGCGCTTGTCGAGACCAGAATGCACGCTTCCGACGGCCGCCGCCAATAGCCGTCCTCTATCGAAACCGGAGAAGGCCGGCATTTCTCTTTCGATCCGCGCGCCCGTCGACTGGGGGGCGAAGGCGGCCGCCGGGACAGTCCCCGCAGGCCCGAGCCGATCGGAGGACCCAGTCATGCCCACATCCGCCAAGGCCCGGCCGAAGCCCGGGGCCGTCCCCAAGGTCGTCATCATCGGAGCGGGTTTCGCAGGACTGTCAGCCGCCCGCGGCCTCGCCCGGGCGCCTGTCGACGTCACGATCGTCGACCGGCAGAACCATCACCTGTTCCAGCCGCTCCTCTACCAGGTCGCGACCGCCGCGCTGTCGCCGGCCGACATCGCGGCCCCGATCCGGACCATCCTGCGCGACCAGGCGAATGCGACCGTGATCCTCGCCGAGGTCACCGGCATCGACCCCAAGGCCCACGAGGTGGTCACGACCGACGGCCGGATCCCCTACGACCGCCTGATCGTCGCCACCGGCGCGCGGCACGGCTACTTCGGCCGCGACGAGTGGGCGGTCCACGCCGCGGGTCTGAAGCGGATCGAGGACGCAACGGAACTGCGGCGCAGGATCCTGCTCGCCTTCGAGCGCGCCGAAGCCGAGACGGACCCGGTCCGGCGCCGCGCGCTGCTCACCTTCGTGGTGATCGGCGGTGGTCCGACCGGGGTGGAGATGGCCGGCGCCATAGCGGAACTGGCCCGGACCGGCCTCGCCCGGGAGTTCCGGCGCATCGACCCGCGCTCCGCCCGCGTCGTGCTGGTGGAGGCCGCGGACCGCCTTCTGGCGTCCTTCGATCCCGCGCTCTCCGAGGCCGCCCTCTCCGCGCTCGCCGGGCTCGGCGTCGAGGTTCGGGTGAACCATCCGGTGACGGACTGCGATCAGCGGGGTGTCTCGCTCGGCGGCTATCGGATCGACGCCGAGACCGTGGTCTGGGCGGCCGGCGTGATGGCATCGCCCGCCGGCCGCTGGCTCGCGGCCGCCACCGACAAGGCCGGCCGCGTGCTCGTCCGGCCGGACCTTTCGCTGCCGGGCCGGCCGGAGGTCTTCGTCATCGGCGACACCGCTAACGTCGCCGGGCCGGACGGCCGCCCCTTGCCCGGCACCGCCCCGGTCGCCAAGCAGCAAGGCCGTTATGTCGCCGCTCTCGTCGGCGCGCGTCTGCGCGGCCGGGACGTCCCGCCGTTCCGCTATCGCGACCTCGGCATGATGGCGACCATCGGGCGAAAGCAGGCGATCGCCCAGTTCGGCCGCATCCGGCTGAAGGGCGGCGTCGCCTGGGTGCTCTGGAGCGCCGCCCACATCTACTTCCTGATCGGATTCCGCAACCGGCTCGCGGTCGCGCTCAACTGGGCCTGGAGCTACGCGACCTACGCGCGCGGCACGCGCCTGATCACCGGGGCCGTCGCACAGAGCGCCGGGCCCGGGCCGGAGCGGCCCCACCGGCCGCCGGTCCCGTCCAAGTCCTGACAGACCGCTCCCTGCCAACGCGTCGCACGCCCCTCGGACGGGGGCCCGCCCGCACCCTTCCCCCATGCTCACCAGGAGGACCACCATGAATATCCCCGTCATCGACACCAGGCCGACCGCCGCCGCCCGTCTCGATGGAAAGGTCGCGCTCGTCACGGGCTCGACCAGCGGCATCGGGCTCGGCATCGCCCGCGCCTTCGCGGAGGCCGGCGCCCGCGTGGTCCTGAACGGCCTCGGCGACCCCGGCGAGGTGGAGCGGCTCCGGGCCGATCTCGCCGCCTCGACGGGCGCGACCGTCCACTACGCGCCGGCCGACATGTCCCGCCCGGACTCGATCGCCGCCATGATGCAGGATCTCCTGGACCGGGCCGGCGGGGTCGACATCCTCGTCAACAACGCCGGCGTCCAGCACGTGGCGCCGCTCGACCGGTTCCCGCCGGAGAAGTGGGACCAGATCCTGGCGATCAACCTCAGCTCCGCCTTCCACACCACGCGGCTGGCGCTCCCCGCCATGCGGGCGCGCGGCTGGGGACGCATCATCAACGTCGCCTCCGCGCACGGGCTTGTCGCCTCGCCCTTCAAGTCGGCCTACGTGGCCGCCAAGCACGGGATCGTCGGGCTCACCAAGGTGACCGCGCTCGAGACCGCCGAGGACGGCATCACCTGCAATGCCATCTGCCCCGGCTACGTCTACACGCCCCTGGTCGAGGCGCAGATCGAGGGGCAGGCGCGCGCCCACGGCCTCCCGCGCGAGCGCGTCGTGCGCGACGTCCTCCTCGCCCAGCAGCCCAACAAGCGCTTCGCGACCGTGGAGGAGATGGGCGCCATCGCGGTCTTCCTCGCCGGCGCGCCCTCGATCACCGGCGTCGCCCTGCCCGCCGACGGCGGCTGGACCGCCCACTGACCCCGAACCCGTCAACACAGGAGGGAACCATGAACACGATGTCCCGCATCGGCGGTCCGGCCGACACGATCCTGTCCGAGGCGACGCCAGTCCCGGAGCGCCCGCGACGGGGCCGCCCGGATTGCGGCCAGATCGTCCTCGTGCTGCAGGGGGGAGGCGCGCTCGGCGCCTACCAGGCCGGCGTCTACCAGGCCCTGCACGAAGCCGGCATCGAGCCCGACTGGGTGATCGGAACCTCGATCGGCGCCATCAACGCGGCCATCATCGCCGGCAACGAGCCGGCGGATAGGCTGGAGCGACTCCGGGCATTCTGGGACCGCCTGGCGCAGAGTCCGGTCTTCGACCTGATGACGAGCCTGCCCTGGGTCGGGCGCACGCTGCCGAACTGGACGACGCTGGCGGGCGGGATCTCGGGCTTCTTCAAGCCGAACCCGCTCGCCTTCCTGGGACTGCACGTGCCGCTCGCCGCCGACGCCGCGGGCTACTACTCGACCCGGCCGCTCGAGGCGACGCTGTCCGAACTCGTCGACGTCGAGCGGCTCTCGCACTGTGCCCCGCGCCTGACGGTCGGGGCGGCGAACCTGCGCACCGCGGCCATGCACTACTTCGACAGCCGCGACATGCCGATCACCCTCCGCCATGTGATGGCCTCCGGGGCGTTGCCGCCGGCCTTCCCGGCCGTGCGGATCGGGGAGGAGCTCTTCTGGGACGGCGGCATTCTGTCGAACACGCCCGTCGAGGCCGTCTTCGACGACAACCCGCGCCGGAATTCCCTCGTCTTCGCGGTCCACATCTGGAATCCCGAGGGGCCCGAGCCGCAGAGCATCTGGCAGGTGATGAGCCGTCAGAAGGACATCCAGTACTCGAGCCGCGCGGTCAGCCACATCATGCGGCAGAAGCAGATCCACCGGCTGCGCCACATCATCGGCGAACTCGCCGCGCGGTTGCCGCCCGACGAGAGGGGCGAGCCGGAGGTGCGCGCGATGGTGGCCTACGGCTGCCTCACCCGGATGCACGTTGTCAGGCTGCTTTCACCTCGCATCGAGAACGAGGACCACACCAAGGACATCGACTTCTCGACCGCCGGGATCCGCAGCCGCTGGTCGGCCGGCCATGCGGACGCGATGCGGGTGCTGGAGGCCGCTCCCTGGGAGGGTGACCACGATCCGCACGAGGGCTTCTACCTGCATGAGCTGCGCCGGACGACTCTCGAGATGGCTTGAGCGCCGCCGCCAGGGGAAACCAGAAAGGGCCCGGCCGCTCGGCCGGGCCCTTTTTCGCGCCGCCGCGGTCACCGGCCGGCCGGCAGCCGGAGCCGGGGCGCGAGCAGCGCCGCGGCGGCGAGAGCCGCGCCGATGCCGGCGACCGTGGCGGGCCATCCGAGCCCGTCGAAGGCGGCGCCGAGCAGCGCCGTCCCGGCGAGCCCGCCCAGAAAGTAGCTCGCCAGGTAGAGGCCGCTCGCCGCACCCCGGTCGACCGCCGCGGCGCGGCCCACGAACCCCGTCGCGACCGCCTGGGCGAAAAAGGTCCCGACGGCCACGAGCGCGAGCCCGCCGATGGCGAAGCCGAGACGGCCGGCGAGCAGCAGGGGCAATCCCGCGCCCGCGACCGCGAGTGCGCCGACCAGCGCCCGTGCGATCCCGTAGCGGGCCGCGATCCGGCCGGCCAGCAGCGTCGTCGGGATGGAGGGCAGGAACACGAGGTAGACGAAGCCCAGCCCCATCGCATCGAGGCCGATCGGCGCGGCGACAAGGACGAAGTTGACGAAGGTGAACGTGCCCAGGAAGGCGAACAGGATGGCGAAGCCCACCCCGAAGGCTGCGGCCAGCGCTGGGTTCGTAAGATGCGCCCGGATCGCCGCACCCGCACCGGCGGTGTCGCCGGCAGGTGGACGGCCGCTCCGGACCGTCGCCCAGGCCAGCGCGGCGCCGGCCAGGTTGAGACCGGCGAAGACGCCGAAGTTCGCGGCCAGGCCGAAGTGGTCGGCGACCGCGGCCGAGAGCAGCCGGCCGAAGAGGTTGGAGGCGACGTTGCCCGCGATGTAGGCCGAGAAGGCGGCCGCGGCCGCCCGGCCGCTGCAACGTTCGCCGAGGTAGGCGAGCGTCAGCGTGAAGGCGGTGGCCATCAGGAGCCCTTGCAGGACCCTCAGGGCCGCGAAGCTTGCGAGGCCTGGCGCCACCGAGAGCAGCAGCGTCGGCACGGCCAGCAGCGTCATGGCCGCGACGATCCCGCGGCGGCGGTCGATGCGCCGGCTGAGCACCGCCGTCGCCAGGCTCGCCACCGCCATGCCGAGCGTGCAGGCGTTGACCGCGAGCCCCATGGCCGCCGGGCTGACCCCGTAGGCGGTCGTCAGCCGCGGCAGGATCGCCTGCGTGGCGAAGAGATCGACGAGGGTCAGAAAGGCGATCAGGGCGATCACGGCGTTGCGCCGGAGCGCCTCCGCGCCGGCGCGGTCCTCCGGATCGGCGCGGGCTGGGGAAACCACGAGGCTGGGCATGGCGGATCCTTTCTGGGCGATGGAGATAGAAAAGGGGCGCCCGCGGCCTGGACCGGGGCGCCCAGCGCGGGCTCACGAACTGGACGGCCGCTCACATGTTCTGGTCGTTGGGATCCTTCAGCAGGTCCGCGGAGAGGAGCACGACCGTCTCGCGCCCGGTGTTCTTCCACCAGTGCGAGGTGGCGTGGGTCTCCGGCGCGACCTCGCCGGCCTTGTGGAGGATCGGCACGGCGCAGTTGCTGGCGTACTCGGTGATCTCGCCCTGGACGATGTAGATGATCGCCGGGCGATCCATGTGGCTGTGCCAGGGCACGATGCCGCCCGGCTGGATGACCAGTCTGCGCAGCCGCATCTTGCGATCCTGGATCTGGGCCGGCTCGCGGGCGAGGTCGATCGAGGACAGCACCGTGTCGGTCACGCCCTTGGCGGCGAAGTCGACCGGCTTGGTGGCGTCGGCGATCTGCTTGCCGGCCGGGCACTGGCCGGCGCTGGCGGTGCCGGGGACGAGCGCGGCGGCGGCGAGCGCGAGGGCGGCGAGGCCCGTCCGGGCCGGGAGACGAACGAGGGTCTTCATGGGTCCTGCTCCTTTGATCCTTCGGGGCCGGCGCCCGGCCCCGGTGACAGGCGAAGGATCCCGGACCGCGCTCACACTTTGAAATATCGGCTCGCTTCCGGTTCGATAGCGGCGCTCTATCCCGCCGGGCATAGGCCGGGACGCGACGAGGCCCGCCGCGGGATCTCCCCGGGGCGGGCCTCGTGGGATGCGGGCGGAACCGGGGTTACCGGCCGGCGACGCTCGCTGTGATCGATCCGATCACCGCGCTCGCCATGGCGAACTGCGGGTCGAGGTCGGTGATACCGTACCGCCGCGCGATCCAGCCGAAATCGGTGTATACGGCCCAGACGGTGCCGTCCGGATCCTGCCGCACGAGCAGCCGCACCGGCCAGTCCAGGCCGGAATCCGGGTTGGCCTTCAGGAATTGGCCGCCCAGCGGCGGGTTGCCGAAGATCAGGAGCGTCGAAGGCCCGATGCCGATCCCGGCCTCGTTGACGATCTGGCCCTGGTCGATGGCAGCGAAGAACCGGATCCCCTTCGCGGCCACGTCCTGCCTGATGCGCTCGACCGTCTCCGCCGGCGGGTAGGCGCTGCGGACACGGACGACGCCCGTAGGGCCGGGCTCGTCAGCCGAAGCCGCAGCCGAGGTGAACAAGGTGGCCGCGAGCAAGAGCGCTTCGGCCTGCTTCTTGAGAGAGGTGATCATGGATGGTCTCCAGGGAACGGTGGGTCCCGACCAGGCGCCGGGCCCCTGCTGTGCTTCGGGAGATTCGGAACCGGACCGGTGAAGGGGGGGCGCCTCCCGGTCAGTCTCTGCGCGTTCGGTACGGATCTCGCCCGCGCATCCGAGGGCCTAGGGATCGCGGCGCTGCGGGGCGCGGGGACCGGCCGACTCGTTCTCCTGAGCAGCCGGCGCGCCGGCGCGGAAGCCGCACGCCGCGGCGACGGCCGGAAGACCGACGGGTCGGTAGTGGGCTTCCAAACCACGACCGTACGAAGCCGGATAGTTGAGATCCCAGGTCGGAATGGAGGCCGATCGGCCAGACAGGACGGGTTGTGACACGGGAGTACCTCCTCTGTTGTCCGGCGGCTTGGCCGGCGTGCAGAGAGGGTCGGCGGTACGAGCCCCCAAGTGAAATGCAAGTTCGCTACGCATTGGATAGAGCGGCGCTATGCGGTCCGCTCTACCTCGTCCGTGGGTGGAGATCGCCGTGCCGTCTGAGATGTCCGCTCTGGGGTGGCTCGACGGTGCTTTGTGGCATCGCTCGGCAGTGCGCGGCTTGATGTCGGACGAGGACACAAACCGCCGGCCTATTTGGCTAGTGCAGCACCCTTGAGGGAGGTGGAGGCCCGGCAGATAGCGATCGAGGGCTACGTCTACGCTCAAGTCGAACGACCAGCCGATTGCACCGGCTCGGCGCCGGGGGCGACGTTCTTGAGCACGCGCCGGGTCACGTCCATGGAGATGAGCGGCTAGAGGTTGTGGGGTAGTCCGGGATGTGGGCGAAGGTGTTGGCCGGCGCGCCCAGGCCACTTGCTGCTGCGCAATGAGGAATAGAATGTCAATTCTAAGCGCATCTAATGGCTGTACAAGGAGTTACGGCTGCAACTCCGGAACAAGGTATCCAAGAGCCGGGTCAAGGCGAAGCTGCGCGAGGACCGCTGTCCGCCGGCAGCTGCGAACGAGACCTGGGCCATGGACTTCATCCACGACCAGTTGGTCGGCATGCGGCTTGATTGTCGGAGGCGGGCGAGGAACTCCGACCGCTCATTATCGGCCTCGGCGAATGGGTCCCGAAGTTCCGAAAGGACAAGAACCAGAACGAATTCTGGGTATGAGCGAGGGCCATAGGGGCAAGGTCACTGCCGAACTGTACCGTGGCCGACTTCCACCTGAAACGCGACCGATTAACAGTCCAACTCCGCGCCGTCGCGCGTGCCCTGGCGTCGGAGCGAACCGGTTGCGGCTCCGAATCCGGGCGGCCGGGACGCGCATGACCTTACAGGAACGAGACCCGGCGCTTCACTGGTAAGTCCTCCTCATCTGCGAGGTTGGCGATGAGGATCTCGGTCCCGGCAATGATGGCGCGCTCTATGGAGGCGCGGACCGCCGCAGCGTCGCGCAGGCGCAGTGCATCAAGCAAGTCGTCGTAGGAATGCCGGCCGAGATCGACCTCGTTAGGCCGCGGATAAAGGTGATTGAGGCTCGGGCCGATCCTGAGCCACAGGCGCTCGATCATGTCGAGCAGCGTCGGCATGTCGGCCGCCTCGTAGAGCATGAAGCGGAAGGTCCGGTTGAGCCTCAAGGCCTCGGCGACGTCGTGACCCAGCCGCGCGGCCCGGTAGGCGGCATTGATCGCGTGCAAGGTGTCGAGCACGTCCGGTCGCATGGCGATGGTGGCCCGTTCGGCCGCCAGTCCCTCGACCGTCCGGCGGATGTCCGCCAACTCGCGATACTCCCGGACCGTCACCACCGGCACCGTGAAGGCCTGCGCGGGTGCGGCCTCCAGAGCGCCGGCGGCAACCAGCTTCAGAAGGGCTTCGCGCACCGGGGTCGGGCTGGTGCCCAGCCTCGTGGCGAGGTCTCGCGTCACCAGCCGTTCGCCACGCTTCAGGCGGCCTTCCATCAAGGCCTGCTTGAGGGTCTGTTCGACGAAGCCAGCGAGTCCGCCCCGCGGCGCTTCCGGTAGATCCAATGCGACATCCTCCCTCGGCCGCTCCCGAGTACCAGAAATCGGGATCGCACCACGAGGCGCAATACCATGCTGCCGTTGCCGACTATGAAGGCACGGCTGGGCATTGAGCAAGATGCGATATAGGATATATTCTGTATCGGTCACGACGATCCCGGGGCCGCCGGCGCCCGGGGCTCCAACGGAGGGTTCGATGAGCCGCATCTCCCGCAATCTGCTCGCCGCGACGAGCATGGTCGTCTCCCTGTGCTTGGCACCGACGGCTTGGAGCGCCGAGCTCACCATCGGGCGCCCGACCTCTCCAGCGACCTTCGACCCAGGCTTCCTGAAGGAGCCAGCCACCCTGGTCGACAACGTGTTCGACACGCTGATCCTGCGCGACGCCGACATGAAGCTCGTGCCGGGCCTGGCACTCTCCTGGACGGCGGTCGACGACACGACCTGGGAGGTGAAGCTCCGCCCGAACGTCAAGTTCCACAACGGCGAGCCGTTCACGGCCGAGGCGGTCAAGTTCACCTTCGACCGCGTCATCGACCCGGCCGCCAAGTCACCGACCATTTCGTACGTGCGTACCGTCGCGGGCGTCGACGTGGTGGACGCGACGACCGTGCGCATCCGGACGACCGGCCCTGATCCGCTCCTGCCGACCCGGCTCAGCCGCTACCCGGCCTACATCGTCCCGCCCGGCTATGTGCAGCAGGTCGGCGCCGCCGAATTCGCCCGCAAGCCGGTCGGCACCGGCCCCTACCGGGTCACTGAATTCGTCCCCGACGACCACGTCACCTTCGTCGCCAACGCCGACTACTGGCGCGGCAAGCCGGCCATCGACAAGGTGGTCTGGCGTCCGATCCCGGAGGCGACCGCCCGGATCGCCGCGCTCCTGTCCGGCGAGGTGCAGTTCATCGAAGGCGTTCCCGCCGATCTTGTCGACGCCCTGAAGTCATCCGGCGCCGCCGACGTGGTCGACGTCAAGAACGGCGGCCTGACGATCTATCTCGGCCTGAAATCGACCGAGAAGCCGCTCGACGACGCCCGCGTCCGCCGCGCCCTCTCGCTCGCCATCGACCGCAAGTCGATCGTGGCCGAAATCCTGAAGGGCAAGGCCGCCGTCACCGGCACCCAGGTCAGCCCCTTCGACGCCGGCTACAAGGAGATCCCGCCGCCGGCTTTCGATCCCGCCGCCGCCAAGGCGCTGCTCGCCGAGGCGGGCTATCCGAACGGGTTTTCGATCCGCTTCCAGGCGCCACGGCGCTACATTTCGTCCGCCGAGGTGGCACAGGCCATCGTGCAGCAGTGGGCCGCGATCGGCGTCAAGGCGGAACTCGAAGTGCCCGAGTGGTCGGTCTACGCCCAGCAGGTGCCGGCCGGGAAGCAGGCGCCGGTCTACATGCTCGCCTGGGGCTCGACCCAGACCCTCGACGCCGATGCCGCGCTCTATGCCATCCTGAAGACAGGCGAGCCCTATTCGACCGTCGCCGACGCCAAGCTCGACGCGCTCCTCGACCAGAGCCGCAAGACCATCGCGACCGACGCCCGCGCCAAGATATTCGGCGAGATCCAGGACTATGTCGCCAGGGAGGTGCCGCTGATCACGCTCTACCGGGAGGATTCGCTCTACGCCAAGGCGAAGTCGGTCGTCTTCTCCGGTCGCGCCGACGCGCGCATCCCAGTCTACGATTTCAAACTGGCCAAGTGATGCTCGGCTGGCGATCGCGGCTCGCAGCCTCCGCCGACCTCTGGGTCGGCGGAGGGCTCCTCGTCCTGATGGGCGCGGCCGTGCTCGCCGGGCCGGTCCTGTGGCCGGTCGATCCGCTGAAGGGAACCCTCGCGGCCTCCATGAAGCCGCCGGGATCGGTGATCGCCGGGGCGTGGTATCCGCTCGGCACGGACCAACTCGGCCGCGATCTCCTCGCCCGCACGCTTGCCGGGCTCCGCCTCTCGCTCGGCATCGTGCTCGTCGCCGGGGCGATCTCGGTGACGCTCGGCACGCTCCTCGGCCTCGTCGCCGGTTATTTCCGGGGCCTCGTCGATGCGCTCGTGATGCGGGCGGTGGATATCCAGCTCTCCATCCCTTTCATTCTCCTGATCCTCCTCGTGGTTGCCGTCGTCGGCCCCAGCATCGGCAACCAGATCGCCGTCCTCGGCGTCACTGGCTGGGCCATCTTCGCCCGCGTCGCCCGCGCCCGAACGCTCGAAGTGCGCGAACTCGAATATGTCGAGGCCGCCCGCACCCTCGGCCTGCCGACGCGCAGCATCCTGCTCCGGCACATCCTGCCCAACATCCTGACGCCCCAGATCGTGCTCCTGACCCTCGATCTGCCGCGCCTCGTGGTGCTTGAGGCCTCGATCGGCTTCCTCGGACTCGGCGTGCAGCCGCCAACGCCGACGCTCGGCAATCTGATCGGCGAGGGCCGTTCGCTGATGCTCGTGGCCGATTGGCTGGTGCTCTGGCCGGGCGTCGCCATCGCCATCCTGGTGGTTGCCTTCAACTTCCTGGGCGACGGCCTGATCCGGCGGACGGAGGCGCGCGTCGCATGAAGCTCGCCTTCTTTCTCGCCGAACGCGTCGCGATGGCGGTCGTGGTCCTCCTCGGCGTTTCGCTGGTCGTCTTCCTGTGCCTGTTCCTGACCGGCGACCCCGCCGCCCTGATGCTGCCCCCGGACGCCAGCCGCGACGAGATCCAGCGCTTTCGCGAGGCCATGGGCTTCAACGACCCCTGGCTCCTGCAATACGGCCGCTGGGTCGGCCGCATCCTCCTCGACGGCGATTTCGGCACCTCGCTGCGCTTTCAGCGCCCGGTCGGCGAATTGATCGTCGAGCGGCTGCCGGCAACCGCCCTGCTCGCGATCACGGCGCTCGCCTGGAGCACCCTCGCCGGGTTCGTGTTCGGCGTCCTGGCGGCGGTCTGGCGCGGGGGGCCGATCGACTTCGCGGTCCGGGCGCTGGCGCTCTCCGGCCAGGCCATCCCGGTGTTCTGGCTGGGCCTGATCCTGATCCTGGTCGTCTCGCTCAAGTGGCGCCTGCTGCCGACCGGCGGCTACGGCGAGGCGCGGCACCTGGTTCTGCCCGCTGTCGCACTCGGCGCCTACTACATGAGCGCCGTCACGCGGCTGGTGAGAGCGAGCCTGATCGAGGCGCTCGACCAGGACTATGTGCGCACGGCCCGCGCCAAAGGGCTCTCGGAATGGCGCGTGGTTATGCGCCATGCGCTGCGCAACGCACTGATCCCGGTGGTCACCGTGCAGGCGATGTATTTCGCCTCGCTCCTCGGTGGTGCGCTCGTGACCGAGATCGTCTTCTCCTGGCCCGGGATCGGCCGGCTCGCCGTCCAGGCGATCCAGAATCGCGACTTCCCGCTGGCCCAGGCGATCGTGCTCCTCGCTGCGACGGTCTTCGTCCTCACCAACCTGCTGGTCGACGTCGCCTATGTGGTCCTCAATCCGAGGATCCGCCTGTGAGCGCGCGTTTCGACATCGCTGCGCTCCGGGCCGAGACGCTTGCGCTCCTCGCCGCCTGGACGGCCGTGCCCAGCGTCGTCGGCGATGCGGGAGCGCTCGCCCGTATGGCCGCGATCCTGGCCGACCATGTGCGGAACCGCCTCGGCGCCGAGATCATCGAGGCCGGCCTGGCCCTCGATCCTCCGATCGTCCACGCCCGCATCGCCCGCGGCCGGCCGACCCGTCTCCTCCTCTACAACATGTACGACGTGATGCCCGCCGATCCGGTCGGCTGGAGCGTCGATCCCTTCGCCGGCGGCATTCTCGACCGGCCGGGCCTCGGCCCCTGTTTCGTCGGCCGCGGCGCGGAGAACAACAAGGGCCCGCTGGCCGGCATGCTGGTCGCGCTGGAGGCGCTCCTCGCCGCAGACGCGCTCGATGCCGACGTCGAGATCCTTATCGAAGGCCAGGAGGAGAGCGGCAGCGCCGCGCTCCGCCAGTATCTGTCCGCGTCCGACAGCCCGGTTGCGCGCTGCGACGCCGCCCTGTTTCCGTCCTTCTGCGAGTATGGCGGCGGGCCGCCGCGCATCTATTGCGGCTTCAAGGGCATCCTGCACGGCACGATCAGGTCTGCCGGCGGCGCCTGGGGCGGACCGCACGCCGGCATTCACGGCTCCAATGCCCCCTGGATCGCCAATCCCGCCTGGCGCCTCGTCCAGGCGCTCGCTACCCTCGCCGACGAGCCGACAGGCTTCCTCTCTCGCGCGCCGCTGCCGCCCGTCTGGCGACCGGTCGTCGAGGCGCTGGCCCGGCAGTTCGATCCCGAGGCGGAACTGCGCTTCCGCCGTACCGAGGCCTATGCGGTCGAGGGCACGCCGGCCGAGCGGCTCGAACACGTCCTGACCACAGCCACCCTCGGCCTTTCCAGGCTGGCTACGGACCCGGCCGATGCCCGCGGCATCATCCCCGCTGCCGCCGAGGCGCGATTCGAATTGCGCGTGCCGCCCGGCCTCGACCCCTTCGCGCTCCTCGAAGACCTCCGCGGACGCCTCCTGGCCGCCGGCATGGCAGACGTGGCGATCACCCCGGCCGACGGCTTCCCCGGCACCGTCTTCCCGCCCGATGCCCCTGGCGTCGCCGCCCTGGCGGCGGCCTACCGCGGCCTCGGCGCCGAGCCGCAGATCTGGCCCTGGGCGATCGGCGCGGCACCCGGCTATGCGTTCGCGGAGCGCGCCGGGAGCTTCCTGATCGGCGGCCTCGGGCACGGCGGCAACGCCCACGGCATCGACGAGTTCGTCACGCTCGCCGGCCTCGACCTCTACCTCGCCTCCCTCCTCGCCTGGCTCCCCGGCATCGTGGCCGAACGGGCCGACGCCCGCCCTGAAAGGACCGCCCCATGAAGACCCCGGCCGATTTCCCGACCGTCCCCCTCGGCTTCCTGCCGACCCCCATCGAACCGCTCGGCCGCCTCTCCGCCGAACTCGGCATCGATCTCGCCATCAAGCGCGACGACTTCACCGGATTCGGCGGCGGCGGCAACAAGGTGCGCAAGCTCGAATTCCTGATGGCCGAGGCGCTCGCGATCGGCGCCGGGGTGCTGATCACGACCGGGGGTCACCAGTCGAACCATGCCCGCATGGTGGCGGCGGCGGCGCGCAAGTTCGGCATGGAGGCCGTGCTGGTGCTGCGCGGCAATCCGCCGACCGCCTACCAGGGCAATCTCCTGCTCGACCGGCTGTTCGGCGCCACCCTCGAATTCCTGGAGCCGACCGAGTATTTCACGCTCGTCGAGCCGCGCATGGCCGCCCATGCCGAGGCCGCCCGCGCGGCCGGCAAGGTGCCCTACGTGATCCCGCTCGGCGGCGCGACCCCGACCGGCGCACTCGGTTATGTCCGCGCCGTCGAGGAGATGGATGCGCAGCTGAAGGCCGCGGCCCTGCCGCCTCCGGACGTGGTCGTGGCCCCGACCGGCTCGGGCGGCACGCTCGCCGGCCTGAAGCTCGGCGCGCTCCGGCACTGGCCCGGCACGCGGGTGATCGGCGTCAGCGTCAGCCGGGACAAGGCCTGGTTCCAGGACCGCATCGCCCAGATGGTCAACGCCGCCGCCGAGCTGCTGGAATGGCCGGAGCGCACGGCCCCCGCCGACATCGAAGTCGATGACGGTCACGTCGGCACGGCCTACGGCGTCCCGAGCCCCGGCGGCAACGCGGCCGTCTCCCGGCTGGGCCTGACCGAGGGCCTGCTGCTCGATCCGGTCTATACCGGCAAGGCCATGCACGGCCTCTTCGACATGGTCGCCTCCGGGGTCATTCCGCAGAAGGCCAGCGTCATCTTCGTCCATTGCGGCGGCAGCCCGGCTCTCTACCCCTTTTCCGACAGCCTGCTCGGAGCCTGACCGATGTCGCCTGCCGCCACGATTCGGTACCTCGGCAGGGCCGACGTCCTCGCGGCCGGCGGCGGCGACATGGCGGCGGCGATCGCGGACGTGCGCGCCGGCTTCGCCCTGCTGGCGTCCGGGCGGGCCACCATGCCGGCCGAGGTCTCGGTGCCGCTCGGCCCGGCGGAACCGCCCGTCCCCGGCGCCCGCGTCTATGCGCTGCCGGCCCGGCTCGACGGCGCGCGACCGGTGGCGGGCGTGAAATGGACCGCCCACCGCCCGCCATCCGTCGACGGTCTGCCCTCGATCCTCGGCCTCACGGTCGTGAACGACGCGGTGACGGGCCGGCCGGTCGGCATCGTGGAGAGCGCGGGCCTGACCGCCATGCGCACCGCCGCGACGACCGCCATCGCCCTCGAAACGGCAGCCCCCCGGCCGGTCGGCTCCGTCACGGTCCTCGGCGCCGGCACCCAGGCGGAGACCCATCTGGCCATGCTGTCGAGCCTGCCCGGCACGGCGCCCGCCGTGACGCTTTGGAACCGAACCCGCGACCGGGCTCTGACGCTCGCGGCCCGCTGGCAACACCGTCTCGCCATCCGGGTCGCCGACGATCTCGACGCCGCCCTGGGGGAGGCCGACGCGATCCTCTGCTGCACGGCCGCGCTGGAACCGATCCTGCCGGTCGAGGCGGTGCGGCCGGGCCGGCTCGTCGTCCAGATCGGCCACCACGAGGTGCCGTTCGACGCGATCGACCGGTCGACCCGCGTCCACGTCGATCTCTGGGGTCCCTTCGCGGAGGCGAGCGGCAAGAGCCTGTTCCGGATGTACCGCGCCGGCCGCTTCGGCCCCGAGCGGGTCACGGCCGATCTCGGCGCCCTCCTCGCCGGCGCGCCACGCCCCGGCCCGGACGACGCCGTCTACGTCTCCACGTTCGGCCTCAACGTTTTCGACGTCGCACTCGCCGCCCGGGTCCTGGCCGCCGCCGATGAACGCGGCCTCGGAACCATTCTGCCGCTCGTCGACCGCCCCTGGGAGTATCGGCCATGACCGAACCGAAGAGCATCGTCATCTCGGCCGAGGCGCTGCGCGCGCGGCTCGGCGAACCCGGACTGCTCCTCGTCGACACGCGCGACCGCGCCGCCTGGAGAAAGGCGACCCTGCCCGGCGCCGTGCATCTCGACGTCTACGACTACTTCATCCCCCGGAGCGACGCCGCCGGCCTCGCCGACCTACAGCGCGCCGCCTGGGCGGGCCTGACTGCGGTAGGCGCCGACAAGGCCCGGACGGTGGTGTTCTTCGAAACCGCCACCGGCATGATCAGTCCGCGAGGCTTGTGGTTCCATGAGCATGCGGGTCTCGGCGGAGGCCTGATCCTGGACGGCGGATACGAGGCCTGGGTTGCGGCCGGCGGACCGGTCGCGCCCGGCACGGGCGCCGATGCGGCGATCACCGGCGGCGCGGCCGGCCCGGCGCCTCCGGCGCCGCGCGCCGATCTCTACGCCGGGGTCGACGACATCCTGGCCCGCGAGCCCGGGACGGTCGTCCTCGACGTGCGCCGGCCGACCGAACACACCGGCAGCTTCGTCCATCCCTGCTGCGCCCGCCCCGGCCGCATCCCGGATTCGGTCCTGCTCTTCTACGAGGATCTCCTGGCCGACGGCCGCTACCGCGCGCCGGACGAGATCGCCGCGCGGGCTCGCGCGGCGGGGCTCACCCCCGAGACCCCGGTCATCATCTATTGCCACCGCGGCGCCCGGGCGGCGACCGCGCTCTACGGCCTTAGGCTCGCCGGCTTTGCGGGCGACGGCCGCGTCTTCGTCGGCTCGTGGCACGAGTGGGCCGAGCGCGGCGAACTCTTCGCCGCCACAGGGGTCGAGGAGGATCCGCTCCCGTGACCGAGCCTCAGCCGCTCCTGTCGGTCCGGGATCTCTCGATCGGCTTTCCGGGCCGGGCGGAGCCGACCGTCCTGGACGTCGGCTTCGACGTGCCGGCCGGACGGGTGACGGCGCTCGTCGGGGAGAGCGGGTCGGGCAAGTCGCTGACCGCGGCCTCGCTGATCGGTCTCGCCCCCGGCGGCGCGACGGCGCGGAGCGGACGCATGCGCTTCGACGGCCGCGACTACGACCCGCGCGATACGAAGGCGCTGGCGACCCTCCGGGGGCGGTCGATCGGCATGATCTTCCAGGAGCCGATGACGGCGCTGAACCCGGTGCTGACCGTCGGCGAACAGATCGCCGAAGGCATCGTGCGCCATCAGGGCCTGGGCTGGCGGGCGGCCCACGAGGCCGCCGTCGAGCACCTCACCCGCGTCGGCATTCCGGACGCAAGGCGGCGCGCCGGGCAGTATCTGCATCAGCTGTCCGGCGGCATGCGTCAGCGGGTGATGATCGCCAGCGCCATGGCGTGCCGGCCGAAGCTGCTCGTGGCCGACGAGGCGACGACTGCCCTGGACGTGACGATCCAGGCCCAAATCCTGCGCTTGCTCGCCGAACTCCAGGCCGCCGAGGGCCTCGGCGTCCTGTTCATCACCCACGATCTGGGCGTCGTAGCCGAGATCGCCGACGACGTCGCCGTCATGCGTCACGGCCGGATCGTGGAGCAGGGATCTGTCGCCGAGGTCATCGGCCGGCCGGCCCACCCCTACACGCGTGCGCTTCTCGACGCCCTGCCGGGCGGCGCGGACTTCGGCTCCGTCAAGCCCGCGGCGGGCCCCGCCGAAGCGCCGCCGCTCCTGGAGGTCCGCGGCCTCGTCAAGCGCTTCCCCGTCGGCGGCGGCTGGTTCGGTCTCGGCGCGCGCACACTCACGGCGGTGGCGGGCGTCGACTTCACGGTCGGCCGGGGCGAGGTGGTCGCTCTCGTCGGCGAGAGCGGCTCCGGTAAATCGACGATCGGCCGCTGCATCCTCGGCCTGGAGCGCCCGAGCGCTGGATCAGTCGCGAACGCCGGGGCCGCCGCGCGTACCCGCGCGGAGGCGCGCCGGCGCACCCAGATCGTCTTCCAGGACCCCTATGCAAGCCTCAATCCGAAGCTCGACGTCAGGACCCTGATCGGCGAGCCCATCGCCCACCACGGCCTCGCCCGCGGCGAGGCCGTCGAAGAGCGGGTCGGCCAATTGCTCGACCTCGTCGGGCTCGACCGTACCATGGCGGCGCGCAAGCCGGCCGCCTTCTCGGGCGGGCAGCGCCAGCGCATCGCCATCGCCCGGGCGCTCGCCGTCGAGCCCGATCTCCTTGTCGCCGACGAGGCGGTCTCCGCGCTCGACGTATCAGTCCGCGCGCAGATCGTCCGCCTCTTCGCCGATCTGCGCGACCGGCTCGGGCTAGCCATCCTGTTCATCACCCACGACCTCGGCCTCGTCCGGCATTTCGCCGACAGGGTGGTCGTCCTGTATCTTGGCGAGGTCATGGAACAGGGCGCCGTGGACATCGTCTTCGGCCGTCCACGCCATCCCTATACGCGCACCCTGCTCGACGCCGAACCTGACGTCCACCAGGTCGGACGCGCGCGACGCGATCGGCCCGTCCTGCCGGCGGGAGACCTGCCGAGCCCGATCGACCGCCCCGTCGGCTGCGCCTTCTCGAGTCGCTGCCCGCGCGCGGTACCGCTCTGCCGCACCGACCGACCCCCGCTCGTCGCCGAAGCCGACGGGCGTAGGATCGCCTGCCACTTCCCGCTCGAATGACGCCATTATGGCTGCGCCGAGCCTCCAACTCTTCCCGCGCGTCGGCAAAGGTGAGGAACAAGCGCGCGTTCATGCGCTCGCTCCGGATGCGGTGTTGAAGGCTTCCCCCGCTCAGAAGGTAGTATCCGTCAAATACACCGCCCGAGGTGCAGCTGGTTTGAGCGGTTGGGGGTGAGAGTAGCGTGCGCGGACGACGGTCTCGCACGGCAGGAAATGCCCGTAACGGGCCGCCAACTCGAGGCACTCGCGGTAGCGGATCCGACCTTCGTCCTGTGCAAGCATGACTCGCCTCATTCGGTTGGAAGCAGAGCCGGACGCCGGGCGAGTTCGGCCTCGAGTTCAGCAATGCGCGTGGTCAGCGGCGCTGACATCGCGCGGATTTCATCGAGTGTGAACCGCTCGGTGATGTGCTGTGGGCAGTTCCAGTCGAAGCCCTCGACCGTGATGAGGAAGCCCCGCTCCACGCGCGCCCGGTAATCCGGCAGCTGAAGCCGGTCAAGCGTCGCCGGGTGATCGAGCCCGACGATTCGAGCCCGACCGAAGAGCTTCAGGCGCGTCTTGTTGGGATAGTCCATGAAGAAAAGCGAGACGCGGTCGTCAGTCGTCAGGTTGCCGACGCTCACATATTGCCGGTTGCCACGGAAATCCGCGAAGCCGATCGTGCGTTCGTCGATGACCCGCACGAAGCCTGCGGGCCCGCCGCGATGCTGAATATAGGGCCAGCCCGTCTCGCTGACGGTTGCCATGTAGAGCGAGTCCCGTGCCGCGAGGAAGCTCGCTTCGGCGCCGGTCAGTCGCTGATTCACGGGCTCCCGTACGCCCTCCATCCGGGCATAGGCCATGCGGCTGCCCTGTTGGTCCTGGATCTTCTTCACTGTTGGCGTGAAGGCGATTTCCGCAAACTTGTGCGACATGACATCCTCTCACGGGTCGCTTGACCCGCCTTGCTAGAGCCCGAGATCGAACAGGCCCGGGTAATCCTGCGGGCGAGCGCCTTGTGGCCACCGGAATGTCCGGTCGGTCTCTTGAATCGGTTGATCGTTGATGCTCGCGAAACGCAGGCCCATCAGGCCGCGCTCGTCGAAGTCCCGGTTCTCGTTGCCACCGAACCAATTCCCGCCGACGTCGCGCCATAGGCGTACCGAACGGCGATCCGGTTACCACGCGAGACCCTGAGCGGGTGTCCTTGGCCTACACTGAAAAATCGCTGTTGGCGGAACCGGGCCGAGTTTCCCGTGGCGCCCGATGCCCGGAAAGGGCATATGTTCGGGCCAGTTACGGAGATCAGGTGGCCTTGTTCAGATCGATCTTGGGAAAGTCGATATCGATCTGCGTCGCCTTGCCCAACAGATTCGTGAAGATATTCATCGCCACGTGGGTAATGATCTCGATGATCTCGCCATCCGAGTGGCCCGCGGCACGTACGTTATCGATTTCGAGCTTGCTTACCTGACCGGTATGCTGGACGAGCGCTCGGGCGAAGGCCAGCGCGGCTTCCGCTTTGACATCCGTCGAACGGCCCATGCGGTTCGCGAGCATTTCCTCGTTGTCGAGGCCGACCTTGCGGCCGATGGCCGTGTGCGCGGACACGCAATATTGGCAGGCATTCTGCTCGGCGACGGCCAGCGCGATGCGCTCGCGCGTCTTCTGGTCGAGCTGACCAGCCCCGGCGATGCCATGGATGCCCAGGAAGGCCTTGAGCGCGGCGGGCGAATTCGCGAGCACGCGGATGAAGTTCGGGACCATGCCCAAGCCGGATTGGACGGCATCGAGCAACTCTTTGGCTTCACCCGTAGCGGTTTGGGGATTGATGACGGCAACACGAGCCATGGGGCTCTCTCCTTCTGACATTGTGCGGCAGGCCATGGGGCCCCGCTGAGGCATAAAATGGCTCTACATCCCTGTTGAAAGAATACGCGACGTATGGAATTCATTGTTCCTCAGAGAGGAATAATTCCGTGGATCGCTTGCACGAGATCGAAGTCTTCGTCTCGGTGGCTGATGCGGGCAGCTTCGCCAAGGCCGGGGCGCGCATGCGCCTGTCGCCGCCCGCCGTCACCCGCGCCATTTCGGCGCTGGAAGACCGGCTCGGCGCCCGTGTGTTCAACCGGACCACCCGCAGCCTGACGATCACGGACGTCGGTCAGCGCTTCCTCGAGAATGCCCGGCGGATCCTCATCGATCTCGATACCGCAGAGAAGGAGGCGGTCGGCGAGACATCGGTGCCGCATGGGCATCTCACCGTCACGGCCTCCGTCACCTTCGGCCGTTCGGCTTTGACACCGGTAGTGACGGCTTTCCTCAACCAGTACTCGCGCATCTCAGTCTCGGTCCTGCTGCTCGATCGCATCACCAATCTGATCGAAGAGGGGATCGACGTCGCAGTGCGCATCGGGCCGCTGTCGGATTCGAACCTCGTGGCCAAGAAGGTCGGATCGGTGCGCCGGATCCTCGTGGCGAGCCCGGACTACCTCGCCCGGCGCGGCACGCCATTGTCCCCGGCCGATCTGCGTCGCCATTCGATGATCGCCTTCACCGGGCTGATGCCCAATCGCGAGTGGCGCTTCATGGATGGCCGGAGCGGCCACAGCGTGTCCTTCATGCCGCGCCTTGAGATCAACGACGCCGTTGCGGCCATTGCGTCGGCAGAAAACGGCGACGGCATCACGATCGCGCTGTCCTACATGGTGGCCGACAAAATCCGAGATGGTCGGCTGGTCCCCGTTCTGGACGCGCACGCGCCGGCTGCAGTGCCGGTAAGCCTCGTTTATCAGCAGAACCGGCTGATCTCGCCGAAGGTGCGCACCTTCGTGGATTTTGCGACGCCACGCCTGCGCAAGATCCTGGCCGATCTGGTCATTCCAGCTGTTGACCCGTCGACGGTCACGGTCTCTCAGGATCGCTCAGCGGACTGAGACATCCAGCCTCGCGAAGTGCGAACGACGAACGACCAAATGATCGGCGGCGTCGGAAGCGACCGATGGTGGCAGAGTCCGAATAGGTGTGCCCACACTTGGCCTCGCCGGCACGGCGGCCGTCGGTCCTGCCGAAACGGCGGTATCAGGCCCGCCGCTCGTGATTGTCCTTCGGTCTGTCCTTTCGTGGTGTCTCCTTATGGAGATAATCGGTTGCCTGCCGAGCTGGTTCATCGTGGGTGCAGTGGGCGCGTTCGGAGCCGTGCTCGCTACGGCGGTTGGTGTATTGATGGCGTGTGTCGAGAAAAGGTGGAGCGGACATTGAACGCCACCCCACGGGCTGCCGCCGTCGATCACGTCCTGATTTCGACAACGGCTCCGAACCGCAGTCAGGTTTGGCTTGCGGTCGGCGTCGTCGTCTCGCTGTTCGCCGCGATGGCGGGCGTTGCACCCTACGCATCCCAATCTCTGCCGAACACGGAAGTCTTGCTCCCGGCCTATGCGGCGGGTGTGCTCGTGATCGAATTGATCACGTCAGCACTCCTGGTTTCGCTGTTCCATGTTCAGCGCTGCCGGGCCATTTTGTTGCTTGCGTCCGGATACTTGTTCTCGGGGACGCTGATCGTGCCCTGGGTGCTGACCTATCCCGGCTTGTTCAACTCGTTCGGAATCGACGAGGGCCTTCAAAGCACCGCCGCGATTGCGGCCCTGCGACGACTGGGGTTCCCGCTCTTCATTCTGGCCTATGCCGTGCTCAGCGAGCGATCCTATGCGGGCGGCTCGGTTCGGCTGGCGATCCTGGGCATGATCGCAGCCGTCGCCGCGGTTGTCTGCCTGACGACCTGGCTAGTCTTCTCGAACGATCGGCATTTGCCGGACTTCATGATCGATGCCCGCAA
The DNA here is from genome assembly GCF_037203705.1 of Prosthecomicrobium sp. N25. NCBI lineage: Bacteria > Pseudomonadati > Pseudomonadota > Alphaproteobacteria > Hyphomicrobiales > Kaistiaceae > Prosthecomicrobium > Prosthecomicrobium sp. N25. The sequence goes on from NZ_JBBCAT010000001.1 coordinate 2,500,737, forward strand.
CGTCGGTTTGCTCTGGCGATACATTCCCGTCCTTGCGGGCCTCATCTATCTCGCGGGAATGGTGGCCCTCTCGCTGCGCTTCCGAACCATCCTCGACCTCTGGCTCATGGTCGTCCTGGTGACGCTGTTGATCGAAGTCGTGCAGATTTCCTACCTCGGGTCCGGCGTTCGCCTAGGTGTCGGCTGGTGGGCGGGGCGCCTGTTCGGACTGGCGTCCGCCAGCATCGTGCTTGTCGTACTGCTGTCGGAGACGACGGCGGTCTATACGCGCCTCGCCAGATCCGAAGCCGCCCAACGACGAACGCGCCAGAATCGTCTGACCGCCATGGAGGCGTTGTCCGCTTCGATCGCGCACGAGGTCAATCAGCCGCTCGCCAGCATGGTCACCAATGCGGACGCCGGCCTTCGATGGCTGGACAAGGCCGACCCGCATCTCGACGAGGCCAAGGCGGCGATGAAGCGGATCGTCGACGAGGGCCATCGCGCCAGCAAGATCGTGTCCAGCATCCGCACCATGTTCATGAAAAGCGCGCGGGAGCGGGAACGGCTCGATGTGAACGACCTGATCGTCCAGGTCATCAAGGCCAGCGAGGCTGATGCGCGGCTGGGGCGTGTGTCGGTCAACCTGGACCTCGACCGCGGGGCGCCCCATGTGATCGGAAATGCCGTACAGCTTCAGCAGGTGATGTCGAACCTGATCGACAACGCCGTCGAAGCGATGCGGTCGGTTGGCGCGGGGCAGCGGACCCTGCGCCTCGTGACGCGACAACTGGATCATGGCGATGTGCTCGTCAGCGTCGAGGATACGGGATCGGGTCTCGATGCGGCGCATCTCGAGCGGATATTCGATCCGTTCTTCACGACCAAACCCGATGGGATGGGCATGGGGCTGATGTTCTGCCGCACGGTGATCGATGCCCATGGCGGCCGTCTGTGGGCAGGGCCCAACAGCCCGCGAGGCGCCGCCTTCCGATTTTCGCTCCCGCCGGCCATCAACGTCGACACAGGCAGGGAGGAGGAATGAGGAGCGAAACCGCCGTTGTCTTCGTCATCGATGACGATCCGGCCATGCGGGTGTCCATCGAGAGCCTGTTGCGCTCCGTCGGCCACTCTGTTCGCTCGTTCGGTTCGCCGGCGGAGTTCCTGGGGACTCCGCCGCACGATGGTCCCGGTTGCCTTGTGCTCGACGTCCGATTGCCCGGGATCAGCGGATTGGAGTTCCAGCGCGAACTGAAGCTGACGCTCAGGACCATTCCGGTCGTCTTCATCACCGGCCACGGCGACGTGCCGATGTCCGTCGCGGCCATGAAGGCCGGTGCCATCGAATTCCTGACCAAGCCGTTCCGCGACCAGGACCTGCTCGATGCCGTCCACCGGGGGCTCGCCATCCATGCCGTCCGGGACGCCCAGGCAAGAGCCGACGCGGAACTCGCCGGCCGCTTCGAAACGCTGACCCCACGAGAGCGTGAGATTCTCCCCCTCGTCACGAGCGGCCTGATGAACAAGCAAATCGCAGCCGAGCTTCAGCTCAGCGAGGTGACCGTGAAAGTCCATCGGGCCCAGGTCATGCAGAAGCTGCAGGCCACCTCCCTGGCCGACCTGGTCAGGCTTTCGGACCGGATCCTCGACATTGTCGCCAAGCGTCGGACGGGGGACACCTAGGGATAATTGTGACGAGCGGGCTTCCGGTCCCATGGTGGTCCTGGCGAGCGCGACCGCCGCCCCGAGACGCCAGTCTCAGGTGCCGCCTCGGATGCAAAACTGGACCGCGTAATGGCCTTGGGCCCACTCGTATCTGTGGTCGACGACGATCTGGCTACGCTCGAGGCGACGGTCAGCCTCGTTGAGGCGATGGGCTTTCACGCAAAGGGCTTCCCATCAGCCCATGAGTTTTTGAATTCGGACCTGCGATTACTGACCAGGTGTCTGATACTGGATATCCGGATGCCCGGAATGAGCGGCATCGATCTTTTCGTTCACCTCAGCCGGGCGGGTCGCGCCGTACCGACCATCCTCGCTACGGCGTTTCCCGACGAGGTGACGCGGTCCCGATCCCTGCTGGCTGGCGTAACCTGTTATCTGCGCAAGCCGTTCCACGCCGATGAGCTCCTGGCGTGCATTCGCGCGGCGCTCGGGATCGCCTGAGCGCAAGCCGCCGCGACCGAGGCATGGCCAAGGCTGGACCCTATCCGGCAGGCCAAACCGACCGAACCCACTGGATAATTGCGACGATCCGGCCCCGCCCGCTACCACTCGTAGCAAGAAGAGGGCCCGCGTTGCCCTCGGGCACAACACCCTTGCCGGGCTCGCCAGTCCCCGACCGGCTTTCACCGGCGGTCGCGAGCCCTCCCGAGCGCGACCGCGCCCCCGGACCAAACAACCGCGACGAGGAGCCTCCGATGGCCATTGCAACGACGACCCCGGGAAAAAATCTGCTCTCGCCGAAGGACCATATCCTGATCATGATCGACTTCCAGTCGCAAATGGCTTTCGCGACCAAGTCGATCGACGCGGTGACGCTTCGTAACAACGCGGCCCTGGTCTCCCACGCTGCCGCCGGGTTCGGCGTCTCGACCATCCTGACGACGGTAGCCAGGGAGAGTTTCTCCGGGCCTATGTTCGCCGAGATCTCGGAGGCTTTCCCGAGTCACGCGGTCCTCGACCGGACCTCGATGAATACCTGGGAGGACCCGGCGGTCGTCGAGGCGATCAACAGGATCGGCAAGCCCCGCATCGTTCTCGCCGGACTGTGGACGAGCGTCTGCATCGTGGGGCCGGCCATGTCCGCGCTCGACCAGGGATTCGAGGTCCACGTGATCGCCGACGCCTGCGGGGACGTGAGCGAGGAGGCTCACGAGCGCGCCATGCAGCGCATGATCCAGGCCGGAGCGCGTCCGATGACGGCGCTTCAGTACCTCCTGGAACTGCAGCGCGACTGGGCGCGCAGCGATACCTACGAGCTGACCACCGGTATCGCGAAGCGGTTCGGAGGCGCCTACGGCCTCGGAATTACCTATGCGAAGACGATGTTCGGCGCCCAGGAAGGACACTGAGGCGACCATGTCCGACCCTCACGAGAGATCGGAAAGCCCTTCCGCCACCTGGTCCGGGACACCGTCTCGCCGGACCGTTCTGCACCTGGGTGCCGCCGCCGTTACGGCGGCGGTCATCGCGCCGGCTCACGCCGAGGGCGCTGCGCCGCAAACCTCCACCAGCAAGGGACAACGATCCATGGCCACCGTGACGACGAAGGACGGCCTCGACATTTTCTACAAGGATTGGGGCCCGAAAGACGCTCAGCCCATCATGTTCCACCATGGCTGGCCGTTGAGCTCGGACGACTGGGACGCCCAGATGCTGTTCTTCCTTCAGCATGGCTTCCGCGTCGTGGCCCATGACCGCCGCGGCCACGGGCGCTCCACGCAGGCGAGCGAAGGCCACGACATGGACCATTACGCGGCCGACGCCTTCGCGGTCGTGGAGGCGCTCGACCTGAAGAACGCGGTCCACATCGGTCACTCGACCGGCGGCGGCGAAGTCGCGCGCTACATTGCCCGCCACGGGCAGCCGTCCGGCCGGGCCGCCAAGGCGGTCCTGGTGGCCGCCGTGCCACCGCTGATGCTGAAGACGCCGTCCAACCCGGACGGGCTGCCGATCGAGGTGTTCGACGGCTTTCGCAAGGCGACCGCGGAGAGCCGCTCGCAGTTCTTCCGCGATGTCGCGGCCGGACCGTTCTACGGGTTCAACCGGGAGGGCGCGAAGGTATTGCCGGGCGTCGTCGACAACTGGTGGCGCCAGGGCATGATGGGCAGCGCCAAGGCCCACTACGACGGCGTCAAGGCCTTCTCGGAAACCGATCAGACGGACGACCTCAAGGCCATCACGATCCCGACGCTGGTGCTGCATGGCGAGGACGACCAGGTGGTTCCGATCGCCAACTCGGCCCCGAAGGCGGTCAAGCTGCTCAAGCAGGGCACGCTGAAGACCTATCCGGGCCTTTCACACGGCATGCTCACCGTCAACCACGACGTGCTCAATCCCGATCTCCTGGCCTTCGTGCGCGCCTGAGATCCGGAAATCACCCGGCGGCTTTTGAACGCGATGATCTCGCCCTGTGCGGACAGGTCGTCGCGTCCAAGCCCCGGTGATCGCCCCGGCAGGGCGCAGCCCGACACCGGGGTCAGCGAGGCAGGCGGCATGAAACTCTATCTGGCATCCCTCGGCGCGGGCCTGCTCGTCGGCGTGATCTACAGCCTGCTCAACGTCCGGTCTCCGGCACCGCCGGTCGTCGCGCTCGTCGGCCTGCTCGGGATTCTGATCGGCGAGCAGATCGTCCCCGCCGCTAAGCGGGTCCTGGCCGGAAGCCCGCTCGCGACGGACGGGCTGCGGGGTTCGGCCGAGGCATCCGACATCGCAGACCGTCCGGGCCGGGGACCGAACAGCGACACCCACGGGCCCGAGCGCGACGGGGCGCCCTCATGAACCCGTCTCGCCGACAGGCTGCGGCCGGCGGCGCAGCCGGGGCTCTCTCGGCGCTCTTCGGGCTGCCGACCGCCGCCCAGACCACCAACCCAGGAGGCTCCGCCGTGCCAGCCGACCGCATCCTCGTCAACGGGCGCTTCTCGACACTGGATCGAGCGAATCCGGCCCCGGACGCCGTCGCCATCGCGGACGGGCGATTTCTGGCCGTCGGCACCGAGGGCGAGATCCGCGCGCTGGCCGGACCGCGGACGCAGGTGATCGACCTCGGCGGTCGACGCGCGGTTCCCGGACTGATCGACAGCCACATGCACATCATCCGCGGCGGACTGAACTACAACATGGAACTCCGTTGGGACGGCGTGCGCTCCCTCGGCCAGGCGCTGGAGATGCTGAAGCGGCAGGTCGCCGTGACGCCGCCGCCGCAATGGGTCCGCGTCGTGGGCGGATTCACAGAGCACCAGTTCGTCGAGAAGAGACTGCCGACGCTGGACGAACTCAACGCGATCGCGCCGGATACGCCGGTGTTCATCCTGCATCTCTACGACCGGGCCCTCCTGAACAGAGCGGCGTTGCGGGTGGTCGGCTACACGAAGGAGACGCCGGATCCGCCCGGGGGCGAGATCCAGCGCGACTCGGCCGGCAATCCGACGGGTCTTCTGCTCGCCCGCCCGAACGCCACGATCCTGTACGCGACGCTCGCCCGGGGGCCGAAGCTGCCTCCCGAATACCAGCTCAATTCGACGCGCCATTTCATGCGCGAGATGAACCGGCTCGGCGTGACCGGCGTCATCGACGCGGGCGGCGGCTTCCAGAGCTATCCGGACGACTATGCGATTATCGAGAAGCTCCACGCCGAAGGCGAGCTCACGCTCCGGATCGCCTACAACCTGTTCACCCAGAAGCCGAAACAGGAACTGGCCGACTTTCAGGGATGGGCGAAGCAGGTCAGACCGGGCCAGGGCGACGATCTCTATCGCCACAACGGCGCCGGCGAAATGCTGGTCTACGCCGCGGCCGATTTCGAGGACTTCCGCGTCGAACGGCCGGAATTGCCGGCCACCATGGAATCCGAACTCGAACCGGTCGTCCGCCTGCTGGCGCAGAACCGCTGGCCGTGGCGGCTGCACGCCACCTACGACGAGACCATCACCCGGGCGCTGGACGTCTTCGAAAAGGTCGACCGCGACGTTCCCTTGCGCGGTTTGCATTGGCTCTTCGACCATTGCGAGACGATCAGCGACCGCAACATCGACCGTATCGCGGCCCTGGGCGGCGGCATCGCCGTGCAGCACCGCATGATGTTCCAGGGAGAAGATTTCGTGGCGCGCTATGGAGCCGCGGCGGCCGAGCGAACGCCGCCGGTCGCGCGCATGCTGGAGGCGGGCGTGCCCGTGGGTGCGGGCACCGACGCAACGCGCGTGGCGAGCTACAACCCATGGGTCTCGCTGGCATGGCTCGTCACGGGCCGGACCCTTGGCGGGCTGCAGCTTTATCCGCAGCGCAACCGGCTCGATCGCGAAAAGGCGCTGAGGCTGTGGACGGAAGCGAACACCTGGTTTTCGACCGAGCAGGGCAAGAAGGGACAGATCAAGGCCGGCCAGCTCGCCGACCTGGCCGTTCTGGACCGCGACTACATGACGGTGCCCGAAGACGAGATCCAGGACATCACGAGTGTCCTGACCTTGCTCGGCGGCCGGCCCGTCCACGGGGCCGGCGACTTCGCTGGTTTGAACCCGCCGCTCCCGCCCGCCATGCCGGACTGGTCGCCGGTGCGCACCTTCGGCGGCTACCAGAAGCGGGCCGAGGCCGGGAACCGCGGACATGCTTTCGCGGCCGCCTGCGGCTGTGCGAAAACCTGCGGCATCCACGGACATGACCACGCGAGGGTCTGGGCCGCCAACCCGCCCGCGTCCGACAGCAAGAGTTTCTGGGGGGCGCTCGGCTGCGCCTGCTGGGCGGTCTGAGATGGTCGGGCTCCGCGCCGTGCCGTCAACGCCGTTTGCCTGGCATGACCTGCAGGGCGAGGCACAGCCATGAACCAGCCTGCGCCGGCCTCCAGCTTCGCCCCGTTGCGCAACAGGGTCTTCGCGGTCCTGTGGTGTGCGACGGTCCTCGGCAACATCGGCAGCTTCATGCGCGACGTCGCCAGCGCATGGCTCGTCACGGACCTCTCCGGCGCGCCGGCGGCCGTCGCCCTGGTCCAGGCGGCCGCGACCCTGCCCATCTTTCTGCTCGCCATCCCAGCCGGTGTTCTGTCCGACATCCTCGATCGCCGCCGGTTCCTGATCGCGATCCAGATCCTGCTCGGGCTCGTCAGCCTCTCGCTGATGGCCTTAGCTCAGACCGGACAGCTCGGCGTCGGCAGTCTTGTCGCGTTGACCTTCCTGGGCGGCGTCGGCGCCGCGCTGATGGCCCCGACCTGGCAGGCGATCGTCCCGGAACTGGTCTCGAAGGGCGAGCTGAAGACCGCGGTGGCGCTGAATTCCTTGGGAATCAACATCGCACGATCGATCGGCCCGGCCCTCGGCGGCCTCATCCTCGCCAGCTTCGGAGCGGGCGTCACGTATGGGGCGGACGTGCTCAGCTACCTGCTGGTCGTCGCGGCCCTGGTGTGGTGGAGACGCGCGCCAGACATCGACGACGCGCTGCACGAACGCTTCGCGGGCGCCTTCCGCGCCGGCCTGCGCTATGCCCGGGCCAGTCGCGAATTGCACGTCGTGCTGTTGCGCGCCGCAATCTTCTTCGCCTGCGCCAGCGCCGTCTGGGCGCTTCTGCCGCTCGTGGCGCGCAACCTGCTCGGCGGCGGGGCGGGCTTCTACGGCGTGTTGCTCGGTGCGGTCGGCGCGGGAGCGATCCTCGGCGCGCTGGCCTTGCCGAAGCTGCGCAGCCGGTTCGATGCCGACGCCCTGCTGTTGCTCGCCGGCCTGACGATCGCCGGTGTGATCGGCGCGCTGGCATTCGCCCCGCCGCAAGGGGTGGCCGTGACGATCCTGGTTTTGCTCGGCGCCGGCTGGATCGTCGCCTTGACGACCCTCAACGGGGCCGCGCAGGCGATCCTGCCGAATTGGGTGCGCGGCCGGGCGCTCGCCGTCTACCTGACGGTGTTCAACGGTGCGATGACGGCGGGAAGCCTGGGATGGGGCGCCGTGGCGCAAGCCGTTGGGATCAGCGGCACGCTGATTCTGGCCGCAGCGGCGCTGCTCGCCGCCGCTCTCGTCATGCACCGGGTCAAGCTGCCGATCGGCGAGGCCGACCTCACACCCTCCAACCACTGGCCCGAGCCGCTGCTCGCCGCGCCCGTCGAACATGATCGCGGACCGGTTCTGATCCTGATCGAATACCGCGTCGCAGCCTCGGCCCGCGAAGAATTCCTGCTGGCGGTCCATAGGCTCGCCACCGTGAGGCGGCGCGACGGGGCCCATGGGTGGGGCATCACCGAGGATACGGCGGATCCGGAACGGCTCGTCGAATGGTTCATGGTCTCGTCATGGGCCGAGCACCTGCGCCAGCACCGCCGGGTTTCGAAAGCCGACGCCGATCTGCAGGCCGAGGTCGCCCGTTACCACACCGGACCCGATGCCCCGGTGGTCCGCCATTTCCTGGATGTCGAACGGCCGGCAGCCCCCTCGGTCGTCGTCAAGGAATCGGCCCGGTGAGCGGGCTTGAGCGGAGCGCATTGAAAGAGCACAGCCCAATGTCCCAGGAGAACGCCGATGACGCTCGCCTCACCCGGACTGCATCACGTGACCTGCATCGCCATAGATCCGCAGGCCAACATCGATTTCTACACGAAAGTCCTCGGCCTGAGGCTGGTCAAAACCACGGTCAATTTCGACGCGCCGGACGTCTATCACTTCTACTACGGCGACCATGACGGCCATCCCGGCACCATCCTGACCTTCTTTCCCTTCGTGTACGCAGGCCGGGGCCGGCCCGGAAACGGCGTCACCGAGACGGTCGCGTTGGCGGTGCCCCGTCACGCTCTGGACGATTGGATGGTCCGCCTCTCGGACCACGGCGTCGACACGAGCGCGCCGTACGAGCGCATGGGGGAGCGGATCGTCAGCCTGACCGACCCTGACGGGCTGCACCTCGAAGTGGTCGAAGCGGATTTTGAGCCTTCTCCCAAGGAGGCCATTGCGGGCCTGCACGCGGTGGCGCTCCGGGTCGAGGACCCGGACCCCACCATCAAGGTGCTGACCGACGTCCTGGGCTACCGCCAGACAAACGAGGACGCCGGCGTGCGTCGGTACTCGAGCGCCTCGGCGGCCCCGGGCCGCCATGTCGACGTGCTGTGTTCAGCCGGTCCGAAACACGCTCGGCCCGGCGGCGGAACGGTGCACCATGTCGCCTTCCGGGCAAAGGACGACACGCAACTAGCGGAGTGGCGCGAGCTGATCGCTGGACAAGGCTTCGAGGTCACGCCCATGAAGGACCGCAAATACTTCCACTCGATCTATTTCCGCGAGCCCGGCGGCGTTCTGTTCGAGGTCGCCACCGACCCGCCGGGCTTCACCGTCGACGAAGCGCCGAACGCTCTGGGAACCTCGCTCAAACTTCCTGCCCAATTCGAGTCCCGGCGTGCGGACCTCGAGCGGCGACTGCCGCCCGTGAAACTGCCCCATACGCATCAGGCGGACATCAACCGATTTTGACTGCTGCGGCGGGAGTATTCCCTGCGTCGACAATACGGTCCCCTGATCCTATTGGGGGAGCCTAATGCGTAGGCCATGTAAAATGCGGACTCCTAGGGAGTGTTGCGGCAAGAGTGAAAAATACTCCCCGAAATTTCCAAGCTTTCTCCGGTGGAGACGCGTTCGCGTACGACTGCGTCTCCGCCATTTCGACAAGTCGTATTGTCTAAGTCCGCGAGATATACTACGGAATCCCGTGAGGCTTCATGACTTCTCTGGCATGGCGGGCCGCGCAATTCTCGCTCTCTGGCGGCTATTTCAAGTTCGTGACTCTGTGGTTTCTGTGCGGATATGCAAGCATCTGAGCTGAATCATGTTTTCACGATTGGTCCTGCCGTACTTACGTGCTCGCCATTCTCCTTGCGAGATCAACCGGCATCGGAATCAATCGCTGCGATCGAACGCCCTTTCCGGTTCGCTAGATTCGAGCCCTGACCCGCGCCATCCCTACACCCGCTGGCTGCTCTCCTCGCGGGTCGACAAGGCCGCGCCCGGCTCGCGCCTCGTTACCATCCCGGGCTCCCCGCCGGACCTCGCCGCCCTGCCGACCGGCTGCGCCTTCCGGGAACGCTGCGCGGTCGCCGAGCCCCGCTGCGCCACCGTACGGCCGTCCTTCGTCCGGCGCGACCAGGCCCGCGGCGACGCCTGCCTGCTCGGCAGCTGAACCGGGTCTCTCCGCCCGCCCGTCAGATGCCGTCGGACGTCGTGGCGCCGAAGACGCCGGACGCGGCGTAGACCGGGCGCACGGCGATCAGGCTTCGGAGATGCATTTCGTCGTGGAACGGGATTTTCACACCCTTCCGGCCAACCAGCGACTTGGCGATCGTGTAGGCCTTCTGCCAGTGCGGATGCCAGCCCACCGGGGCGGGGCCGCCTGCGTGGACGTAGTAGAGCGCCCCGGCAATGTAGGCGGCCGCTTCGTCTTCGGAATTGGTGGTGTAGGTCCTGCTGCCTCGGCGCGTATCGATCCCGCTGGCCCCGTAGATGTCATGGATCGCGTGGGCGCATTCGTGCACGAGGTAGCTCAACTGCATGACATCGGCGTCGTTGAAATGCGGCGACAGGCTGATGTCGTTGGACGACACCTTGTAGCTCGCGCCGACGCCCTTGTCCTGCGCCTCGACCACGACCCCGATCTCGTTGGCGGCCACCAGCGAGGCGAGCGCCCGGTAGGCCGCGCCGTCGATGCTGATCGTGCTCAGGCTGAAATCGATGCGTTGGACGGCCTGGGACAGAAGCGTCTTGACGATGACGGCTCTGGCTTGCTGCGGGCTGGACATGGCGATCTCCCTGTCGAGGACCTGGGGGTCGGTTGACCCTCGACGGTCACCCTAGTCCGCCGGCCGGCGCACCGCCGTTCCCCTGGGAACAGGCCTGCTTCGGCCACGCCCCGGTCAGCGCTGCCCCGTCCCGGACCGTTCGATCGAACTCAGCAGGGTCCGCTTGGCGGATTCCAGGTGCTTGCGGCAGAAGTACTCGGCGTCGATCGCGCTCTTCGACCTGAGCCCGCCGATTAAGGCGAGGTGCTCCTCGATGGCGATCCGGTTTCGCTCCATCTGGTCCTTCTTGTTCCACTGGTAGTGGTAGTGGAACATCAGCAAGATGACGTCGTAGAAGTTCTCGAAGAAGCGGTTGCTGGCCGCGCTCTGGACAAGCCGATGGAACCGGTCGTCGAGCTCGGAGAAGTCGGTGAAGCGCGTCCCGACCTCGGTCAGCAGGGCAGTGCTCCGCCTCGATCGCCGCCAACGTGGGCCAGGCCGGGTGGTCGTCGGCCATCGCACGAAGGTCATGTACACGCGCGGCGCGCCCGGCTCCTGCTCGGCCGGCCTTCCGCAAGGCCGCCCGGCGCAGCCCCGGGTAGCGGGCGATGGCGGCGGCAGTCCCTGCATGATCGCCAGTGATCATCTTAACGCGGATGCCGGCGGGCCGGCATTCGGCAACGGCTGTAATAGCCTGGCCCGGGCCGGGCTCCTTTCCCTCGCCGACTGGCTCGGCTCGGACGAGCGTCAATTCGACTACCACCTCGTGGTGACGATGCCCCTGAAACGACCCCGGTTCTATTCCGGGGCTTGCCGATGGCCCGGCGGATCATCGAAGCTCGGCGGATCGACTACAACGGCCACCGACCTCACACGAGCCTCGGCGGCCTCACCCCCGAACGAGTTGCAGCCCGGTCCAGACAGGACCACAACCAGAACGGATTCTGGTCGTGAACGAGGGCATTCAGTGGGCAACGTCAACTCAGGGGCAGGTCAGGGGCGTTTATGGCGGTCTCTAACTGACTTCAACCCGCAAGCGTTGCTCTGGGTTCAACTAAAGCTTCTCCGCCAGGACGGCGCGCAGAAGCGGATGTTCGCGGACGAGTTCAAAGCCGAAGTCGATGCAGCCGTGGACAAAGCCGTTACCGATTACCATGTCGATGTCCTTTCCGGCCCCCTCGGCACTAAGCGCCGCGACCTGGAAATTCGTCGCCATGCTGAAGAACAGAAGGCTGCCCCGATCCTTCGTGCATAAGATGGCTGCTGTCTCGGTTCCGCTGACGTTGGTCACGTTGATCACGAAATCGAAGAGCTTCCCTTTGGTCAGCCGTCTGGCAAGCTCGAACACCGGAACGGCTTCCTTCAGATCGACCTGAACGACCTCGTCGACGACACCCAAAGATCGCATCGCATCGAGATGAGGCAGACTGACGTCGAACGCGACGATGCAACTGCCCGGCCCGGAGGCCTGCCGTGCCGCGACGGCGGCCATCAAACCAGCCTTTCCGGCGCCCAGGACCGCGACCGATTGCCCGGCCTTCACCCACCGTTGAACGGAGGCGGGGGCACCGCACACGTCAATGATGCTCAGCGCGAGGCGGATATCGAAATCGTCCGGAATCACTCCGATATTGGCCGTCTCAAAGAGAATCGCCGTACCGCGGACGGCGACCTGAGCGGTTGCAACGTTGACGCTTAGGACTTCGTCCACGACCAGCGGGATCAGCGACAGAGATATGCTCGGACAGACGAGCTGACCAACTTTCAAATGTCGAGCAGGATGGTTCGATCCGATTTCGAGGATCCGGCCGACCAGCACCCCACCGGAATTCGTGATCGGGTTGTGCATCTTGCCGCGCTTTCGAACGATATCGCGGATTCGTTCGGCTACGCCGTCGGGGTCGCCTCCGGCTTCTTCGGCGAGCTGGCGCATGCTCGACGAGTCGAGATTCAGGAGTTCCACATCGATGAGAATTTCGTTGTCCCAGATCTCCGGAGTGGCGTCGACCCTGGCGGCCGGTTGGGGCATGCCACCGCCGGCGCGATGTGAACCGTAGATGCATCCTGGGCAATCAGGCACGGGCTTACCTCTCAATGCATGATGCTAGCGAGAAAGTCGCGAAGCCTCGGGATCGGAGCACCGTGAAAGAAGGCGTCCGGCGGTAGATCGCAGAGGATCCGGCCGTGGTCCATGAACGCGACACGATGGGCCGCACGGCGCGCGAAGCCCATCTCGTGGGTTACGACAAGCATCGCGATGCCGGTCGAGGTGAGTTCCTCCATGACCGCGAGGACCTCGCCGACGGTCTCAGGATCGAGCGCCGAGGTCGGTTCGTCGAAAAGCAGGATCTCTGGCTCCATGGCGAGGGCCCGCGCGATGGCGACACGCTGCTGCTGGCCACCGGAGAGTTGCGCCGGATACTTGTCCACCTGATCCGCCAGACCAACACGGGCGATGAGGTCGCCGGCCAGGCGATCCGCCTCATCCCGCGCAAGCTTGCGCGTGCGCTGCGGAGCGAGGGAGACGTTCCGCCGTACGGTAAGATGCGGAAACAGGTTGAACGACTGGAAAACCATGCCGACGCGACGGCGGGCATGAGCCAAGTCCTGTTTCGGAGCATGGAGCGGCGTGTCGAACAGTTCGAGTGTTCCCGACCCCAGCGGCTCCAGTCCGTTGATCACACGTAGAAGTGTCGACTTGCCGCTTCCGGACGGGCCGACGATGCAGATGACCTCCCCTCGTCCGACGGTCAGGTCGACCTTGTCGAGGACTTTCAACGTCCCGAAGGCCTTCGTGAGTTCGCGGCACCGCAGAACCGGTGCACGGTCGTCCTCGGCGTGCGTTTCGGTCATCGCCGCCCCCTCGCGCGTCGCTCAAGCTGCTGTGCCGCCATGCTCAAGGGAAAGATCGTGGCGAAGTACAAGATACCGACAGCCGTATAGATCTCGAAGTACTTATATGTCGTCGCCGACAACGTCATCGCCTTGTAGAACAGTTCGGCGAGCCCGATTGCGGAGACCAGCGCAGAGTTCTTCAGGAGGATGGTTACAAAGCCGATGAAGGTCGGAAGCATCGCCATCATCGCCTGCGGGGCAACGATGAGGCGGATGCGCTGGAACCCGCTGAAGCCGAGCGCGCGCGCCGCTTCGATCTGGCCGCGCGGAACGGAATTGACGCCCCCTCGAAATATCTCCGTCAGGTACGCGCCCGACACAAGGGAAAGCGCCAGGATACCGCTACCGAGGGGCGACAGCTTCACGTTCATCACCAAGGGACCGCAATAGTAGATCCAGAAGATCAGGACGGTCTCAGGCAGACTTCTGAATACTCCCACATACAGGTGAGCAAGCCAGCATAGCGGACCTCGGCCGAGGATCTTCCCGTAGCATCCGAACAGCCCGGCAGCGATCCCGATCAACAGCGATACGGCAACGAGGTACAGGGTCGCGACAAGGCCGTCGAGCAGGATCGGGATCGCCGTGATCACGGCGCCGGTGTCGAAGGTCATGAACGGACCTCCGACTTCCCGAAGATCGTTTCAAGACGGTTGGCGAGCATCGTGAAGGCGTAACCGATGAGCAGGTAAATCACGCCGACGACGGTCAATGTTTCGATCGGCTTGAACGTGTGGTTCGCCACGCGGACGCCGACAGTCATCAGTTCTCCAACGGCAAGGATCGCGAGAACGGCGCTCGCCTTGAAGTAGCCGATCGCGATATTGGCCAACGGAGGTATGATGATCTTGAAGGCCTGCGGCAAGACCACATCGATCCACCGACTCCAACCCGGCAGGCTGAGCGCCGCCGATGCCTCCCACTGGCCTTTCGGGATCGACTGGATCCCGGCTCGGGCCACGTCCGCCAGATAAGCACTGGACTGTAAGGCCATTACGATGAAACCCGACTGGAACACGGTGGTCGAGTAACCCGTGAACATCGGGAGAGCGTAATGGATCCAGAAAAGTTGCAGGACGAGCGGTGTATTACGGAAGAGTTCCACATACGTGATGGCAGGCCACCGCGCGAAACGCGTCGGCAGAAGCATCGCGGCGGCGAGAATGAAGCCGGCCGGTAATCCGATCAGGACGGCCGCCACGGTCAAAAGCAGGGTGTTGAGCAGGCCCTGCAGAAGGGCCCAGCGGTAGGGCCAAAGAATCGAGAAATCCAGGCTCGCCACGAACTCCCATCGAATCGACGCCGCGATCCAGACGAGGACCCCGATCGCGATCGCCGTCGGAAGTCCGTCGGTCAGAATGCGGTCGCGCAGGCGGGCGGGCAAGGATCACCCCCTTCCGGAGCCGGCGAGCGCGCCGCGGCGGCGGTACTCGGACCAGTTCAAGGCTTCTGCTGGGTCCATGCGCTCTTGATCTGTTCCAGTTTCCCTGAAGCCTCGAGGTTCGCGATGATGATGCTCAGATAATCGCGGAAATAGTACTCCTTCGGAGGCACCGCGTACGCAAACGGGACATAATTGACCATGAGTTCCGGAAGAGGCTTGACCTTGATGTTCGGATTCTTCGCGACGAACATCGCGTTTCCGGCAAAGCCGCCGAAAGCGGCGTTGGAACGCCCGGATGCGACTTCGAGGATATGGGCTGCGACCTGATCGGTCACGAGACTCTTCACCTCGGCGTTCTTGAACTTCTCTTTCGCCAGCTTCTCGTCGGCCGAACCCGACAGCACGGTGATGATGTTGCCCTTCTTGTCGACGTCGTCGTAGCTGGCAATCTTGGAGTCGGCCGGCACGAACAGCGTCGATCCGTCGCCGCCGATCGGCCGGGTGAAGGAGACGTTCTGCGCCCGGGGCGCCGATGTCCAGAGGGCGGCGGCCCCGACATCGCACTTGTCGGTGCGGAGGTTCTGGATGATGGTCGACCAGGCAGAATCCACCCATTCGATCTTAACGTCCAGACTTGCGCCGATCTCCTTGACGATGTCGGCGTTGATCCCGCTCCAACTCCTGTCGACTGGATCGAGGATGTTCCACGGCGTGTAGTTGATGGTACAGACCCGAAGGGCGCCACGCTTCTTGACCTGGTCGAGCAGGTCGTCCAGTGACCACGCTGCGGAGGTGGTGGCAAACGTCGCGGCGAGGGCGGCACTGATCAATCTAACCATGGACATTGGCGTATCCTTTCGCGCTCGAACGCATGTTCGACCGGGTTAGGTCTGATCGGACCGCGTCCCCGTTCGCCTCGTGGAAGCGAGCATCACATGATCGATATATTTTTTCAATATCGATAAACGCAGTGTAGCGCGCGTCAGAACCCTCGCCGTCTCTCCGGTCAGCAATTGATCTCAATCAGTGCCGAAAGGGAGGGGGTGGCACGCAGGCCCTGCTTCACCTGGTCGACGTTCACCCTCACATGGCGCCGCATCATCGTAGCCGCCGACTCGACATCCCGCTCCACGGCGATGCGTGCGAGTTCGTCATGCATATAGCGAAGTTCGTCGGAACTCACTTCAGTAACTCGGAATATGGCGCGATAGCGGATCAGGTGCTGGTGCAGCGTCTCGACGGATTGCACGAGCCGGCTATTGCCGCACGCGGAGATCAGAATGCGATGATAATCACGATGCCGTTCTTCGAATTCAATTCGAACTGAGTCGTCTGTTGTTGCACTATAGGCAGCGATCGCCTTGTTGAGTTGATGGAGACTGGCGATGACCTGGCCTTCCCATTGGTCGCTGCCGTTTTCTACGGCGCGCCTAAAAGCTTCGGCCTCGACGACCTGTCGCATCTCGGTGATCTCGACGAGTTCTCGAAGCGAAAGGCTGGCTACGCGAAAACCCTTGTTCTGCTCGAGTTGCACGAGACCGTCGGGCACGAGCCGAGACAGCGCTTCGCGCAAGGGGGTGGCGCCGATTTCGTAGCGCTCCGAAAGCTCCCGGACCTTCAGCTTGGTGTTCGGCGCCAACTGACCCGAGAGAATGTCGCCGAGCAGCTTCTGATGAGCCTCGGACTCGAGCGTTCTGGACAATTTCGTGCGCGACATGGTGTGGACCTTAAATATCGATAATCATCCGATTTATCGATCTTGACAACAAGAATCGCTCAAGCGACGATCTCCCTGGCCCGTCGGATCGCTCAATACTCCCTGTCCGGGCCCTTGGGTAGGGTTCGCACACATGTACTACCTCGGCGTCGATACCGGCGGAACGTTCACCGATTTCGTGCTCTACGACCGGACGAAGGCCGAAATTCACAGCTTCAAGGTGAAGTCGACGCCGCATGATCCGGGCGAGGCCGTCGAGACCGGGCTCAGTCGTCTGACAACGGAGTTCGGGGTCACGGGTCGGACGCTCGAGCGGTTTGTCTTCGGAACGACGGTCGCCACCAACGCGGTCCTGGAACGTCGTGGCGCCGAAACGGCGCTGGTCGCGACCCGTGGGACCAGAGACGTGCTTGAGATCCAGCGCCAATGGCGGCATCGCCTGTTCGATCTCTATCTGGTGAAACCCGAACCCCTGGCGCGGCGTCGGCACCGTCTGGAAGTGGAGGAACGTGTCGAGGCATCGGGCAGGATCCGTATTCCGCTGGAAGACGTTGCGATCGACGAGCTCGTCTCGACGCTCGAAGCGCTGCCGGTGGACGCCGTCGCCGTCTCGCTCCTGTTCTCGTTCCTCAATCCCGTCCATGAGCAACGCATCGCCGCAGCGATCCGGACCCGTGTCCCGCGGCTGCACGTGACCGTGTCGTCGGAGGTCTGTCCCGAGTTTCGGGAATACGAGCGATCGGCGACCACGGTCATGAACGCCTACACCATGCCGAAGATTCACGCTCTGGCGACCCGCCTCGAAGGTGCGCTCGACCGGTTCGGTTTCCGGGGAAGCTTCGCGATCGTCCAGTCGAACGGGGGCGTGATGACGCTCGCCAAGGCGCGGACCCACCCGGTCAACACGCTTCTGTCGGGGCCAGCCGCGGGCGTCGTGGCCGCCGCGGCGGTCGCCGGACTGACGAAGGCTCGCGGTATCCTCGGGTTCGACGTCGGCGGCACCAGCACCGACATCGCGCTTGTGCAGAACGGCGAACTCCGTCTCAGTGCGGACGGAGGCATCGGCGGGTACCCGGTCAAGGTTCCTCAGGTCAAAGTCCACACGATCGGCGCAGGCGGCGGCTCGATCGCCCGTGCCGAGCTAGGGCTACTGAAGGTGGGCCCGGAAAGCGCTGGAGCCGTTCCCGGCCCCGCCGCCTACGGCGAGGGCGGGACGCGGCCAACGGGAACCGACGCTGCGGTGGCACTCGGTTACATCGACCCGGCCTACTTCCTGGGCGGAGAGATGAAGCTCGATGCCGAGGCCGCGCGCCGGAGCCTCGAAAGCCATGTGGCCGGTCCGCTCGGCATGTCGGAGGATGCCGCTGCGCTCGCCGTCATCCAGGTCCAGGTCGCCAGCATCGTCTCGGGCATCCGCAAGGTTTCGGTCGAGGTCGGTCAGGACCCGCGCGATTTCGTGCTGATGCCGTTCGGCGGTGCGGGTGGAGTCTATGCCGGTCTGGTCGCCGAGGAAGCCGGGATGTCGCGCATCATCGTGCCGCCCTACGCCAGCGTTCTCTCGGCGTTCGGAATGCTCGTGACGGACATCCGCCACGACCGCGTCCGCACGCGCCTGTTGCCCGTCGCGACGACGGACGCACAGGCTCTGATCGCCATCTTCGACGACCTCGTCGCCGATGTGAGCCAGGAGTTCCAGCGCGACCGGACCGAGGACGATCGAATCGTCTTCGAATTCTCCTGCGACATGCGCTACGAAGGCCAGGCCTACGAGATCAACGTGAGGCTCGACGTCCATGACGGGCGGCCGTCCGTCGATATGCCGAGCTTGAGGGCGGCGTTCGACCGGGAGCACGAACGTCTCTACGGCCAATGTTCGCCGGGCGAGGACGTGGAGATCGTCAATCTGCGCGTCGGGGCCATCGGCCGGGTCGACAAGGCCGAGCTGCCGGTCCTACCCGAACGTCCGTCGGGCCCGCCCGCCGCCCGGTCGACCAGGCGGATGCTATTCGATCTCGAAGCCGGCTGGGTCGACTGTCCGGTCTACGACCGATCCGCCCTCGACCCCGGCGCTCGCCTGACGGGACCGTGTTCGATCGAGGACCGCGGCAGCTCCATCCCGGTTCGTCCGAAACACACCGTCAGCGTCGATGCACACGGCATCCTCACCATCGAGACCAACAAGGCACCGGTTTCAAGGTACTGACCGGGGCCTGACGAGCGAGGCGACGACATGGCGACCATCGATCCAGTCACGTTGGAAGTAGTCGGGAACTACTTGGTATCGACGGTCCGCGAGATGGGTACGACGCTCATGCGCACGGCCTACTCGGTCATCCTGCGCGAGCAGATGGACTGTACGACGGCCTTGTTCGACGGGACGGGAAATCTGATCGCGCAGGCCGACCACGTCCCCTCGCATCAGGGCACGCTCGCCTATGCGGCCAAGTATGTGGCGTCGAACTTCATTCTCGAAGCCGGCGACGTCGTGGCGCTCAACCACCCCTATCGTGGTGGAACCCACCATCCGGACATCATGATCTTCCGTCCGATCTTCCATGACGGTGCGCTCGTCGCCATCGCCGCCGCGCTCGGCCACCACATCGACGTTGGCGGCCGGTCGCCGGGCAGTGTCGCGACGGACGCTCGCGACGTCTTCGAGGAAGGACTTATCATCCCGCCACTCAAGCTGTACCGACGCGGCGTTCTTGTTCAGGAGGTCCTGGACATGATCGCGGCGAACATTCGGGTGCCGCGCGAGACCCTCGGAGACATCAGAGCCGAGATAGCGGCCACCACGGTCGGCGAAAGGCGCTATCTGGAGCTCTGCGAGCGCTACGGACCCGAGCGCCTGGCCGAGATCGTGGACGGACTTCTGGCCCATTCGGAAGCGATGATGCGCCGCGATCTGTCCCGATATCCGAACGGGACCTATCGGGCGACCGGTTACATGGACAGTGACGGCATCACCGAAGATCCGGTCGTGATCCAGGTCGCGGTTTCGATCGCGGACGGTGATGTCACGATCGATTTCACCGGCTCGAGCCCGCAGTTGCGCGGCCCTTTCAATGCATCGATCTCATCGGTGGAAGCCGCCTGCTTCTGCGCGGTTCGCTACATGGTCAACCCCGCCATCCTTCAGAATGCCGGATGCTATCGGCCGATAAAGCTGGTCCTGCCACCACGCTCCGTGGTCAACCCGGAATCGCCGGCGCCCTTGAGCGGGCGGTTCCACACACTCGAGCGGATCGCCACCACGATCGTCGCAGCGTTCAACGGGGCTCGCGGAAGCGAGGCCGTCGGCAACGGGCACGGACATCTGACGAGTTTTTCGACCTCGGGGCGCATGCCCGGCACCGGCGACACCTTCGTCCTGTTCGAATACCACGGGGGCGGTTGGGGCGGCACGTCGCGCTGCGACGGGCTGGACGCTACGTTCGGCCTGATGGCGAACTCGTTCGACAATCCGATCGAAGCGATCGAGTTGAGGTATCCCTTGCTTATCGAGCGCTACGAGCTGATCCCGGACAGCGGGGGTGTCGGCAAGTTTCGGGGCGGTCTCGGCCTGAGGAAGGAGATCCGCTACCTCTCCGGATCCGGCTACTTCACGAACCGTTCCGACGCCCAGAAGTTTCCCTCGCTCGGGGTTCTGGGAGGCGGTCCGGGGCGCCCATCCGCCCACTCTCTGGTCCGAGCCGACGGCGCCATCGAACGGTTGCCGTCCAAGATCACCAACGTCACCATCGCGGCCGGCGACCTAATGGTGCTGGAGACGGCGGGGGGCGGCGGCTACGGCGAACCGATCGAGCGCGACCGCCGACGTGTCCAGGACGATCTGCTCGATGGCAAGATTTCGCCGGACGTTGCGCGCGACATCTACGGCTTCGTCCAGGACGATTCGGCCCACGCGGATAGGCAGACGTCTTCATGAGCCCGGTCGCAGGCCATGCTCCTGCGCGGGACTTCATGCGGCCCGGGCGCTCTCCGGTCCGCTCGCTCCGCGCCATGGCGGCGACATCGAGCCCGCTCGCGACCGAGGCGGCCCTGCAACTCCTCCGCGACGGTGGGAATGCGGTCGATGCCGCGATCGGTGCCTGCGCGGTTCTGGCATTGGTCGAGCCGCATCAGACCGGACTCGGCGGCGACTGCTTCGCCCTGATCGCCCGGAACGGAACCGACCGCGTCGTGGCCTACAACGGCTCCGGGCGTGCGCCGGCCCGAATCGATCGGGCCGAAGTGGCCGGGCGGATGCCCGGAGGCATCCAGCCGACCTCGCCCGAGGCTGTAACGATACCCGGCGCCGTCGAGGCCTGGATACGTCTGTCGGCCGACCACGGACGGCTGCCATTGTCGCAGGCGCTCGCCCCGGCGATCGCCTATGCCGAACACGGGGTGGTGCTGCAGGACCGCGTCGCTTTCGACTGGGGCGTGGCGAAGGAGAAGATCGCGGGCTCGCCGGTATTGGCAGCGTCATTTTTTTCAGGCGGGCAACCGCCTCGGCCCGGCACCGTCCTCCGCTATCCCGAGTTGGCTCGCACCTTTCGGTTGATCGCCGAGAAAGGCCGGGAGGGCTTCTACGAGGGCTCGATCGCGCGGTCTCTCGTGGCCACGCTCAGGGCTTCGGGTGGCGTGCACGAACTCGACGACTTCGCCGATCATCGCGGCGAATACGTCGCCCCGATGAATGCCACGTTCCGCGGGTACACCGTGCATCAGTGTCCGCCGAATGGTCAGGGGGTGATCGCGCTCCTGATCATGCGGATCCTGGAGCAACTCGAGACGGATCCGGACGGCCCCCTGGGTCTTTGGCGCCTGCACGCGATCACCGAAGCGGCCAGGCAAGCCTTCGCCTTGCGCAATGCCCGCCTGGGCGATCCGAACTTCACGGACTTCGACTGGAGCTCGGTGCTCGAGCCCCCAGTGATTGCCGGGCTCGCCGCACGGATCCGCCCGGACGCCCGCATCGCGGATCAGGCCTTGCCGACGGGCTCGGGCAGCGAGCATCGCGACACGACCTACCTTTGCGTAGTCGACGAGGATCGCAACGCGGTTTCGCTGATTAATTCGCTGTTCGAGTCCTTCGGCAGCACGATCACCGACCCGCAGAGCGGCATCACGTTGCACAACCGCGGTTTGTCGTTTTCGCTTCTGGACGGACACCCGAACGCCCTGGCGCCGGGAAAACGGCCGATGCACACGATCATCCCCGGCATGCTGACCAAGGCCGGACGTGTCGTCATGCCGTTCGGGGTGATGGGCGGTCACTTCCAGCCGGTGGGTCATGCGTTGCTGCTGTCGCACATGCTCGACTATGGCCTGGACCTGCAGACTGCAGTCGATCTTCCGCGGCTGTTTCCGTCCGATGGCAAGCTTTGGGTCGAGTCCGGGATCAACCATGCGGCTCGACAGCATCTCTCGGCGCTCGGTCACGACCTGACCGATCGGATCGAGCCGGCGGGCGGCGCCCAGGCGATCTGGATCGACCACACGACCGGCGTTCTGACCGGAGCCTCCGACCCCCGCAAGGACGGCGCAGCCATAGGGTACTGAACCATGTCTCGAAACGTGTTCATCACTTGCGCGCTGACCGGAGCCGGAGACACCGTCGGGCGCAGTCCTCATGTTCCGATCACGCCCAAGCAGATCGCCGAAAGCGGACTGGACGCCGCAGCGGCAGGGGCGAGCATTCTCCATATTCACGTCCGCAACCCGGAGACCGGCCAGCCGAGCCGGGACCTGGCCCTTTATCGGGAAGTCGTCGCGCGGATCCGGGAGAAAAACGACGACGTGATCCTCAACCTTACGGGGGGCATGGGGGGTGACATCGTGTTCGGGGACGACGACCCGTTCCCGACCCTGCCGGGAACCGATTTCGTCGGACCGGCCGGCCGCATGGAGCACATTCTCGACCTGAAACCGGAAATGTGCAGCCTGGACTGTGGATCACTGAATTTCGACGAGATGGTCTATGCGGCCAAGCCAAGTTGGTTGCGCCGGATGGCCCGTTCGATGCGGGGGGCGGGGGTCAAGCCCGAGCTCGAGTGTTTCGAGATCGGACACGTCCGCATGGCGCGACAATTGATCGAGGAAGGCCTGATCGACGCGCCACCGCTGTTCCAACTCTGTCTCGGGGTCAAGTGGGCGGCGGATGCAAGCCCGCGCACCATGATGGCGCTGGTCGACATGCTGCCTGTCGGTGCCCTCTGGGCCGGTTTCGGCCTCGGGTCGATGCAGATGCAGATGGTCGCTCAAGCCGTGCTCCTCGGCGGCCATGTCCGCGTCGGTCTGGAAGACAACCTGTTCCTCTCAAAGGGAGTCTTCGCGACCAATGCACAACTTGTCGAACGGGCTGCCGCGATCGTGACGATTCTCGGCGCGACGGTCGCCGATCCGACGGCAACTCGCGCTGTCCTGGGCCTCGAAGGCAAAAGGTGAACACATGACCGGTATCGAGGCTGCGCCAGCGACGGGCGTCAATTCAACGATCTCAGCGCTCCTTGCTGATGTCCAAAATCGATCCGCCGAACGGCGCCCACGCAGCGGCGAGGCCTTCGCACGCGCCTGCGAGAAATTGCCGGGCGGCAATACGCGGTCCGTCCTATATTTCCCGCCTTTCCCGATCTTCGCCGAGAAGAGTTCCGACTGCCGCGTCTGGGACATCGATGGACACTGCTATCTGGATTTTCTTTGCGAATACACCGCCGGCCTGGCCGGACACGACAATCCCGAGATCCGCGCTGCTGTCGAGGGCGCGCTAAGACGTGGTTGGGTCAATGGGGCCCAGCTCGAGGTCGAAGCCGAGTTGGCGACTCTGCTCTGCACCCGATTTCCCTCGCTTGAACGGGTGCGCTTCTGCAATTCGGGAACGGAGGCCAATCTGATGGCCCTGTCCACCGCCCGAGTGGCGACGGGCCGCCCGGCCATCATGGCGTTTCGGGGCGGCTACCATGGCGGGGTTCTGCTCTACAAGGACGGCCCCTCGGCGCAGAATCCGCCGTACGAGACGGTCATGGGCGAGTACAACGACGTCGATCGGACCCGAGACCTGATCGGCGCCAATGCCGATCGTCTGGCCGCCGTCATCTTGGAACCGATGCTGGGCTCCGGCGGCTGCATTCCGGCCGAGCGAGATTTCCTGGCGATGCTCCGGGAGATGTGCAGCACCCACGGCATCGTGCTGATCTTCGACGAGGTCATGACCTCGCGTCTCGCGCCGGGCGGCCTGCAGGGCCGACACGGCATCCTTCCCGATCTCTGCACGCTCGGCAAGTATATCGGAGGTGGCTTCTCGTTCGGGGCATTCGGCGGACGGGCCGAGATCATGGACCTGTACGACCCTCGACGACCGGACGCACTGACCCATGCGGGCACCTTCAACAACAACCCATTCACGATGAATGCGGGCGTCGCCGCGATGACCCGCGTCTATCCGGCCGATCGCGCCGAGGCCTTCAACGCCACAGGGGATCGGTTCCGTGAGCGGCTCCAGCAGACCGCCGACGCCCATGCGGTTCCGGTCACGTTCTCCGGGATAGGCTCGATGATCGGCCTGCATATCGCCAACGGGCCGATCCGACGCCCGGGAGACGGGCGCAACGACGCAACCGCCACGGATGCGAAGGCACTGATCCACCTTGAGATGTTCGAACGCGGACTGTACTTCGCGCGACGGGGTATGATCGTTCTGTCACTGCCCATGCAGGATGACACGCTGGATCGTTTTGTATCCACACTCGATGAGGTTCTCCAACTTCACGGGCCAGTCCTTCGTCGGCTGGCTTGAAGCGAGCCCCATTCAAGTGCCCGGCGGTAGACAACCGCCGTCAAAGTTTCCTGTCGAGCCCGAGCCGGTGGTACTTGTGCATGACCTTGTCCTGGTTCTCCAGCAGCCAGTCGATCGAGGGCTCGGCTGCCATGGCCTTGCGGATCGCTTCGGTCATGGCCTTGCGGTGGTTGGCGAACAGCTCCTCGTGGTCAAGATCTTCGCCGGTGGCCGCGCTGGGTGTCAGCCAGACGGCGCAGACGATTCCGAGATCGTTTGCGCGGCTCTTCGGCAGGTAGCCGGCCCGGACGGCGTCGAGCACGCCGTGGGCAATCGCGAACTGGACCGTGCCCATCAGGATGTTGGTGTAGCGGGCGTCAGTGACGGTGACCTTGGAGCAGCAGAGCGTGACCGGACGCACCATGATGTCGGTGTTGAGGAGCGCGAAGACGCGCGAGTGGCCGACCACCTGATCGCCCGTCAATGTCGCGATGGCGGTGCCGACCGGACCGTCGAGTTCGCCGATGACGACCTCGGGCTCGGCGGCGGTCGCTGCCACGCCGGTCGACACCAAGGCCTCGCCGGTGCGCATGAGAATGCGTTCGTTCATGATGTTCCTCTCTTTGACGAGTGATCCGGACGCCGGCGCTCGGGTTCAATAACCCGCCGCGATGCCGTCCTTGCGGTGGTCCGTGGCGCCGGTGAGAACGCCGCGCTCGTGGTCGATACGGATAGCCTGACAGCCGCCGATCGGCACATCCATCCATTCGATGTCGTGGCCGCGATGAAGGAGGTCCGCCGCGACGGCGGGCGATATGGTGCGTTCGAGTTGAAGACGGCCGCCGATCGCGAAAGATCGCGGCGCTTCGGCGGCAGCCTGGATATCGTCGCCCGCATCGAGGACGCGGGAGAGGAAGTGAACGTGGCCGGTGGCCTGATAGTGGCCGCCCATCACTCCGAATGGCATGACGGCGCGACCGTCGCGGACCAACATCCCCGGAATGATCGTGTGCATAGGACGGCGACCCGGGGCGATTCCATTGGGGTGGCCGGGACGGGTCGAGAAGCAACTGCCGCGGTTGTGCAGGAGCACCCCGGCGCCGGGTACGTAGATGCCGCTGCCGAACGCCGAGAAAAGGGAGTTGATGAACGAGACGGCGTTGCGGTCGCGGTCGACCACTGCGAGATAGACGGTGTCCTTGTGCTCCACCGCGTCGAAGGCTTCGGCCGGTGCCGCTCGATCCATCGAGATCAGCCCCATGGCCCGGCGAGCGCGCGCGGCCGACAGGAGGTCGTCGACGTCGACGGGGGTCTGCGCCGGGTCGCCGACCCAGCGGTCGCGGGCGAAGTAGGCGGCTTTCGTGACTTCCGCGAGACGGTGGATCGCGTCGGCCTCGGTGAGCCCGGCGAGCCCGGTCTCGGTCTCGGCGAGCATGCGCAGCATCATCAGGGCCGTGATGCCCTGGCCGTTCGGCGGGCACTCGTAGACGTCGTGATCGCGGTAGCGGGTCGAGACGGGCGTCACCCATTCGCTCGTCTGTGCGGCGAAGTCCGCTTCCGTGTGAAAGCCGCCCAGACGGCGCAGTGTGGCGACGATCTCGGCGGCGACCGGGCCCTCGTAGAAGGCCCTCCGCCCCTCCCGGGCGATGCAGCGCAGGGTCGCGGCAAGGGCCGGATTGACGAGCCGGTCGCCGATCGAGGGGACCCGTCCGCCGGGCAGGTACCGGGCGGCGCAGTCGGGATCTCGGGCGAGCTTGCCGGCATTGCGCTGCCAGTCGTAGGCGACCCGCGGCGTGACCAGGAAGCCGTCCTCGGCGGCCCGAATCGCCGGGGCGAAGATCCGGTCGAGCGGCAGTGTTCCGTGCGCCTCGTGGAGCCGGCACCAAGCCTCGACGGCGCCCGGTATCGTCACGGCGTGGACGCTCTCTTGGCCGATCCCGTTTGGGCAGTTTGCCACGTACCAGGAAGGATCGGCGCCGGAGGGCGCACGGCCGGACCCGTTCAAAGCCAGCGGGATCCCGCCGCCGGGCGAATAGAGCACGAAGCAGTCGCCGCCGATGCCCGTCATAGCCGGGTCGACGACCGACTGTGTGGCCACGGCGGCGAGGGCGGCGTCGATCGCCTTGCCGCCGTCGCGTAGGATGTTGAGCCCTGCGAGCGTGGCGAGCGGGTGCGAGGTCGCGACCATGCAGTCCGCGGCGAGGGCGAGAGAGCGGCCGGGTTCCAGGAAATTGCGCAAGCTCGTGGCTCCGTGGGTGGTAAGGCGGCGACCGCTGGCACCCGGGGGGATCAGCCGACCGCCCGCAGGCGGGGCCAGCCGAGAACCGGCCGCCGGGTTGCCTCGCCGAGATCGGCGATGAGGTGGCGCAGGGCCGCCTCGCCCAGAGCCTCGTGGCCCATTCTGAAGCAGCGCTCGTAGATGATGTCCCGCAGGTAGAGCCGGCTGGACGCCGGCTCCTCGGCGAGGATGGCCACCACCATGTCCTGGAAGGCCTGCGGCAGGCGCTGCTCGTACTGGAGCCGCTCCACGCCGAAATCGAAGGTCGCGGCCGGCCCGCGAGGCGGCGCGGCCTTCCGCAACGCGTCGGTCGCCGCCGCGTCTACGGCGCCGTCGGTGATCACCACCCGGTACTGCTCCCGCGCCTCGGCCACGGTCACGAAATCGTCTTCGACGTCGCGAAGGACGGCGGCGGGCTCGCGATCGAGCGGATCGCCATAGCCGCCCCCTCCGGGGGAGACGAGGCGCACGGTCTCTCCGGGGGCGAGCCGGAGCACCTCGATCTTCGGGATGGCGCGCTCGTGGCCCTGCGCATCGATGATGCTGGTTGCCCCGAGCGTGCCGCCCTTCCCGCCCTCACGCCCCCAGGGGCGGAGATGGAAGCGGTCCCAGCCGCGCGAGGAGATCTGGGCGTGAGGCGAGAGCAGCTGGAACTCGAACACGATCCCACTGCCGCCGCGCCAGCGTCCCGGTGCGACCGCGTCGTTGAGCTTGTAGCCGGAGACGAAGATCGGGCTGTCGAGCTCGAGTGACTCGACGGGCGCGTTGCGCAGCGCCCCGCCGGAGAAGTTGACGCCGTCAATGCCGTCCTTGCCGGGGCGCCCGCCGGAGCCGCCCTGGAGCGGTTCGAGGACATGGACCACGTAGGTGCCGGTGTCGGGCTCGAGATCGCTGAGAGTGAGCAGGCCGAACTGCCCGGCGCCCGCAGCCGGAATCCGCTCCGGCGCCATCTGGCTGAGCGCACCCATGACCACGTCGGAGACGCGCAGCGCGGTCGTGTAGCGTATGCCGGTGGCAGCGAAGCGGGTCGGGTTCAGGATCGAACCTTCCGGCACCTTCACCGAGATCGGCCGCACCATGCCGCGGTTGAACGGAATGCCGGGATCGGAGGTGCGGAGGAAGTTGACGATACCGAGAACCAGGAACTGGTTCAGCATGCCGTGGGTCGGCAAGTTGAAGGCCGCGGCGACCTGCGGATCCGTCCCCGTGAAATCGAGCAGGATTTCGCTGCCCGATTTCACCATGGTCAGGCAGAGCCGGACGTGGTTGGTCTTGAGGAGGTCGCCCTCGAGATAGTCGGTGAACGGATAGCGACCGTCCGGCAGTTCCGCGATCACGGCCCGCGCACGGGCCTCGCCGTATTCCAGGAGGCCCGTAATAATCCCAGAGATCTGCGTGGCGCCGTATTGGGCGAAGCAGTCGTCCATGCGACGCTGCGCGGTCGTCAAGGCGGCGGTGAGGGCGCTGATATCGCCCCAGTTCTGGTCTGGTATGCGGCAGTTGGCCAGGATGAAGCGGCGCATCTCGGCATCGAGCACGCCGGCCTTGAACAGCTTCACGGGCGGGATCACCACCCCCTCCTGGAAGCGGTCGCTGGCGTGGGGCGCGATGCTCCCCGGCACGATTCCGCCGACGTCGGAGGAATGGACGAAACACCAGGCGAAGCAGACAACACGGCCATCGGCGAAGATCGGCCGGAACATCATGTAGTCCGGCAGATGGGTCGACATGCCCTTGGCCGTGAGCGGGTCGTTGGTGATGATCACATCGCCCGGTTCGTAGTGGTCGAAGCAGCCGATCGCCGCCTTCATGCTCATCGACAGCATGTTGGTGACGCCGATATTGCGCGGATAGGCGAAGACCTCGCCGTCGAGCGTGACCAGCGCGCTATCGAAATCCCAGGTCTCCTTCACGAAGGTCGTGAAGGCGGCCCGGTGAATGACGTAGCCCATCTCCTCGACGATGCCGGTGAAGCGATTATTGAGGACCTCGAGGAGCACCTTATCGAGCGTCATGGTCTGCCTCCGCGATGAGGTTGCCGTACTGGTCCGACGTAACCGTGTATCCGGCTGGGACGAAGGTGGTGGTGTCGTATTGGGTGATGATGGCCGGGCCGGTCAGGCGGCGGCCCGGCAAGACGTGTGCCCGGTCGACGAAGCGGGCAGGCTGCATGCGGCCGTCATGCCAGATCGGCTTCTCGACCACGGCCGCCTCCAGGGGGATGTCGCTCGACAGGACGGCCAGCATCTCGAGCTTGGGCTTCGGCGTCTCACCGATGGCGACGACGCGGACGTCGCGCACTTCGAACACCGAACCGGCATTGGCATAGCCGTAGACTTTCTCGTACTCGGCCTGGAAGGCCTGGACGAGCGGTCCAGGGCCTTGGTCGAGGTCCACGCCGTCGAGTGGCACGGAGATCTCGAAACTCTGGCCGTGGTAACGCATGTCGGCGATCCGTCGCGAGCGGCGGCTCACATAGCCGAGGTCTTGTCCGTCGAGCCAGCGCGCGCCCTGCGCCTCCAGCTCCGCAAAGGCGGAGCGCATGGCCTCGACCACCTCGTCGCCGGCGGCGAGGTCGAAGCGGCGATGCACGGTCCTGACGAAGTCGCGCCGCACGTCGGCAACGAGCGCCCCCGTGGCACAGAGCACGCCGGGATGCAGGGGCACGATGACCTTCTCGATGCCGATGTCGCGGGCGACCAGGAGGCCGTGCATCGGGCCGGCGCCGCCGAACGGCAGCAGCGCGTAGTCAGAATAGTCGACACCCTTGCGGGCGAGGAGCGGCACCAGGGTCGAGTAGATGTGCGAGGTCGCTATCCGGATGATGGCCTCGGCGGTTTCCTCCACCGTCATGGCGAGCCGGCCCGCAAGCCGGCCGACCGCCGCGACCGCAAGGTCCTTGTCGATCATGATCCGGCCGCCGGCGAATGCGCCCGCCTCGATGATGCCGAGGCTCACGAAAGCGTCGGTCAGGGTGGCGTCGCTGCCGCCAAGGCCGTAGGCGGCCGGGCCCGGCTTGGCGCCCGCGCTGCGCGGTCCGACCTTCAGGACGCCGAAATCGTCGATCCAGGCGATCGAGCCGCCGCCGGCGCCAATCGACGTCACATCGACGGCCGGCATGATGACGGGGAAATTGCCGATCTGGTTCTCGGTGGAGTAGCGTGGCTCCCCGTCGATGATCGCGACGTCCGTGCTGGTGCCGCCGATGTCGATGGTGATCAGGTGCTCGAAGCCGGCCGCCCGCGCCACGAAAGCGGCCCCGATGGCCCCGGCTGCGGGGCCGGACATCAGCGTCTCGGTCGGCCGCGCGGCCGCCTCCGCGGCTGTCATGACCCCGCCATTGGACTTCGTGCTGAGGACCGGGGCGGTCAGGCCGAAATTCTTGCTGAGGCCGTCTTCTAGGTCGCCGAAATAGGTCTCCATGCGACGCCCCACATAGGCGTTCATGGTGCCCGCGAGGGTGCGCTCGAACTCCCGCATCTGCGGCCAGATCTCGCTCGAGAGCGAGACGTAGAGGTCGGGCGCCAGCTCGCCAAGGAGCCGGCGCGCTTCCCGTTCGTTGGCAGGGTTGCGGTAGCTGTGCAGGAAGCCGATCGCGACCGCCTCCGCCCCCATGGCCCGCAACTGCTCGACCACGTTGGCCATCATCGGCTGGTCGATCGCGAGCGCGACCGAGCCGTCGGCGAGGCAGCGCTCCGGCACCTCGACGACATGGGAGCGGCGGACCAGGGGTTCCGGCATTCCGGTGAAGAAGTTGAAGATGTCGGGCAGCCGGTGGCGCCCGATGTAGAGAATGTCTCTGAGCCCCTTGGTCACCAGAAGCGCAGTGCGGGCCCCGTTGTATTCCAGGATCGTGTTCACCGCGAGCGTGGTACCATGACTGAAGTAGCCGACGTCGGCCATGGACGCGCCGGTCTGGGCGAAGAGTTCCGAAAGGCCACCGAACACGGACGCCGCCGGGCGGCCGCGGTCGGAGGGAAACTTCAGTGCCGTGATCTTGCCGGTGCTCTCGTCCAGCAGGGCGAAGTCGGTGAACGTGCCGCCGATGTCGACACCTATGCGCAAGCGGGACATGGCCTTCACTCCCTAGAAGCTCATTCTGACGTTGAACAACCGCTGCATCAGCAGCATCAGCCCGCCGACGATCAGGATCTGGGCCGTGGAGGCGGCCGCTATGGTCGGATCGCCCTCCCAGAAGATCTGCGAGAAGATGTGGATCGGCAGGGTGGTGGTGCGCGGCCCGGCGACGAAGAGCGCCAGGTTGATGTCGCTGAAGGAGACGATGAAGGCGAAGATCGCGCCGCTCAGGATGCTCGACCGGATGATCGGTAGAACCACCCGCACGAAGGCCTGGATCGGCGTGCAGCCGAGGCTGATCGCGGCCTCCTCGAGTCGCTTGTCGACCGCCACCAGCCCGGCACCGACGACGCGGATCACATAAGGGACCCCGAGCAGGGTATGGCCGACCACGAGGGTCCAGAAGCCGCCTGCGACGCCGAGCGTCACATAGACGAGGTAGAGCGCCGCGCCCAGCAGGATTGACGGGATCAGGAGCGGGAGCATGAAGAAGCTCTCAACCAGATCCCGCCCGATGATGCGCGAGCGCTGGAGGCCGATCGCTGCCAGCGTGCCGACCAGCGTCGCCACCACCGAGGAGGCGAGCGCGATCGGCAAGCTGATCAGGAAGAGCGAGTCGCGGAAATCGGCGAGGCCGAAGAACTTCTCGTACCAGCGCAGCGAGATTTCGGTGGTCGGGATGCGGAACCCGGAGGTCGGGTTGAAGGAGACCAATACGACCACGACGATCGGGGCGAGAAGGAAGACGTAGACGAGAAACACGAAGATCCGGAGCGGCAGGGCCCTTGCGTACATCTCGGCCTCCTCAGTCCGCTGCCCGGCGTGCGACCGCACGCCGTTCGAAGACGCGGCCAGCCCACAAGCTCGCCACCATCAGGGCGATCACGATGCCGATCAGCACGACCGCCATGGCGGATGCGAAGGGCCAATTGATCGCGGTGATGACCTGGTCGTAGATCTCGTTGCCGACCATTCTGTTGCCGCGGCCGCCCATCAGCGCGGGTGTCACCACCACGCTGATCGCCACCACGAAGCAGAGCACTGAGCCCGACGCGAGCCCCGGGTTCGCGAGCGGAATCACGATCCGGCGGAACAGATTGACTGGCCCGGCGCCGAGATTGGTCGCGGCTTCCTCCAGGGCGATCGGGATCTTCTCGATCGCCGCCATCGTGGGCAGCACCATCAGCGGCAGGCAGATCTGGACCAGCGCGATCACGACCGCCGCCTCGGTGTTCATGATGAAGAGCCAGCGACCGATACCGAGTTCCACAGACGCCTGGTTGATGAGCCCGTTGCGGCCGAGCAGGATCATCCACCCGAAGGCGCGGATGACCGTGCTGACCATCATCGGCATCACGATCAGGAACATGCCGACGGCAAGCATCCGCCGCGAACAGCGCGCCAGCCAGTAGGCGAGGGGGGCTCCGAGCAGCAGACAGAGGGCGGTGGTGGAGAGGCCGATGCGCAACGTGCGCAATAGAACTTCGACATAGTAGACGTCGAGCAGCCGTAGGTAGTTTGCCGTGGTGGGGATAGTCGTCCACATCGACTGGGAACTGTGGGTCAGGATGCTGATGCCTGCGAGATAGACAACCGGCAGCAGGAGTCCGCCCGCCAGAAGGATCACGTAAGGGCCGAGCAGCCACGCCCAGAGTGGCACGCTGCCCAGTCGGCCTGCGCGCCGGGGTTCAACTGCCGAGGACAAAGACGTCATCGACATCGATCCTGACGGTCACGTCCGGTGCCGCGATCCTGGCGGAGGCATCGCGAGTGGTCTTGAAGGCGACGGTGAGCGGGGCGAGCCCCGGCACGTCAATTCGCACTTGGGTGTCCTCGCCGAGATATTCGACGTCCGTGATGGTGCCGTCGAAGGTGGATCCGTTGGCGTCCAGTCCCGAGCCGCCGATCACGATGTCCTCCGGCCGCACGATCGCAAGCACGGCGTCGCCCGGCCGGGCGGCCGATCCCTCGGGAAGCCGCGCCAGAAGGGAGCGGTCCTGGCCGACCCTCAGCCGTGCGGTCGTGCCGCCCTGCGCCTCGATGTGGCCGTCGATGATGTTGCACTGGCCGATGAAGCCGGCGACAAAACGCGAGGCGGGGCGACGATAGATCTCGACCGGCGTGCCGATCTGCTCGATGCGGCCGTTCGACAGCACCGCGATGCGGTCCGACATGGCGAGGGCTTCGGTCTGGTCGTGGGTGACGAAGACCGTGGTTTGGCCGAGCTTGCGCTGCAGGCCGCGCAACTCGTCGCGCATCTGCTGGCGCAGCTTGAGGTCTAGGCTCGACAGTGGCTCGTCGAGAAGGAGCAGCGGCGGCTCGAGGACCAGCGAGCGGGCGAGCGCAACCCGTTGCTGCTGACCGCCGGAGATCTGCGAGGGCATGCGGCCACCGAGGCCGGCGAGGCCGACGAGGTCTAGCGCCCGCTCGACCCTCCGGCGGACCTCCGGCGGGTCGACCTTGCGGATCTCTAGCCCGAAGCCAACGTTGCCGGCGACGGTCAGATGCGGGAACAGGGCGTGACTCTGGAACACCAGCCCCAATTCGCGCGCATAGGGCGGCTTGGTGTCGATGCGTTCGCCGCCGAGAAGGATCTGGCCGGAGTTCGGCGTCTCGAAACCGGCGATGCAGCGCAGAGTCGTGGACTTTCCGCATCCGCTCGGCCCCAGCAGGGAGAAGAACTCGCCCTGCCGGACCGAGAAGGAAATCGGCCCGACGGTGACTTGGTCCGAATAGGTCTTGGTGAGGGCGACCACGTCGAGCATTGCACTGCGACCGGATTCCATCGAGCGTGTCTCCCCTGCCGTCACCCGTTCAGCACTTCCTTGTTCCAGCGCTCCAGATAGGCCGAGCGATGCTCGTTGACTTTCTTCCAGTTGAGCTTGGCGGTCTTCTCCAGCGCCCCGGGCGGGATCGCGATGCCTTCGAGTTCCGGCGGCAACTTCACGGTCCTGTTGGACGGCGGATACTTCGACCAGCGCGTGAACTCGAGCTGCTTTTGTGGATCTAGCGTGGCCTGGACAAGCGCCTGGGCCTGCTTGGCGTAGGGACTGCCTTTCATGATCGAGAAACCGCTACCGACCAGAACCGTGCCGGGAACGATCTCGAACGCGGCCGGTATCTTGGCCTCCTGGAGCCGGGCTGTGCGCCCGTTCCAGTATGGCATTACGACCACTTCGCCGCTCTCCATCAGCCGCGTACCGTGGTCGGCGTTTTCGACCAGCACGGCCTTGTTCTTGCGCACCATCTCGACGACGGCGGCCATGCCGGGGTCGATGTTGTCCTCGGTGCCCCCGAGGGACTTGTTGAGGGCGTGCAGCCAGGCCATTCCATACCAACCGTAGGCCGGGATGCCGACCAGGCCCTTGTACTCGGACTTGAGCAGATCCATGAACGAGGCGGGCTTCTTGGCCTCTTTCGTGTTCCAGCACATGCCGAAGAGCAGGATGTTGAAGGCGGCGTAGAAGTCGCCCTCCTTGGCTTCCGGGTAAATGTCGCCGAGAGTTTTCACGACAGCCGGATCGTAGGCCTCCAGGCACTTGGAGTCGTTCAGGAGGTCGTAGTCTGCTTGCGGACCGTTGGAGACGTCGAAGGGCGCGTTCCCGCAACTGGCAAGGATCTTCGAGGCGGCCACCGATTCCAGCTGCGCCGAGTGGGAAGCCTCAAGGCCCTGGGCCTTGGCGAAGGGCTCGACGAAGATCCGCTTCAGCGTGTCGCCCCACGTGCCGCCGGTCGCCGCCCAGGTGAATGGGCGCCCCTGGGCACGGGCAGGAGTCCATCCGGCGGTGCCCGGCAAGGCCGCACCGGCCAGGACGGAGGAACCCATCGCGGCCAGTGCCGTACGTCTCGAAATGCGCTGCGTCATGGCTCGTCCTCCGCTCACATCCCGTTAGTCAACCGAGTCCGTGCGGCTATGGGCCGGTTACCGGCCCGTGGCGCGTGCCTCGAACGTTCATGACCGCGAAAGCGACGCCGGCGCGCAAATTTTGGTCGCTCTGCCCACCGCCGGTCTCTTGATACCCCGGTCGCCTTTGCTCCATCATCGATATGCTAGTCAGCGGCGCCGGCCCTGCGTTAGGGCGAATATATACGTATAAGGCCGAAGATGAGCGCGTGGGATGGACTGATCCGTCGATATCGTAAGGTTAACGGGCTCACTCAGGCGGCTCTGGCCGAACTCGTCGGCGTCGAGCAGGCCACCATCTCCCGCTGGGAACGCGGCAACCACGTTCCGGACCTGAACACGCAGCGGCGCCTTCGCGACCTGATCGCTCGAACCGCCGTCGTCAATGACTGCATGGTCTTCCACCGCATTCGGACATCGCTCGCGGCAGTGAAGCTCGCCGACCGGCAAGGTCGAAATCATGCGGCCTCCGTTCGCGCCGAGGCGCTCCACGGGGTTCCACCCGGCAAGCTGCAAACCTTCGACTATCGAATGCTGTTCACCGAGATCCTCGAGCAGCAATGGCGGGAGGCAACCTCGATCGGCTTCTTCGCCGGAGACATTGCAAGTGTGACCGTCGTCAACCCCTGGCGTCCGGCGGGCAAAGCAGACTTGCGGTACAGCGAATGCTGCTGGACCCCGGCCGTCCTGTCCGACGGCGATGTCCTTCTCATCAGCGAGATTCTCGAGATCGACGAGTCTGCCTACTTCACTGCGCGGGACGCCAATCCGATGCGCATCGTCTCGATGGACGACCTCGTCGGCTTGCAATGAGGATATGTCCGTTGGCCGATGGCGACACACCCGACATCGACCGTGTCACTTACCGCCGCGCGAGTCTGGATGAGCTTTATGACGTCGGTGACCTAGACGCGTGTGTTGTTGCGAGCGCGGGCGCCCATCGGCCATTCCGGCCCGACCGGGGGATCAGCTGGGAAGCGGACCGACCG
This sequence comes from Prosthecomicrobium sp. N25, assembly GCF_037203705.1. Taxonomy (NCBI): domain Bacteria; kingdom Pseudomonadati; phylum Pseudomonadota; class Alphaproteobacteria; order Hyphomicrobiales; family Kaistiaceae; genus Prosthecomicrobium; species Prosthecomicrobium sp. N25. The sequence continues at coordinate 2,536,175 of NZ_JBBCAT010000001.1, forward strand.
GCGATGCGGCCGGATACCACCGCCCAGCCAATGTGGAGACCATGTCCGGACAGCCTCATCCCGGACTGGGCCGCCCCACCGACCCCGAAGAGACGCTCGACCGGAGACCCATCGGCTTTCAGAACACGACATTGATCGTCGACGGAGAGACCGCCTTCGGTGACGGTGACGGTGCTGACCACCGGACCCAAGGCCACGAAGGGCGGACTCAGCTTCTCGGCCTTGCTGCGGATCGATGCTTCGAGACGTGCTGGGTCGAGCCGCAGGGCGGCAGCCAGCAGCTCTGTGCTGGGTGCCCGGCAGATCAGTTCCGGACGCGCCCGTTCGTAGTCCTGAAAATACGCGTAGCCGATCCCCGGTGCCGTCGAGAGATAGTACGGGGCCCGTCTGAATTGCTCGGCGATGGCCTCGTTCAGGATGATGTACCCGGCGGCTTCGGGTCGATGCGCCAGGGAAAGGGTTCCCTGAGCCTCGTTACAGAATCGCTCCCCCCTCAAGTCGACCAGGATTGCGCCTTGCTCGAACAGTGCCGGGGATGGCTGCATGTGCACGACAAGGAGCGACTTCACGAAGGGGCGCAGGGCGCGGTCGGGCATCAACTGCACGACAGCGGCGATCGCCTGCATGAGGGGAGGCCAGAGCGGCAGCCGGGACAGGATCCCCTGTGCCGGTCTCGAACGGAATCGCAACTTCGGACCCGTCGAGACGTCCATACCCTTCAGTTCGGCCCCCATCTGGAGCCCCAGGAGGTGCCCCTTCCCGGTACTCTCGGGGTTTGCCGGGATGGAATCGGCCGCTGCGGGGGGCAGATACCGCCGCCGCATCTCCGCGTTGCCGCTGAAATCGCCCGCCGCCAGGATCACTCCGCGCTCCGCCATGAAGCGCCGATCGGCCCCGGCCTGTCGCACCAATGCGCCGCAGACCGCGCCCTCCTCGTCCTCCAGGAGCCCGTCGACCTCGCAGCCGAGCCGGATGTCCACGCCGTGGCGATGGGCCGCCCGAGCCAGGCAGGCGATGTACATGCGCGAGTCGGGGACCACATTGTGCATGCGCGGAACGCGGTGCGGCGGCTCCGGAAAAGGCCCGACGAAAGGAACGCCCAGGCCGCGCAGCCACTCGAGAGCCCTGCCTGCCTCGGTGGCCAGGACCGCGCGGAGCGCCGGCGCGTCCGTCTCCGGCTTGACCCCGGGAAAGGCGGCCATGTCCTCGAGAAAATCGTCCACGCGGTCCGCGATCCCCTTCCGCTTCTGCCACCGTGTTCCGGCCGCGCTGATGGACCCGATCGCTATGGCCGTGGATCCGCCCAGCCGGTCGCGACGCTCGAGCAGGATGACACGCATTCCGCGTTCGGCGGCCGTCACAGCCGCCGTGAGCCCGGCGCCGCCGCCGCCGACGATCAGGACATCGCAGGTTTCGGTGGGTCTGTTCTCCACGGCAGGATCCTTGTTGTTCAGCGACTCGAGTCCTGCGAGCCCGCGAGGCCGGGGTCCGGAGAGTGGCGCAGGCGCCGGAGGAGCCGGCCCGTCACGGGTCCGACGAGCACGAGCGCCGCGAGCAGGAAGAGAGTGACCGCGATCGGGCTCGAGAAGAAGATGTCGAGATGCCCGTCGGACATCACGAGCGATTGCCGAAGCGATTTTTCGGCTTTGCTCCCCAGGACCAGCGCGATCACCAAAGGCGCGATCGGGATGTTCAGCACCCTGAACAGATAGCCGAGTATGCCGAAGGCCAGCGCCATCCACATGTCGAAGACGCTGTTGTTCAGCGAATAGGCGCCGATCATCGTGAGCACGCCGATGACTGCGGAAAGGTGCGAGTGCGCCAGGCGCACGCCGAGCACCAGCACCGGGATGAACAGGGTGTTGATGAGGAGGAGCAGCGCGTTCGCCACATAGAGACTTGCGATGAGCCCCCAGACGACGTCCGGCCGTTGACTGTAGAGCAGCGGCCCGGGGAAGAGCCCGTGGATGACGAAGCCCCCAACCAGGATGGCCGCGGTGGCGGAGGCCGGGATGCCGAGGGCCAGGAGCGGGATCAGGCCCGCGATCGTGGCGGAGTGCGCGGCCGCCCCCGGCGCCGCGACCCCCTCGATGGCACCCTTTCCGAACCGATCGGGATCGCGCGCAACCTTCTTTTCGACTGCATAGGCGATGAAGGTCGCATTCGTGGGCCCGACGCCCGGCACAATTCCGGTCAGGAAGCCGATGGTGGTCCCGCGCAACGTGGACAGGATGCTCGGCCGCCATTCGCCCGGCCGGGGCAGGAGATCCCTGAAGGAGAAACGAGCGCGCTCTCCCATTCGGAATTTGGATCCGATGGTGTGCAGAACCTCGCCGAGACCGAAAAGTCCGACCACCACCGCGACGAAGTCGATGCCCTGTAGGAGCTCCGGACTTCCGAAGGTCAGCCGCGCCTCCCCCGAAACGATGTCCGTGCCCACCGTTCCGATCAGGAGGCCCGTGGCAACCGAGACCATGTTCTTGAGAATGGACTTCCCGCCGAGCCAGGCCACGATCGCGAGGCCGAACATCATCAGGGCGAAGATCTGGGGCGGGCCGAAGCGCAGCGCGTTGCCGGCGATGCTCGGGCCGAGGACCTGGAGCAGGAACAGCGCGATCGACGCCGCCGCGAAGCCTCCGAGCGCGGAAACGCCGAGGGCGAGCGCGCTGCGCCCCTGCTTTGCGAGCTGATGGCCGTCGAGGGTGGCGATGACCGAGTCGCCCTCCCCGGGGATGTTGAGGAGGACCGACGTGATGATGCCGCCGTAGCTGCTCCCGAGCCAGATCCCGCAGAGCATCGCCAGGCCCGGAACCGGGCCCAGCGCATAGGTGGCCGGCAGGAGCAGCGCAATGGCGGCCGGCGAAGAGATCCCGGGAAGAATTCCGACCAGTTGGCCGATCAGCACACCGCTGAGGATGGCGACGAGCGTGGTCGGCTCGAGAACGGCCGAAAACGCGTTCATGAACTCGACGAATTGCATGGGCGTCAGCCGATCCAACGCAAGGGGCCCGGCGGCAACGGCACCGCCAGCAACACCACGAAGACCAGTCGGATCGCGCAATAGGCCGCCACGGCGGACGCGACGGAGATCAGGACCGACCTGCGTTCCACCCACAAGGTTTCCAGAAGCACGAACAGGCTGAGCCCGAGGAGACCGCCGACATAGGGAAACGCCGCGATCAGCCCGACGAGCAGAAGCGAGAACTTGATCGTCGCCTGAAGACTTGCGCCGTCCTCGCCGGCGGCGACTGTTTCGGGCGCCTCGTCGATGCCGAGCGCCATCGCGGCACCCAGAAGGACCAGAAGCGCGGAGAGGAAACCGGGGAAGAACGCCGGTCCCGGCCCGGTGTCATCGAGCCAGGTGGCGTCTCGCCACCACAGGTCGCCGAGGCAGGCGAGACCCAGGGTCAGGAACCCGAGTCCGGCCCCGACGGTCGGCCGGAACCCTCGGACTGCCTCGCGTGGTCCCGTCTGCGTCGCATGAGGGGGCCCGCCGCCGTAAGCCGGTGTGGGTCCGGCCATCAGAGATCCTCGGGGTCCGGCATCTCGTCCAGAAGCCGGCCGAAACCGGGCTTCGCGGTCTTCAGCCCCAGCTTTCTGAGCGTTCGCCAGATCGTGGCCTGGTTGGTCGTGATCACCGGCAGCCCGGTTTCCGCCTCGAGCGTGGCCGCGATCTCCATCACGCGCCATGCCGCGCAGGGCAGGAAGATCGCATCCGCATCCCGTCGGACCACCGAAAGCACGTAGTCGAGAATGAAGTCGGGCTCGACATCGTTCATGTGCTGAGGATGACCGTCGGCGATCCGCTCGTCCCGATCGATGTTGAGCGCCTCGAAGCCGTTCTCGGCCAGGTACACGCCGAGCCGCTCGTTGCCCCAGACCGAATAGGGCGTCGCCACGGTCAGCTTGCGTGCCTTGAAATGACGGAGGGCCTGGAGCACCGACGGCGAAGACGCGATGCCCGGGACGCCAGCCGCCCGGGACATTGTCTCCTCCATCCAGTCTGCCCCGCTCGCGCCCTTGTAGAAGGAGTTCTGGGTTCCGGTCATGCAGATGATCTCGATCTTCGCCGTCGCCAGATATCGGGCGCCCTGCTCGAGATCGGAGTTCATCCGGTCCATCGCGTCCTTCTTCGGAACGTTGTCCGGCAGAAACATTCTATGAACATGGACCGTGACACCCTCCGGCACGGCCCCGTGAACATCAGGCTCCGCAACCGTATTGGTCGACGGCACAAGCAGTCCGATGCGACGTCTGATAGCCAAAGGCATTTCCTCCGTTAGGGCCCGGACCCGGAGCCAAGGCTCGGGCCGGGGCACGATTGTTCTTCTTCGACCTGATCTCCGCGTCGGGCGGCAGCGCGCAGCCCCGCCACACGCCCGCTCGCAAGGGCCCAGGCCAGCCCGCCCGCGTAGGTTCCTGCATACACGCCGCCGGCATCCGCCCCGGCCGCGTAGACGCCCGCGATGGGAGTCCCGTTCGCGTCCGTCAGGGTCATGTCCGGATCGACGGAGAGGCCGCCGAACGGGATCGTAATGGCCGGCCGGCAGGCCACCGCCCGGATCGGCGGCACCCGGAGCGGGACCGGCGCCCGGCGCCGAGGCGGAAGCATCGACTGGCCGTGGCCGAGGCGCGAAGCGTCCGTGGCCTCGGCCAGGGTCAGCGCGAGTCCGTGTCTGTCGACTCCCCAGGCTGCGGCCATGCGGTCGGCGAGATCGTCTGCCGTGTCGGCCTCCAGCAGGATCGAGTCGAGAGCCACCCCGGCTCGAGCCGCGAGGTCCGCCAGGTCGTCGACCTGGAGAGACAGGCTTTGCGAGCCGTTGATCAGAAGGAAGTAGCGGCCGCCGTCCGGCTGATAGAGCCCGGCATTGGGGATCGCCTCGCCGGACGATCCGGCCGCCTCGTCGACGAAGCGGAGCCCGTCGACGTTGACCGCGAGCGTGTGGCGCGCGATGTCCAGGGTGAAGCGCTTGAACTCTCCCGGCTGCACAAGATCGGCGTGGCGCGGCATCGACTTGCCGTAGAAACCGCTGCAGCCCCGGCTCGGCACGCCACCGACGGCGAGCCCTGCCCGGACCCCGGCTCCTCGGGAATGGGGATTCGAACGAAGCATCAGCAGCGCCGCTTCCGGTCCCAGGTGCTTTGACAGCCCCTCGCGATCGCCCTGCATGCCCCCGGTGGCCAGGACGACCGACCGGGCCATGACCCGGAGGCCGAGTCCGTTGCGCCGCACGTCCAATTCGCAGGCCGCGTCCGCTCTTACCAGTCCCACGAGTTCGGCGTCGAACTCCAGCCTGACGCCGGCGGCGGCGCACCGTTCGGCGAAGCGCCGGAAGTAGGCTCCGCGGTCGCCGGTTCGGCCGAGCAGCATCTGACGGCCGATCCCCGGCTTGTCGGTCGCCTGGGGACCGAGATGGCCGACCGACGATGCCAGCCATTCGAACGCACTCTCCAGCGAGGAGGTCAACATGCACTGGAGCCGGGCGTCGCCGAGTGGAACGGTGCGCCGGAATGTCTCGTAGTCCGGCAATGTCCAGATCCGGCCAGACGACAGGCAGGCCGAGCCCCCGGGTGCGGATCCCGCCTCGATGAGAATGACATCGGCGCCGCGCTCGGCCGCGGAGAGCGCAGCGGTCAGGCCGGCCATCCCGCCGCCCACGACCGCCACGTCCGCCTCCCGATATCCCGGGCCACCCACGTCTTGCCCTCCCCAGGCGCCCAGCAACGCCCTCTAGTTCAGGTTTTCCCGCGCCGCGGTGACCAGCGAGCCAGACAGAGCCCCGGTCTGATCCGGGGTCATGTAGACGATGCTGAGCTTCGCATCGGCCGCCTTCTTGCGGAATTCCGGATCGTCGATGGCTGCCTTGATGCCTGCGGCGAGCTTTTCCTTGACGGCGGGCGGAAGCCCGGCTGGGGCCAGGAAGGCTCGATAGCTGCCGGCCGCGAGCAGATCCACGCCGGCTTCCTTGAAGGTCGGCGCATTGAGGCCTTCTGCCCGCGTTTCCGTGCCGGCGGCCAGTGCGCGCAATTGGCCGGACTGGATGTAGGGCGCCACAGAACTGACCGTCATCGGCATGGCGCTGAGACTTCCGCCGAGCGCCGCGACCACGCCCTCGTTCGTCGAATCGAAATTGACGATCCCGAACTTAGTGCCGCTGGCGCGCTGGATGGAAAGGGCGATGAGATAGTCGACGCTGCCCTTGCCTGTCGCCCCGATGGATATGCGCTTGCCTGCCTTGGCGGCCGAGATCAGGTCGTCGAGCGTCTTCAGTTCGGAGTTCGCCGCCACGGCCAGCACGGCAGGATCGAGCGTCAGGACGCCGAGGAAAGTGAAGTCCTTGGCGACGTCGTAGTCGACCTTCGACAGGACCGTATTGTTCTGCAACAGGGGGAAGCCCACCATTCCGATGGTGTGCCCGTCGGGAGTGGTCCGGGCCAGCTTGTTGGCCCAGGGCACGGCCCCGCCGCCGGGCTGGTTGATCACCGTGACCGGCACCCCCAGCGCCTTCTCGAGATAGGGCGCCAGAAGCCGGGCATTGGAATCGATGCCGCTTCCCGGGCCGAACCCCAACGTCAGTTCGATGCCCTTGGACGGGAAGCCCTGGGACCATGCAGGATTCGGCAAGACCGAGACGGCCAGGAGGCCGGCTGCGGACATGAGCAGGCGTAGAGTGGCTGTCCGACGGCAAATGGTCATGGTTCCCTCCGCATCTTCTATGTTTGTTCGATGAGAGACGGCTTATTCAGGCGGCCTTGGACGTGAGGCGCCCGGCATTCTGCAGGGCCCGCTCGATGGCCTCGCGCTCGGCGGAAGCGGGCTGCCGGGTGGGATCGCGAACGACAGGACGATCGATGATCCCCGCCCGATACATGGCGTATTTCATGCGGGCATGGGCGTCGCTGCTCGGCTCGCCGCGACCGTAGACCACGTCCTTCAGCGGATTGATCCGCTCCTGGTATTCCCGGGCGCCCGAGAAGTCCCCGCGCTGGACGGCATTCCAGAGCCCGATGATCAGGTCCGGCAGGAAGGACGCGAAGCCGACCAGCGCGCCGTCGACGCCCTGCACCATGGAGGCGAGCAGATACTCGTCGTGGCAGGTCAGAAGGGTCTTGTCCGGGGACGCCTCGCGCAGAACCCTCAGGTCGTACGCATATTTGTTCATGTCCCGGGTGCCGATCTTGAAGGCCTTGACGGCGGGCATGGCCCCGAGAGCGAGCATCGTGTCGGTCGAATAGGAAGCCCGCGTCCAGGCCGGATAGACGTGCACCACGAGATCGAGGCCGCAGGCATCGTGAATGGCCTGGAAGTAGTCGATCACATGCTCTTGCCGCATGCCGAACCTGAGCCACATGTGCGGCGGCATCACGAGGATGGCCGTGGCCCCTGCGTCGCGGGCTTCGCGGGCGTGCTGCTGGGCCTCCCGAATGCCTTCGCAGTTGACCGCCGAGATGACCGGCATGGAGCCGCCGAGTTCTTCGGCGGCGAGCCGGGTCACCTTCGCGCGCTCGTCGTGCAGCAGCGCGAAGACCTCTCCCGTGTGACCGTTCGTCAGAACCCCGGTGATGCCGTCGTGATCGGCGACCCAGCGTACGAGCCGGCGAAAGCCGCGCTCGTCGATCTCCTGGTTGTCGAGAAGCGGCACGGACAGGGCGGGAATGATGCCAGCGTAGGGTTTCATCTCGACCTCGAATTCGGATTGCGAATTTTTATTTTCACTGATGGTAACGGTCGATATTTGGATTATCAAGGGCCATAGAGAACGGACCCGACTTCCCGGAGAGTCGTGATGGAGCCTGCCCGATCCAAGAATTTGGTGTATTCAGTTGAAAAGGCCTTTCGAGTCCTGCAGGCCTTCAGCAGTCGCGAACCAGAGCTTCTGCTTTCCGAGGTTGCGAGAGTGGCTGATACGGATAATGCCACGGCGTTTCGTATGCTGAATACACTCGTGCATCTTGGGTATGTTGAGAAAGTGATCGGCTCCAAGCGGTTTAGACTAACACTGAAGTGTTTGGATTTGGGCTTCAACGCCATCGCGCATATGGACCTGCGCACGATGGCGCGACCAGTCCTGGAAAAGCTCGCGGTCAGCGGCGTGGGGGCGGCTTCCATCGGAATCCTGGACCATGGCGATGTCATCTACATCGAGCGGCTCCAGGTCGGCCTGACGCGGCTTTCGGTCGACATTCGCGTCGGGACCAGGATCCCGGCTTTCTGCTCGGCCATCGGACGGGCCATCCTGGCCCTCCTGCCGGAGGACCGCCAGCGCAACGAACTCGAACGCCGCCCGCGTCCCAGACTGACACCGACTACGGAAACCGACCTCGAGCGGCTGATCGCCATTCTGGCCCGCGTGCGGGCCGACCGCATTGCCTTGGTGGATCAGGAATCCGTTGTAGGTCTGACGGCCATCGCGGCGCCGATCGTGGGTCTCGACCGGCTTCCGATCGCGGCGATCAGCATGGCGACGGCGAGCTCGGCCATGGATGCAGAACATTTCCGAGAACAGTTTCGAGGCCCGCTCCTCGAGGCGGCTGAGACCCTCTCAAAAGCACTTGAGGCGGCGGGCGGTATCATTGGAGGTCCGACAGACTGATCGAAGGCCAGTTGCACTTTCATACTTTGCTGTGCCGGGGTGCGTGACTTTGGGGCCTAAGTTGGGACCGGATCGGGTCCGCATTCCTCGTTGACGCCCGGCTTCTCTACGACGCCTCCGACAAGTCCGAAGGGGCTGCCCCCTGCATCATCACGGTCAACGGCGCCTTCGCGCGGAACAACCGAGGCCTCGTCACCCGCCTTCTCGTCCATCGCTCGCGGGCCCGATGGCTGCGAGGCCTTCTCGCGCTTCGACCACCCGAACGGCCTCCAGTATGGACGAGGGGGCGAAAGGTCTGGCCCTTCGTCGTTTTGCGGACTGCAACATCGCGTGAAGCTGATCTACTTGAATAACAGTCATCGAGGCGGAAGCCATCCCCGGAAGCAGCCAGCAACCGGGGCCGGGTTGACGGTGTCGGCGTCCTTTCAGCGCCGACCCGGTGATCGCTGGTGACCCGCGGCGGCTTGGGGTGCCGGCGCGGCCCGGCAGGAAACCCTCCTCATGTCCGACAATGCCAAACATCGCGTCCGGCAACTGAGTGGACTCCCGTCCTACCTGGAAGCTCATGGCGTTCCCGCCGAGACGGTGCTCGGCTGCGCGGGGCTCGAATTGAGCGACTTCGAGGATCCGGTGGCGACCGTGACCCGAGCCCAGTTCGCAACGGTGCTGGCCGAGGCTGCCCGGCAACTCGGCACGCCCGGCATCGGCCTCGAGTACGGGTCATGGATGGGGCCCGGGCAGCTCGGCCTCTCCGCCAGGGCGGTGCCCTTCGGGCCGACCCTCGCGGACGGCCTGACCGCCGCCGCGCGGCTGGTCCCGCGGTTCCACGGCGAAGCCCGCTCCACCCTGGAGCGAAACGGCCACGCGGCGGCTTTCACCTTCGACCTGTTCGGCAGCGATCCCCAGTTCGTCTCGCAGCTCTACGAGTGCTGGATGGTCGTCACCCACCGGGTGATCGCCGCCTTCCTGGGGCCCGCCTGGCGGCCGCTCCTGATCGAGTTCCGGCACCGCCCGGTCCACGCGCAGGCGGTCTACGAGGAGACGTTCGGGGCCCCCGTCCGCTTCGGCGCGCCGCGATGCGCCCTCTCGTTTCCCGTCGAAGGTCTGGAGTCCCATGCCCGATCCGGGACGGAAGGTCCCGAGGCGGGCTTCGGCCGCGAGTATGCGAGCCTTTCGATCCAGAAGGAGCGCTGGCTCGACGGAAACCGGCTGATCGAACATGTCGAGCGGATCATCGACGGTTCGCTGGGCCAGAAGACCTTGTCCTGCGCGGCCACCGCCAAGGCGCTCGGACTGCCTCAGCGGACGCTGCAATACCGTCTGGAAAGCCTCGGCTTGACCTATCAGGAACTGGTCGACCGCCGCCGCAGGCGGGCGGCGGAGGAGTATCTGGGCAACCAGAATCGCAGTGTGACCGACGTCGCCTTCCTGCTCGGCTACGACGACACCTCGCACTTCACGCGGGCCTTCAAGCGCTGGTCCGGCCTGTGCCCGCGCGACTTCAAGCGCCTCGCGGGCCGTACGGCGGCAGGGCCCTGAGGGCGACCGAGGTCATCCTCCCCCGCCGACGAGGGCGGCGGTGTGGCGCGCGATCATCATCTCCTCGTCGGTCGGAACCATCATCACGGCCACCCGGCTGTCCAGCCCCGAGATCGTCGTGCGGCCTGCCGCATTGGCGTCGGGATCGAGCGAAGCGCCGACCCAGCCGAGCCGCCGGACCACGTCCTCCCGGATCGCCGGCGCGTTCTCGCCGATGCCGGCCGTGAACACGAAGGCGTCGAGCCCGCCGAGCGCCGCGGTCAGCATCCCGGCGCTGAGCGCGATCCGGTGGCAGAAATAGTCGAGAGCGAAGCGGGCCCGCGGGTCGGCGCTCGCCAGCAGGTCGCGCACGTCGTTGCTGATGCCGGACAAGCCCTTGAGGCCGCAATCCCGGTAGAGCATGGCCTGCACGTCGCTGGCCGACATGCCCTCCTGTTCGATCAGGTAGAGGATCACGCCCGGATCGATGTTGCCCGGCCGCGTGCCCATCGGCAGGCCGTCGAGCGCCGTGAACCCCATGGTGCTGTCGAGGCTGCGCCCCTCGCGGAGCGCGCACATCGAAGCCCCGCTGCCGAGATGCGCGACGATCACGCGCCCCTGCGCGATGTCCGGCGCGACTTCGGCGAGCCGCCCCGCGACATACTCGTACGACAGCCCGTGGAACCCGTAGCGGCGCACGCCCTTGTCGTAGAACTGCAGCGGGATCGCATAGTGGTCCGCCAGCGCGTCGTGCCCGCGATGGAAGCCCGTGTCGAAGCAGGCGACCTGCGGCAGGTCCGGGCGGCTTTCGAGCAGGCTGCGGATCGGCGCCAGGTTGTTCGGCTGGTGCAAGGGCGCGAGCGGCTCGAACGCCGTGAGCCGCGCCAGGATCCCGGCGTCGACGAAGACAGGCCGGTCGAAGTCGGGTCCGCCATGGACGACCCGGTGGCCCACCGCGACCGGATCGATTTCCCGATCGCGCCGCAGCCACTCGCCGACGCGCGCGAGGGCGATCGGGACCGTCGCAACCTCGCCGGCGGCGAAGCTCTGGTCGATCGCCACGCTGCCGTCCGCGACGGCCCTCAGCCGGGGCCGCACGCCGATCCCGTCCATCTGGCCCTTGATCAGCCTCGTCAGTGACGAACCGCCGCCGACGCCGAAGACCTGGAACTTCACGCTCGACGACCCGGCATTGACGACCAGGATGGTGTCCATGGCGGGTCAGACCTCCGGCAGCGCCGCGGCCCGCCGCCGCGCGTTCGCGTAGAGCACCGCCACCGCGCAGGACGCCAGTCTCGACCGGACCGAATCGGCGCGCGAGGTGAGGACGATCGGCACCCTTGCGCCGAGCACGATGCCGGCCGCGTCGGCCTTGGCCAGGAAGGTCAGGTTCTTGGCCAGCATGTTGCCGGCCTCGAGATCCGGGACGACCAGGATCTGCGCCCGGCCCGCGACCTCCGACTTGATCCCCTTGATCTTGACCGCCTCCGGATCGATCGCATTGTCGAAGGCGAGCGGCCCGTCCACCACCCCTCCGGTGATCTGGCCGCGGTCCGCCATCTTGCAGAGCGCCGCGGCCTCGATGGTGGACGGGATCTTGGGCGTCACCGTCTCGACCGCCGAAAGGATCGCGACGCGGGGCGTGCCGAGGCCGATCTGGGTGTAGAGGTCGATCGCGTTCTGCACGATGTCCCGCTTCGCCTCGAGGTCGGGGAAGATATTGATCGCCGCATCGGTGACGAAGAGCGTCTCCGGATAGGTCGGCACGTCCATGACGAAGACGTGGCTGATCCGCCGCGCCGTCCTGAGACCGGTCCCCGATGCCGTGACCTCCTTCATCAGCTCGTCCGTGTGCAGGCTGCCCTTCATCAGGAGCTCGCCCGCGCCTTGGTGGATCAGCTCCACCGCCTTGGCGGCCGCCGCATGGCTGTGCGGGACATCGACGATCCGGTAGGGGGCGATGTCGAGGCCGCCCGCCTCGGCTGCGGCCCGGATCTTCTGAGCGGGACCGACGAGGATCGGCACGATCATGCCGAGTTCCGCCGCCTCGACGGCGCCCCCGAGCGAGGTCGGGTCGCAGGGATGGACCACGATCGTCGTTGCCGGCGGAACGGCGCGCGCCGCCGTGACGAGCCGGTCGTACTTGCTTGGCCGCACGGCCGGTTCCCTTGCGGCTTTTTCCATGATTTCCGCTGCCATGGTCTGGAGTCCTCGCTGAAAGCCTCGACGCAGGGCCTTGAAGGCGCACGAGGCTCAGATCTCATGAGTTCCGTGCCGGCCCATGCCGTTCACGGGGCCTTGCCCGAGGCGCGCACGCGCCGCTGCGCCTCGGCTCAGGATGCCGGCCGCAACTTGCCGCCGCCGCCGCGCGCGGGCATCCGCAACGGCGTCTTGGCGTCCTGGCTTCCGAACAGGGCCTCGATCCGGCCGAGCCGCTCGAGCGTCGTCTCCGTCAGGTCCCCGGCCGCTGCCAGCACGTCGCGGATCACCTGGACCGCCCCGGTGCGACGTGCCGGGTCCTCCGGCATCATGCCCGGAATGGCCGCCAGAGCCGCTTCCTCGTCGATCAGCAGCATGAGGAACTGGTCTCGCACCAGTTGCTTGAAGTCCGCGAGCGTCCGATCCGGCTGCGCCTGGCGCACCCTCTGGATCGCCGCGAAGCCGCGCTCGTCGATCGACCTGCGGTCGAGGCCGGCGTAGAGCAGCGCCCGCACGGTCGCCTCCCGGATGCCGCCCTCGGGAATTCTGGCCTTCAGGTCTGCGATCCTGGCGCGCTGCAGCTGATCGTGCAGAGGATCCTTGGCGACACGCCGCAGTGGCTTGTCGCCGTGCGGATCGACGCCCATCGCGCTCTGCAGCGCCGGCGATCCGTAGATCGTCGTGAAGGCCTGCTCGGACGCGGCTTCGATCTTGAGCCGCATGGCGTCGAGGCCGGTCTCGACGGCTTCGGACACCCGGCCCTGCATCGCCAGGAAGGGGTTCTCGGGGTCCGCCGGCCGGCGGGCGCCGCGGACCTGATCCGCCATCGCCTTGACCCCCGCCATGAGAGGGTTCGCGTCGGAGAACAACTCGTATTGCAGGCGCAGCGGATGCATCTGCTGGAGCCATCCGGCGAGAAGCGGATTGGCGAAGGCCTGGACGGCCGGCTGCATGAAGGTCCGGTAGAGCGCCAGGTTCGTTTCCGAAACCCGGGCCGCCGTCGCGAAGCGCCGGTCGTCGGCCGCATCGTTGCCGCCGAGGGCGCGGATGTCGTCGAGGCTGCGCGCCTCGCAGCGCATGATCCATTCCCCCTCGATCAGATCCTCTCCGGTCTCCGCGGCCGACCGGGGCGTGAAGATCGCCTCGTAGAGACCCGGCGGCAGCGTGTCGATCAGGTCGATGTTGGATGAGAACTCGCCGTGCTCCTTCCGGGCGACGCCCGCCGACACGAAGATCCCGAGGTGACCGACACTCTCATGGACCGTGTAGACGATGGTCTGTCCGAAGGCGCGGATCTCGTCCGTGCTCCCGTAGAGGTCGAGGATCCAGCCGAGCGCCTGCTGGGGCGGCGTGATGTTGTCACCCTTCGAGCAGAAGACGACGATCGGAGACCTGATGTTGCGCAGGTCGATGGCGGTGCCGTCCGGCATCCGGATGGTTCCGGCCGCGAGGTTGTTGCCGACGAAGAGCTCGTCGACGATGAACTGGATCTCCTCCGCATTCATGTTGACGTGGCCGCCCCACCAGCGCTCGAAGCCGAGATAGCGCGGCGCCTCGGTGTCGATCTTGGCGTAGAGGTTGTATTGCTTGCTCCAGAGCGTATTGGCCGGGTTCTGGTTCTCGAAGTTCTGCACCAGCCAGGCGCCGTCGAACTTGCCGTTGCCGAGATCGCTCGCGAGCGTCGCGAGCCAGCTGCCGCCGAGCAGCCCGCCGCTGTAGCGCATCGGGTTCTGTCCGCGGATGCCGGCCCAGTAGGAGAGGGGCGAGCCCGCCACGATGATGGGCCCGAACAACTCCGGCCGAACCGCCGCCAGCATCATGACGGCCCAGCCGGCCTGGCAGTTGCCGATGACGCAGGGCTTGCCCTCCGCGTCCGGATGCCGTGCCGAGACCGTTTCGAGGAACTGCGCCTCGGCCAAGGCGATGTCGGCAATGGTCTGCCCGGGCATAGGCTCCGGCAGGAAGCCCACGAAGTAGCAGGGATGACCGGCCCGCATCGCGACGCCGATCTCGCTGTCCGCCTTGAATCCGCCGATACCCGGACCGTGGCCCGCACGCGGATCGACGATCACGAAGGGGCGGCGGCCGGGCTCGAGGGTCACGCCTTTCGGCGGTACGATCCGGGCCAGCAGATAGTTGACCGGCCGGTCGAGCTTGCGCCCGTCGACGACCAGTTCGACGTCGTACTCGAGGACGTGCGGCGCGGCCTCGGCGATATGCTCGCGATATTGGTTGCCGCGCTGCCGCATGACGTCCCAGAACAGGATCGTCCGTTGCGCCGCATCGACCGCGAACTCGACGGCGGAGCCCATCAAGCCTGGAAACACCGCCAGCGGATTGTCCTTCGACGACTGTTCGTTTTGCATGGAAATCCTCCCGCGGCGACTGCATGCGCTCGGTGCGCCGAAGATCGGTGACCGCTTCGGTTGTGTCCTGGACGGATCGGAGCCTCGCGGGACCGCGACGGTCCGCGCTCGACGTCTCTTGCCGGTTCGATCGTCAGCCCGTGGCTAGCCCCAAGCCAGGGTAAGTCCGACATCGCCCGGCACCCCGCCGGGGAAGTCGACGATTTGCGCAGACAGGCGATAGCCTTTCGCTTTGAAGTGGCGGTCCCAGAGCTGAAAGATCTCCTTGGGAACGCCCGTCAGCGTTTGCGGCCAATCCGGCTCGCCCTGGTTGATGGCGCGGCCGCGATCCGTGCAGAGCGCGTTCGGGAAGCGATAGACCTGGACCGACGTCAGGCCGTTGCTGACCGCCCTCTGGATGATGTCGATGGCGCGGCGGATGGCCTCCTCGTCCGAGACGCCGGAGGGTTTGCGCATGGAATCGACCCATGCCTGCTTCTCGGCGTCCGCGGCTTCCAGCTCCCGCATCTTGCGTGAGGCTTCCTCGGCCTCTTTCAGCGCGACCTTCTCGGCGAAGGCCTTGGCATCCGGCAACATCTCTTCGAGATTCATGACGCGTTCCCCGTCGTTCGCGATATCGGACCTGCCCTCATGCGACACACCCTAGTCGCCGTCGTGAGGAGCAGCTTTGACATTCATCAATATAGATACGAGTGCGCCCGGCACGACATCCGTCGTCGTCCGATACGTCAATCGATGATGTGGTAGCCGCCGTCGACGTACATCGTCTCGCCGGTGATCAGTCGGGCGGCGTCATGGGCCAGAAAAGCCGTCGCGACGCCCACGTCCTCGATCGTCACCAGCCGGCGAGCCGGTGCCTTGGACTGCGCCTTGTCGAGTAGTTCGTCGAATTCGGGGATTCCGGACGCAGCGCGGGTCGCGAGCGGTCCGGGCGAAATCGCGTGGACCCGGATGCCCTTCGGGCCGAGTTCGGCGGCGAGATAGCGGACCGCGCTCTCGAGCGCGGCCTTGGCCACGCCCATGATGTTGTAGTTCTCCACGACCATCTGGCTGCCGTAATACGTCATCGTGAAGAGCGTGCCGCCGCGCTTCATCAAGGGTTCGGCGAGATGCGCCATCCGGATGAAAGACCAGCAGGACACCTCCATGGTGGCGGCGAAGCCGTCCCGGCCGACGTCAACCACGCGGCCCTGCAGGGCCTCCTTGGGCGAGAAGGCGATGGAGTGGACCAGGAAGTCCATCTCGCCCCAGACCTCCGCGATCCGGGCGAAGACCGCCTCGACCTGTCCGTCGACCCGCATGTCGAGCGGCATCACGATCGGCGCCTCGAGGGCCGTCGCGAGGGGCTCCACATAGGGTTTCGCCTTCTCGTTCAGGTAGGTGACGGCAACCTCGGCGCCGAGTGCGCGGAACGCCTTGGCGCAGCCCCAAGCGATCGACTTGTCGTTGGCGATTCCGACCACGAGGCCCTTCTTGCCTTCCAGGAGCTTGGCCTTGGCTTCGGGGATCATGCTGACCTCTAGATGTGAGAACGAACGGCTCCGGACATCCCAGTGCAGCGTCGCGCAGCCCCGGGAGCCCCGAATGTCCCGCGGACGCTTGCCTCAAATGGAATATGACACAGGCCATTTCGCGCAATTCCGCATTAGCCCGGATCAGTGCAGGCCGAAGCTGCGGCGCGCCGGTCTCGTACGGGGAGGCGGCCCCGCCGGAAGCGGGCGGCTCGCCAGGTTCGTGACGAGCAACCGGCCGACCCGCGACGCGGAGGGCCCCGGCTAGCCGCCGAGTGCGATGGTCAGCGCCACGAGAGCCGTGCCGAGCAGCACCATCACGCCACCGGCCAGGAGCGGCCAGTAGCCCGCCGCCTTCCCGAACGCGTAGCCGGTGAAGAAGAGCAGGACGATCGCGATCGTGTTCGAGATGCGCAAGGCCAGGGCAGGGTCCTCGACGAACATGAAGGGGAGCGCGACGGGCATCATCGACAGGAAGACGAGCAGGAAGACGCTGAGCGCGCCGATCCAGTCGTCCAGCCCCAAATGCGGCTGCTCCGGCAGATGCATGCGGTTCAAGGCCGTCCTGACCTTCTCCAGCTCGGGCTCGCCGAGCGCGGAGGCGACGAGCGGCGGCAGGGCATGGCGGACGACCTCGCGGCCCCGCTCGGGCGTGACGGCGGACTGCACCGACAGGACGGTTCGACGCGCGGCGGCCCGCTCGGCGAGGCAGGCCATCAGGTACATGATGGCGTCGATCAGGCCCCAGGCGAAATTGCACCCGATGGCGGCGATCAGCATGGTCCGCACGTCCGCGCGTCCCGACTCGGCGAAGCTGAGCGAGCCGGTGAAGGTCAGAACCATGATCAATCCGAACAGGACTTCCGAAACCCGGTCGACCGGCTCGAGGACCGGCTTGGATGTTGCGGCTTCCATCGTTCGCCCCCGGTCGGCTAGGCCCGCTCGACGTCGTCCCGACCCCCCGGGCGGCGGCGCCGCCCCGCCGGCAGCGGATCCGCAAACGGCTTTCGCGCCGATGCATTTACCCCGAGCTCTCCCGGTTGGGCTCTACGAGGTCGAGCGACCCGGAGCCTATCCCAGAACAACGCCGGCTTGAACGAGGCGCTTCCGAAAGAGCGTCGACCTCCAGGCGACCTCGCCCCCGGGCGTCAGGATCCCTCTTGCGTGAAAGGGCCTGCGCGATCCTCGAGCAATTCTCGAACAAAGGGCAACTGGCGACGGAAGAGTCGCTGTCCCACGGCGACAAGGCGGCTGGAGCGGGTCCGTGCTTTGTTGACAAGAGGCCAGCAAATGGGGGGTGTCACATGATCTGGAAGGTTCTTGCTCCGGCTATCGGAGCCGTCTTGTTCCTGGCAACGCCGCACCAGGCCGCGGCACAAACGATCAGTTTCGAGGAAGCCTACGACCGCATCTCCCAGAGCTGCGGCGCCGATATCCGCAAGTACTGCGCGGGCGTCCCGCTCGGGGGTGGCGCGGTGAAGGCGTGCCTCGATGCGAAGCAGTCCGTGGTCTCGGCAAGCTGCAATGCCACCCTTTCCGAGGTTTTCACCCTGATCCAGAAGCGAATGCAGGCGCAGGCCTCGGTCCGGCAGATCTGCGACGCCGATATCGCGCGTCGCTGCCCGGGCGTGGTGCAGCATGAAGGATTCGTCCTGTCCTGCATGTTGAAAGCGACGCGGGTCGTCAGCGCACCCTGCAATCAGGCCATCACCGACGCCGGCTGGCGCTGAGTCTTACGAGAGGGACATCGCCATGACGAAGTCGCACGCCTTCATTCTCGTTTCCATGCTCACCCTTCTTCAGGCCGCACCCGCCGTAGCCCAGAAGAAGCTCACCGGCGATGAATACATCAGCAGCCTGGAGAAGATCGGGACGATCGAGCAGATCGACATCGACGCGATCCGGGCGAAGGCCGTCGACAGCGCTGCGCGAAACCGCACGCCGGAAGAAGTGGCCCAGGAACCGCTTTCCAGCGAGCTTCAGCGCCTCTCGCAGTTCACGGTCAACATCGAGTTCCAACTCAACTCGGCGGCGATATTGCCCCAGTCCTTCCGGCTGGTCGGCGCCATGGCCGATGCGCTGCGTCATCCCACGCTTCTCGAGTACAAGTTCCTGATCGTCGGCCACACCGATACGACCGGCAACCGCACGTCCAATCTGGAACTGAGCCAGAAGCGCGCCGATGCCATTCGCGACGCGCTCGTGACGACCTTCGGAATCAGCCCGGACCGGGTCTTCAGCATCGGCTTGGGCCAGGAGCAGTTGCTCGATCCGAAGAAGCCGACGAGCCCGGCCAACCGCCGGGTCCAATTGATCAACATCGGGCGGTACCGGAGCTGAACGGTCGAGGTTCGGCAGGCTGAGCGCGTCGGCGAAGCTTCGCCTCGGGTGAACGAGGACGCCGTGTTGCGCCGGAGAGGTATTGCAGCGGAGCCCGACGCGGCATTGTTGCGAGACCTCGTGCGGCGTGCACCTTCAGGGGCAAAAGGGCCACATGAAATCTCCGGTGCCCCTGAAGATCGTGCAGCTTGCCTTCCGCGCCGGCCTGGCGGGCGGAGTCGCGACCTGGGCGGCGCAACTCCTGACGCTCCAGCACCCGATCTATGCTTTCATCGCTGCCGTGATCGTGACCGACCTTTCGCCGTCGCAGTCGCAAGGCCTCGGTCTCCGCCGGATTCTCGCCACCGCCATCGGAGCCGTCTGCGGTGCGGTGCTGTCGCAACTGCTCGGGACGACACCGGCCGTGGCCGGCATGAGCGTGGTCGTGGCCATGCTTGTGGGCTATCTCCTGGGAGCCGGGGACGGGGCAAAGGTGGCAGGCTACATCTGCGGCATCGTCGTGCTCGACCATTCGGCCGAACCCTGGATCTACGCGGGACAGCGGTTCATCGAGACGATCCTGGGCGTCGTCATAGCCTGGATGATCAGTTACCTACCGATCGTGCTCCACGAGAAGCAACCCGACGACTGACCCCGGCACGTCGCGGCGCGTCGGCCACGCCCGTCTCGGCCGATCTCTGGTCGCAGCGGCCGGCGGGTCCGGCCCCGGCCTACGCGCCGGGACCTTAGAAGGCCGTCGCCGGCGGGGCCTTTTCCCACTGGTATCCGGATCGGGCCATTTCGTAGCCCTTCTGGAAGAGCGCGTTCATGTAGACCTTGTCGAAGGCTGACGAGCTCTGGACGTTGAAATCCGGGGGAATGTAGGTCAGGTTGTAGTCGACGCCGTCCCGCTTGGCGATCATGTAGATCTTGTAGAGATCGCCGACGCCCTGCGTCTTGATCAGCGTATCGATCGAGCGGGAGGCGATCGGCAGAAGCTTTGCTTCGATGGCCTTGAACTGCGGGTCGACCTTGCTGTTTCGAATGATGTAGGCGCGCCGGTTCGGCTTCCAGCCGATGGCCCGGTCGATCATCGTGGGCGAGTAACCGGGCGGATAGAGGAACACCTGCCTCGTCACCCCGCCATCCACGTGCAGTTCGACGAAGGGCTTGCCGTCGGCCTGCACGTTGACTTCGACCGGCGGGAACGCGCCGGGTATGGCTGCCGAGGCCAGGATGATCTGCCGGGTGAGCGCCAGCGCGTCGGTGCGTCCGCTGTTGGCGATGGCCCCGATGTCCCAGATCACCGACTTCTGCGCGTCGAGATTGGTGGTGCCGATGAGCAGCATGCGACCGTTTCGATGGGCGACCGCGATCTCCTCCAGCATCTCCTGCGTCATGTACTTGGCGATGAGCCTCTGCAGCGGCTCGGTGCTCACCAGCCCCGCGCTCTGCCCGAGTATGGCCGACAGCACCTGGCGCTGCGCCACGTCATCCGTACTGATGGTGGTATAGGCCTCCCGCAGTTGCTGATCGTATTTCGGTCCCAGGAAGGCCAAGGGCGCGATCATGGCGCCGGTGCTGATTCCCGAGACGGCGTCGAACTGCGGCCGCGTCCCGCGCTCGGACCACCCGACCAGGAAGCCGGCCCCGAAGGCGCCGTCGCTGCCGCCGCCCGAGAGGGACAGGAAGTTTATGTCGAACCTCTTGCCCCGGACGTTCTGGTTGGCGAACTTGTGCTTGAGATGCTGGATCCGCGCCAGCGCCAGCCTCTCCAGCGAGTCCGCATCGTCGGAGTAGTACCGGATCGTGCCGAAATCCGCGACGCTGGCGCGCTCGACGAGCGGCTCCGGGACCGGATCCCGCATGTCGAGGGTCGGCAGGCAACCCGCGAGCAGCACCGACAGGGAAACCGAGGCGAGGTTCCGGATACTCTTCACTGTGCCCTCCCGGCATGATCAGTCGCTGATGGATTCGACCACGGTCCATCCGAGCGTTTTCAGTTCCGCCTTGGCGCGTGGCGTCGCCGAACCGGTCAGGCGCAACTCGAGCGGGCCGGTGATGCCGGATGCCCGCGCCGCCTGCGTAACCTCGACGATGGCCCGGCTCGTCTCCCGCGTCCAAGCGAGGGCATCGACCGGAAGAACGCTGACGATCCCGTTGGACGTCGTGGTCGTCATCGGGAACGGCGACGCGCCGAAGCGGACGAACCGCTGGAGCGTGTGCGTCCTCCGGTGGTAGGCGGCGGTCAGTTCGGTCCGACGGCGCACCAGATACGCGAGGGACCGGCTCTTCACGGAGGCCGCACGGTCGACCATCACGTCGAGGCCGCCGACATCCCGCAGGTCGCCGAGCGCGGCCACGAGGCTCGTCACGTCGACGGGCGTGTAGTAGGGCGACGTGATCAGTTCATTGGCCGTATCGGCGTCGATTCCGAGCGCGGCCAGCTTGGCGCGGTTCGCGTCGGCGAGCTGGGCGGCCGAGGCGTCGCGCACCATGTCGTTCAGCTTGTCGGCCGTCGACACGTTCGAGATGACCGTGCCGGCCGCCCCCGGAATGGCGATGAACACGCCGGTGACCGCCAGGCCGCCGATGGCCGCGGCCTCCGCGAGTTGGTCGAGGCGCGCCGCCAGCGGCGGGAAGTCCGTATAGGGATCGACGCCATACTGGTAGCCGAGCAGGCGCTTCTGCCGGCTCGTCCCCGTGATGCTGGCGACGGCGCCTTCGGAGGTCTTGCCGGCGTTCCTCACGCCCGAGGCGACGCCGCCGAAGAACTCGCCGACACCCGTGATGCTGTTCTTGATCGTCGCGCCCGGGGCGGTCACGAGGTTGCCGGCGAACCGGATCGGCGCCTCCCCGGCATTCTTGACGGCGTTCGCGAAGGCTTCCGATTGGCTCGTCTTCTCCAGGGCCTCGAGCGCGCGCAACTCGCGCATCCGAAGGCGAAGCATCTGGTCTCCCTGGATGTCGAACCGGCCGTAGGACGTGACGACCGAGTAGCTCCGGAGGAGGCCGTCGCTCTTGACGCTGTCCGCGACGGAGTAGTTCGATCCCCGGGCCGAGGATCCGAGGAGCTTGCCGGCGTTGTAGCTGGGCGGCGACTCGAAGTCCGCCGCCATGGCCGGGGAGAGCAGGCTGAAGCCGAGGATGATTGCAGTCCGCAAGACTGGTCGGCAGCCGCCCCGATCCATCGCTGCGCCTCTCATGAACTCCGCCCTCCACCACGACTTTCGATTTGGGATTTCGGCTGCCCGCGGGCGATCCTGCGACCCGGGGTTTGCGTGGCACGCGCCACCACGCAGGCCGGATGCGGCATGACGCGAGCCTGCAGGATCGCTTTGGACACGAATTTCGAGGAGCGGCGCCGGAACACTGCGCGTGGACGCGGTCATCGCGAGGCCAGCATGTAAGACGCCGTCGTCGGCAACGACCTGAGGGACGTCGCAGGTTCGCCCCTGGTCACGTGGTCGACGATCCCGCCAGCTGGACCGCTGCCGGAGGCACACCGCCTGATCCTGACGCTATAGGTGCGGTGCTCGACCACGGGAATGCATCCTTCAAGGGTCCGTAGACCGATAGTGTCCGTCAAGACGACTGTCTGGCCGCACTCCGGGTGCTTGACGTCGAAGTTCGGGACGACATGAAAACCAAGCTCAATGCTGGAGTTCTCACGGTCGTGCTCCGAGGGCGGCCAACCTCGTATTGCATATTATAAATATCATACGTTTGGAATATAGTGATATCAATCAGAACGACGTAAAAATCCGTAGGCCGACCGAACACCTTGTGGTGGTCTGCCATTACGTGGACCGCGTCCCGGTCTGCTGCCCCGGTCGGAATCGTCCTTTCGGGCGGCTCGCGCGCGGCCCTCCCCGCAGCATCGGAAACCCGCCGCGCCCAGACCGGGCGCGAGGAGAGCCCGGCGAGCGGTCGCCGATCGACAGGACGCGAGCGGCAAGGACCGGCTCCGCGCAAACCCGGTCCACCCGACGTGGGGCCCTCGCCCTAACCGGCAGGTTCGGCGGAGAGCGGCAGGCCCCGCTGCACCAGTCTGAACGTCGCGAGGGACGCTGCCGCGAAGAGCATCATGGCGATAGCGACGAACAACGGGCCCTCGCCGTCTCCGGACCAGTCCCTGACCCAGCCGGCGACCGGGATCAGGCCGGCCATTCCCGCGTAGTAGCACGAGAAGAACACACCCATTCCGGCCGCTCGGTTCTCCGGCTTCAGCCCTTCGGAGGGCAGGGCCATGATGGCTCCCGCCGGCAGGCCGCTCGCCAGGCCGAACAGGGCAAAGACCGGCAGCGCCGGAGCCCCCTTGGCGAGCAGCACGACGAGGACGGCCATGATCGCGAATCCGCTCAGCATGAACAGGTTCGGCGAGCCGGACCTCTGGGCGAGCAGTCCGCTCAAGGGCACCGAGAGGGCGCAGAGCCACATGGCCAGGCTGGTGATCGGGCCCGCTTCGGAAAGCGCGAGGCCGCGATCGCGCAACAGGCTGGGCCCGTAGGTCATCAGCAGGATGAAGCCGACGTTGTAGAAGGTCCAGACGAGCCCTGCGGCGATCGTCAGCAGCCATTCCCGCCGGCTGAGCCGGAACCGCAGGACCGCCGGCCCCCCCGCCGCGGCGGCACCCGGTGCGGAGCGGTAGATGGCCGCCAGTCCCACGAGCGCGCAGAGGGCGAACGCGACCGGCACCAGCAGGGCGAGACCGACGCCCTCCCGGCCTGCCACGCCTGGAAGGATGACGAGCGACAGCCCAATCCCGATCGGCCAACTGTTCACGAAGAGAGCCATCGCGGCGGTGATCGCGTGTCCGGCGAACCAGTCGATGAGCATCTTCGTCAGCACGACCGTCAGGAGCACGCCGCCGATCCCGCTCACCGCCCGGGCCAGCATGGCCGTGCCGAAGCTCGGGAGCGCCGCCAGCGCGATCCCGCCCAGGATCATCAGGGTCAGCCCGACGATCGCGACCGGCTTGTCGCCGAAGCGTTGGCCGAGGAGGCCGCCGGGCAGGGCGATCACCACGCCCGGAAGCATGAACAAGCCGACCAGCGTCCCCAGGAGGGCGAAGTCGATCGCGTAGCGCTCGGTCAGCAGCGGGGCGACGGCCCCGATCGACTGGAACTGGAACGCCATGGCCGTCCTGGCCAGAAACAGGACGGCGAGCATCAGCCACCGGTTACCAGTCGCATCCGACATCATGGCCGCTCTGCCATACACAGGATCCCGCGCAAGAATATCAGCCCCTGGCCACCGCGAACATGGGATGGGCCTCGTCTGGACGCCGAAGGCCCGCTCGGGTCGGATGGCGAACACGACAGGACATCGGCCGCTCGCCCCGGCACGGCCGTGCTCGATCCGCCCGGCCGCGCGACCTAGCGACGGACTCGCGAGGGACGGGGCAGGGGGGTCACGAAGCCGCCGGCGCCGGCCCGATAGGGAGGGAACAAGACGATCCCGTTCGTCCGTGCCTCGTCTTGCACGGCGGCTCGATCGGCGGGCAAGCCCTTCGAGAGCCGGTAACACACCCAGCCGGTCACGACCGGCGCGGCGACGCTGGTGCCGTTCAGCGCGACGATCGAGCCGGAATGGGTGCCCCCGGCCAGGACGCCGGACAGAACCTTGGAATCGTCGCAGACCGCGGCAGCGTCGGGCGTGCGTGACGAGCTGCCGGCCGAGTAGGGGGCGATGAGCCTTTCCCTGTCGACATAGCCTCCGATGACCGAAGGGATCCGTCCCGTCCCGATGCCGTTGATCGAGCCCATCCGCTGCACCGGAGAGGTGTTGTCCTCCTCCTCAGGCCTGCCGGCCTCGTCGAACGGACGGTAGTCGGTCTCGTCGAAATAGGACTGGCGGCCCAACTGCGGGTACCCGAAGGGGGCGACGTCGCGCGCCACGTAGGCGTCGAGGCACAGCTCGGTGTCGGACTCGTTCTCGATGTGGATCGACCAGAGCCCCGCGGGCGCGATCGTCCCGGTGAGATCGGTCCGGGCCGTCGGGGCCACCACGAAGGTGAAGCAGCCGCGGCCGACATGCTTGTAGGCGGTCTCGGCGAGGTCCTCGCCATTCACGGTCCAGGGCAGGGATTGTCCGTCAACGCGCGACACCGGACCGGCCTCGCCGCCGTGGGGGCCTTTCAGGGTCGCGGTGCAGGGGGCGTCCTCGGCCGCGCCGGGCGGAAGCCAGACCTCGGCCAGGCTCGGGGTCCGATCGTCGGGCTGGATGCGCCAGCCGAGCGTCGCGCGGCTCGAGGGCGGGACGACGAGCCGGGCGCGCAGGCGTTCCAGGTAGCTGTTGCCGGCACCGACGACGATCTCGCAGGGGGCGCCGGTCACTGCCGTCCAGGCGGGCAGGAACAGGTCGATGAAGCGCTCCAGGATGTGCCCGCCGTCATGGGGGCCGTTGGTGATGCCGTAGCTGAGGTTGACGGCGACCGGCAGCGGGGCGGACTCGAGCCGGCGGGCGACGTCGAGGCTGCGCATCAGGATGTAGACCAGGCCTTCGATCGCCTGGGCGCTGAAGTCCGCGGTCGGCTGCAACCCCGTGGTGGCGATGGGCAGCTGGACGCCGATCACCCGCACGTCGGCGGCGCCAAAGGCGAGCGCCGAGCTGAGGGCGACGTCGAGGACGTGGGTCCCGTGGGCGCGGCGCAGCCGGACGGCCTTGTGGCCCCTGGGGACGTCGGGCCGCGTGACCCCGGCCTTGAGATAGAGCTCGTCCTCGCCGCGCAAGCCGGCCGGCCACGGCGTGGGGGCGGCCGTCCTGAGTGCGTCGATCTTGGTCTTCGACAGTTCGCGGCCATGCGTGAACGGGCCGAAGATCCCGACCGGGCCCGGCGGCGGGCCGTCCTGCATCCAGAAGGCTTCGACGCGGGTGCCGTCCGCCGCGGTGAACCGGTCGTGCGCGAAGGCGATGCCGTCGTCGATGATGCCCAGCACCACGGTGCCGGCTCGCCGCGTCGCCGCCTTCGGCAGCCCGAGCCAGTGCTCCTCCCGGACCGGGAGGGGTTCGTAGGACCCCGTCGCGAGCGGCGGCGAGATCACCAGCTCGTCGACGTTGGCGGAGAGTTCCTCGACCACCTCGGCCGCCGGGCGACCGCCGACGAGGTGTCCGGTGACGATCGGGAACGTCTCGAAGCGTTTGTCCAGGGAGGGCAGAAGATGCGTGTAGACCCGCCCGATCGACACCAGGTGGCGGAGCCGAGTTGCGGCGCTCTCGATGCTCTCGTCCTTCGAGATGGCCAGCGCAACCGGGATCGGGGCGGGATCGACCCCGCGCGGAAAGAAGTCGAACCGGCCGGGTCCCAGGTTCCACAGGGCGACGGACATGGGCTATCCTTTCCGACAGGGCCTCTGGGCGTTCAAAGCCACTCGTGCAAGGCTTTCTGCCAAAGAAGGTTCAATATTTCGGAGGGATGTCCGAGTGCGGATGCTTTCGAGGTCGCGACGAACGCACCCGGCTTGACGTCATGCGTGGCGAAGTCGAAATGCTCGTGCCACAGGAAGTCGAGGCCGGGTTTGTTCGTATCGAACTTGGCGCCGTCGAACTCGATATCCTGGAAGACGTCGTTGCTGTTCTGGCTGGTGCAGCGCGTGACCAGGTAGTTGCCCAGGGTGAGGCCGAGGACGGCGCCCGCGATGCTGTCGACGGGGAAGTGGACGCCGGCCACCGTGCGGTTGATGGCGACGCGCGCGGCGAGCCGGAGCAATTGGGCGAGGCAGAGGTCCCCCTCGTAGACCGGATGGCCCGCCGCGCGGAGCAGGCGCCAGAGGAGGAGGGAGGCCGTGAAGGCCTCGGTGGCGTGGCCGCTCGGCAGGCTGCCGTGGGCCGGGGTCTGGATGACGGGCTGGACCTGCACGGAGTAGTCGACCGGCCGCCGGCACGCCAGGGCATGCTTCAGACGCATATGCACGAAGTTGGCGAGCCTGAGCCCGGCGGAGAGGAGCTCGAGCGTGTGCAGGTTCCGCTCGGGATCGAGCCGGACGATGGAGGAGAGGAAGACGAAGCTGTCGGTCAGTTGCGCCAGGATCTCGGCGGCGCGATCGGCCCGCAGGTCGGCGTAGTCGACGACGAGCGAGAGCTGGGCGATGAAGGTCGACTGCGGCGGGCGCACGAAGGCGGCGAGCCGGCGATACGCCATGGCGGAGGAGTCGAGGTGACGGACCTCCATCCTGCCGCCGCCCAGGTCGGCGAAGCCGAGGCGGGAGAAGATCTCGAAATCGATGACGTGGGCGCGCACCCAGGGCGCCCAGGACCAGATGTTGCCGGCCGCGCCGGGCGCCAGCGCCGCCGGGGCTGTGGCGGCGGTCGGCGCCTGGACCGTGCCCACGATGCCGTCGCGCGTGTGGATCAGGGCCTCGAGGGCGAGCGGGGTGTCGGCCGCGACGCCGCCGATGCCGCCGATCCCGCCGATCCCGCCGATCCCGCCGATTCCCCCGATGCCGCCGATGCCGCCGATCCCGCCGATGCCTCCGATCCCGCCGATGCCTCCAATGCCGCCGATGCCTCCGGTCGGCCCGGCGTAAGGCAGAAAGGTCGTCATGTGTGGCCCCCCGTCGTTTGGGTTAATCCGGGATTCCCATGTCCCTGAAGATGGCGGCCCACTCCCTCCCGATCGGGAAGTCGTAGCTCGGCGACCGCTCGCACCACCCGGAGACCGTGAAGCCGGGATCGAGCGTCAGCAGGGCCGCGCAGGTCGACCGTGCCTCGTTCCTGAGGCCCAGTTGCCACTGGGCCACCGCCATGGCCCGCAGCGTGGAGGTGTGGGTCCGGTTCGCCCGGAACGACCGGGTCGCCGCATGAAGGGCCCGCTCGTATTGGCGCGCCGACAGGTAGGCCGTGGCCGAGAGCGAGTCGTAGAAGAAGCGGTGGGGGTCGAGCGGCGACAGCTTCAGCGCTCTCTGGGTGCAGCGGATCGCTTCGCCGCCCTCTCCCTTGAAGGCATGCAGGGTCCCCTTGAGGAGCCAGGCGAGCGGCTCGCTCGGGTTCGACTCGAGCGCCCGCTCGTAGCGGTCGAGCCCCGCATCCATGCGCTTGAGAAGGTTCGTCTGGACGAAGCCGTCGATGGCGAGGGCGAGCGGGCACTCCGGATCCGTGTTGAGGGCGCGCCGGGTGCACTGGAGCGCGAGCGCGCTGTCCTCGCTCGGGTCCTCCGACCAGCCCTGCTGGACGCGCAGGACGTGCCACTTGGCGAGCCAGGCGAGCGGAATGGCTTCGCGCGGTGCACGCTCCACGAGCGCGTGGAGCAGCTTCTCCGCCTCCTCGAAATCACTGTGGGACAGGCGATGCATCAGTCCCACCGCGGCGATGAGCAGCGATGAACTCTCCAGCGTGGGGATCGCGCGGCTGCGCACGCGCTTCAGCTCCTGTGCCAGGATCGTCCGCGTCACCCACTCGACCATCGAGCCGACGAGGTCCCGCCGTCGCCCGGACAGGCCCTCGCCCCTGGCGTGGAATTGCTCGGTGCTCAGGACCGACCCGGTCGCGGTCTCGAAGAGTTCCAGATCGACCGTCACCGTGCGCCCGGACTGGCGGCAGCGGCCCGAGATGACGTAGTTCGCGTCCAGCTTCCGGCCGATCGAATGGGCACTCATCCGGCGATCGCGAAACACGGTCGTGGTGAGGCGCGAGACGACGTGCAGGTCGGTGGCATGCGACAGGGCGCGGATCAGCTCCTCGGCGACCACTTCCCCGAACAGATCCGGCGTGCCCTCGTCCTCGCGGGTCGACAGGGGCACCACGGCCACGAGAGGAAAGAGATCCGCCTCCTCGACGCGTGGCTCCAGGACGGGATGGCTGCCTACGGGGCGGACCACGAAGGCATGGACCGGGCCCTTGATGTGTTTCAGGAAGCAATGCCCCAGGTCCTCGACCTCCGCGTCGAGGCTCGCCGTCAGCTGGGCCCGGACGGGCGCGGAGACGACGATCTCCGAGGGGCTGGCGAGCGAGGCCAGCCGGGAGGCCCGGTTGACGCCCCGCCCCAGGAGATCGCAGTCCGCGACGTAGACGGCCGCCTTCTCGATCCCGACCCGCAGATGCAGCCGCGCCCCGGGCTCGACGGTCTCGTTCGCCTCGGCGGTGTGGCGGACGATGTCGAAGCCGGCCATCACGGCCGACCGGGCATCCTGGAACTCGGCGATGAAGCCGTCCCCGGTGCTCTTGACGAGCCGTCCCTGGAACCTGGGCATCACCTCCCGGCCGACGACGTCCATCAACGACACGAGGCGGCGGACGAACTCATCCTCGTCGTCGTCCATGAGGCGCACGGACTCGACGACGTCGGCGACCAGAACAATCCGGTCGACCCGCTCCAGAGCATTCGTTTGAGTGCTCGAAACCATCGAAAAAGCCGTCCCTGAACAGGAGCGACGCAAGGCAACGCAGAGAATAGGCGAACGAACGTTACGCAGGCACTCAAGATAACGCTACGTCATACTTGTCGGGCTGCACATCTACTTGAAAAACATTGACATGATAGCATGCGACGCGAAGGAGCGCCATCGGCGCCATGCGGAGCGGGTCCCGACCCGAGCCCTGCGGGATCCACTTCACCAGACTGGTACGCGGGTTTCAGTCTTCAAGGCGGCGTAAGACATGCTATGGTTGATCACAGGTACTATTAGCAGGAAGCCACATAGAATCGAATTGGAGTATAGAATGCGTTTTCGATGCGTTCTGCTCGTATTGGGCCTGATCGCTGCGCAAAGTTCACAGGCCGATGCTCAATCGAGTCCAAGCGATCTTCGTGGAAAGTCTATCCTGATTGACGTCAAGGAGTTCATCTCGAATAGGCGGGGCCCCGCCGAGATATCTTGGACCCAGAGGATCTATATTTCGGATCAGGGACGCCTCTTTCAGAAGGTCGTCCGGGTGGGCAGTGATCCGCGCTACAACCGAGGAGCAGAGACGGCTCCCGACGACAGCCAGATCGCCGGTCCTGCCTCTCAGTTCCGCTGGTCGGCGGACGGCACTCTGGTCCGCAGCTGGGTGAACTGGCGTGGCCGCCCGATCCAGCACATCATCAGCTTCGCCAAGTCCGGTGAGCAGCACGCATGCCGCCTCGACATCGTGAGGCCGCAAGGCGGAAGAGGCTTCGGGACGACATTGGAGAACAGGTGCCGGGTCGTATCCGGAAACGTCTTCGCCGGCCGCTGACTTCATTCGCAGTAGCGGCGGCCTGAGAAGGTGAAGCAGGACTGCGAGGGCGCGTTGGACCCGATCGTCCGCTTCGGCGGTATCTTCTCGGCCACCAGCGGGCGCTTGACGGTCCTGGCCTCGCACTCCCCCTTCGGCGTCAGGCGCTGACCGGACGGACAGGTCTTGGCGACGCAGGCTCCGTCGCGTTCGATCTCGCGCGCCCCACAGGTCGGCGGGCAGACCCGTCCGGATCGGGAAACGAGGTCGTCGAGAACGCCCGGGTCCGGGTCGCCGGTTGCCGGGCTCCGCAGGGCCTTTCGGTACTTCTCGAGCGCGCGTGCGACGCTGGGCGCGTCCACATCCCCGTCACCGCTTCCCGCCATGCACCCGAGCCGCCTGAGCTCCCGGGCGACTTTGATTCGCAGGTCGGCGATGCCGGCCGGTGCCAGTGCCCGATTCTGGTCCGGCGCAGCCGGGATCGGGTCCAGGCTGGCGACGTTCGTCCCGAGACCCTCGCGATCCTGCGCAACCGGGGGCGCTCCGGACGGCCGCTCGGAACCGGCACTCCCGCGCCCAATCTCCGCGGGCTGCGGAGGATCCGGCGTAGCCGACCCCGTCGCAGCATCGGGCGGCTCGGCTCGGGCGGGTTCGGCCGCGGGCGGCGGGTCTGTCGAAGGCGGGGCAGACTCTGTAACGCCGCCGATCGGCGGTGCGACGGGCGGAGGATCCGGAACGTTTGGGACCGCATCGGCGGCGAGGTTCGAGACCGATTTGTGCTCCTCCGCCGGCACGAGCGGACCGGCAACCTCGTGCTCCCGCGGTTCCAGGGCACCCTGCCGGACGACAGCGGATGGATCGACGGGCGTGGCGGCAAGGGATAGCCGGATCTTGATCGAGTCCATCAAGTCCTGGCCGTGGCCCGAGAGCACGAACCCGGACGCCAGGGATGCCGCGACCACGACGGCTGCGGCCATGAACCGTCTCCGGGAGCCTGCGGTGACGGGAGGCTCCTGGGCGCGCGGCTGTGCTCCCCAGCCAAGTCGATCCCTCAGCTCCGCGACGCTTTGCGGGCGGGCCCTCTCGTCGAGCGACAGGGCCGCGCCGATCTCCTTCAGAAAGCGCACGGAATAATGGTGTCGGAGCGCCGGATCCTCCGCCAGCGACGACAGGGGGTCGCGCATGTCGGCCTCGAAGCGGCGGCCGGCCAGGCGGTGGATGGCCCCCATCGGGCTCTCCCCCGTCACGATGCGATAGAGAATGGCGCCGATCGAATAGATGTCGCTCGCCGCACCCAGCGCCGTCCTTCCGTCATTCGAGATGATCTCGGGCGGGGAATAGCCGTCGGAGTGCAGGAGAACCGAGGTGTCGTTGCTGGCGCCGAGACCCGTTCGGCTGGCCCCGAAGTCGATCACGACCGGTGTGCCGTCGGCCTTCACGAGGATGTTCTGGGGCTTCAGATCGCGATGCAATTCGTCGACGGAGTGCAGATACCCTATGGCATCGAGAACGCCGTCCATGACGGCCTGGATGTCCTCTTCCCGGGGAGGGAGGCCGGTCGCCGCCCGCTTGTCGTCGAACCAGGTCGCGAGCGTGACGCCCTCGACATAGTCCATGACGAAATAGGGAACGTCGTTCTGCACCAGGAATTCACGGCCTCGGACCACGTTGGGATGCCCGAGGGTGTGGATGATCTTCATCGCCTCGGATTCGAAGCGGGCCCGGAGTTTCTCGCGGATCTCCCGGTTGAGGACGGTGCCCTCCGACGCCGGCACGACCCTGAAGTCAGCCGTGCGCCGGGAATCCTGGGCGATGAAGAATTCCTTGATGGCGACCTGCTCGCCGCTGTCGCCCACCCGAGCCGCGTAGGTGATCCCGAAGCCGCCCTGGCCGAGGACATGCTCGACCCGATAGGGACCGATCTCGAAGCCGACCGGCAGAAAATGCGCATTCTGCGCAAAGGTCGTGACTTCGGACTTATCGCGTTTGCGAGCCACCCATGCCCCCGGGCCTGGAACGCATGTCCGGCAGACCCTAGCAAATCAGACAGGGCTCCGAAACGGGCTCGGCCGAGTTTGCCGCCGCAGCCGGCATCGGAGGCGGTCGTTTGTCCCCCCGGATCCCTTCCGGCTGCGATTTGGATTGCCGTGGCCGGGGCGTCGTCGGCCCTTCCAGTCCCGCCGCGACTGCAACGCGCAAAGCCGCGTGCAGCGCTCGTCGCGCCACGCGGCTCGGTCTTTCTCGGGCGTCCCGGGCGGCGACGCGCGCCGCCTGTCCTCGGTACCGCGGACGCCGCTCCTCAGGTCTGGGCGCGGGCCTTCCGGCGGACCTTGGGCGGGGCCGCCTCGGCGGCGGCGATCGCCTCCTGCTCCAGGCGGGCTTCGCGAAGTCGGGCGGTCTTCAGGAGACGCCGTTCGGTTTCCGCGGCGATGATGGAACGAGCGGCACGGTCGGCCATCTCCGCCTTGCTCTCCGCCTTCGTCCGCGCCGGGAAGGACACGGTCGGCTCGTTTGCAGCGTCGCTCATGCGGTCGTCTCCTTTGCTCTCAGAGGTGCGAAAAGGCCGAGCAAGCCCGGCCTCTCCTGTGCGCCTCGATGATCCACGCCGGCCTTCGCCGTGCCCGAACGCCCGAGGCGCAGTCCCGTCAGGCGGCCTGAAGGTTCTCGGCCGCGCTCTTGCCGTTGCGGTCGTTCTCCACGACGTCGAAGCTCAGCTTCTGGCCCTGGACGAGCGAGTGCATGCCGGCCCGTTCGACGGCGGAGATGTGGACGAACACGTCCGGCTGCCCGCCGCCCTGCTCGATGAAGCCGAAGCCCTTGGTGGTGTTGAAAAACTTGACGATACCAGTAGTCATGACGATGTTCCTTCGAACCATTCGTTGAAGCTCGTCTGCCGCGCGACATGCGAAGCAGACGGGTGAAATCGACGTTGGCAGAAGAAAATCGTCGTCGGCGTTTTCGCGCCAGGAACAAGATCCAACAAGCAAGATCGATATCGGCTATATGGGTCGGGGGAACCCCCGAAACAAGGTGTAGCCCAACAAAATCAACGGCCATACTGGAAAGCTCCGGATCGGAGCCGAGCCACGGTGCCGCACTCACTCCTTGTCTCGGTGATCCGGAGCATGGGGGAGGGGTGAGCTTTCCGCAGATCTGTCCGCCCACCGCAGGCAGCGAAACGCCTGGACGATCTTCGGCGATCAGCCCTTCACCTGCGGAACCTGACGGCATCCTGTGCGTTGATGGATGAAAGCCGCGCGGCAGTTCATGAAATGCCGCCGCGCGCTCCGAGGTCAGTCATGGCGCAATCCTATAGGATCATGTGCGACAGCAAGAGCTTCTGCACCGTCGGCACTCACGAGGAGGCCATCCGCTGCGCACGTTACTTGCGCTCCCGCGGACACATGGTCTGGGTTTCCTGGTGCGCCGACATGGCCCCGGCGTGTCTCGCCGAGGCTTGAGGCGCCGAACCCGGCCTCCGCAGCCCCTGCGGGGCCCGGCTCGATCCATCCTCGGACCCACCGGAGCAACCCATGCGCAATATCGAAGCGACCGTCACCTTTACGAGGCCCTTCGAGCTAGCATCGCTCGAGGGTGCGCATCCGGCCGGGACCTACCGGTTGTCGATCGACGAGGAGGAGATCGAGGGGCTTTCCTTCGCCGCCTACAGGCGCGTGGCGACCCACCTGTTCCTGCCCTCCATGGGCGAAGCCCGGGAGGCCCGGCAGATGGTCACCATCGACAAGATCGAACTCGAAGAGGCGATCGCCAGGGATCGCGACAGGTCGTAAGGCTTGCAGAGGCTGTCGATCTTCGGTGCGAAGCTTACGGTCGTGCTCGTCCCGCCCTCTCGGGTGCGGCGACGAGCACGGCCGGCCTCGTGACGTTCAATCGACGCGGCTGAGCAGTTCCGCGCAGGCCTGCGGGACGCCGTCATCGACGGAGGATCGGCCCGGCATCAAGGCCCATCCGCCCTTCTCCACGAAGCTTGCCTGCTGCCAGGAGCTCGTCTTCTTCAGCTCATCCAGCTTGGCCGTGGCGTCAGCGCCGCGCTTGAACTGCTCGGCGCAGACCGGCGCCATGGCCGCGATCACCGCCCGCCTCGCGCCTGTGTCGGCCAAGGCCTTGGCAGTCCCCCCAAGCACCCATCCGCCCCATCCGAAACCGATCACCATGGTCACGACCGCCCCAAGGGCGATGCCCTGCAGAAGGGACTTCAGCATTTCGCCCCGAAACCTCGATGGCATTTCCATTGGATGTCTCCCGATCGGGGTACGGCAGTACCCCGCGTGAAGAGTCCGGAGCGTCGGTCGAGGCTCCGGTCGAACTCAGAACTGCTTGCCCTGCATCCAGGACTGCACGTCGCGGGCGGCCTCGGCGTCGGAATGGCCGGAACGATCCTTGACCATCGACGTGAGCTGCTCTTCATTCTTGATTGTGGATAGATCGAAATGCGTGAGAAATGCCCACCGCGACTGCGCGTCCTTCATGTATCCGCGCTTGCGGATCACTGTCTCGGGGGCCTCTCCGCCGCTGAATCCGAACATGACCATACTCCCGCAGGGGCGGTGAGTTGTCAAAAGGTGCCGAATCTGACCCTGCAATACAGACCGAAACCGTCGCACTTCAACAATATCGGTTCGTAAGATGAGGATTGTAAGGAGATGAATATTTTTATTGCGAGGTCGTCGGAGACTATGCCCTAAGGGCAGTGAGAAGGTCGGCTGGACAGATTTCACGTAGGATCACGG
The DNA here is from genome assembly GCF_037203705.1 of Prosthecomicrobium sp. N25. Lineage (NCBI taxonomy): Bacteria > Pseudomonadati > Pseudomonadota > Alphaproteobacteria > Hyphomicrobiales > Kaistiaceae > Prosthecomicrobium > Prosthecomicrobium sp. N25. Next base: position 2,570,569 of record NZ_JBBCAT010000001.1, read on the forward strand.
TCGCCACGGCCGACCAACCTGTGAGAGCAGCATGCGCATCCGGCACAGGACCACCTACCGCTACGCCCGTCCGGTCGCCCTCGATCCGCACCGGCTGCTGCTGCGCCCGCGGGACGGGATCGCCATCCAGGTCCAGGCCTGCAAGGTCGAGGTCTCACCGGCGGCCAGCCTGTCCTGGTCGGTCGACGTCTGCGGGAACGCGGTCGCCACCGCGACCTTCGCGACGCCCACGGACCACCTCGTCATCGACAGCGACGTGCTGGTCGGCCTCTCGACGCCGCCCTGGCCGGTCTTCGACATCGCCTACGCGGCCCAGTCCTATCCCTTCCGCTACTCGGACGAGGACTGGACCGACCTCGGCGCCCTCGCTCTTCCCCAGTACGAGGACCCGGCCGGCCGCCTCCTCGCCTGGGCCCAGGGCTTCGTGGCTCCCGGCCGGACCGACACCCTGTCCCTCCTGATGGACCTCAATCTCGGCATCGGACGCCGGATCGCCTACCAGTCCCGCGAGGACGAGGGTACCCAGTCGCCGCTGCAGACCCTCGACCGCGGCTGGGGCGCCTGCCGCGACTACGCCGTCCTCTTCGCCGAGGCCGCCCGCGTGCTGGGCTTCGGCACCCGCCTCGTGTCCGGCTACGTGCACGATCCCGACCACATTATCCTGGGCAGCGGCTCGACCCACGCCTGGGCGGAGGTCTACCTGCCCGGCGCCGGCTGGATCCCCTTCGATCCGACCAACGGACGCATGGGCGGCCACAACCTCGTGCCCGTCGCGGTCGGCCGCCGGATGACCCGCATCATGCCGGTCACCGGCAGCTTCTTCGGGCCGTCCGACGCGTTCCTGGGGATGTCCGTCGAGGTCGCCCTGACGGACTGACCGGTCCCGGCCGGGGTCAGGCCGGGCCGGCGCCGTCCAGGAAGAAGCGGACCATCTCGTCCGAGGCGTCCGGCCCGACCGGATCCGCGAAGGATCCGGCCCGGTCCCCGCCCGACCAGGCATGTCCGGCGCCCTCGATGCTCCAATGCTCCAGTTCGGCGATGCCGTCGGGGCGGCGATGGACGATGCGCGTGTAGGCCCGCCCGTCGGGGCTCGTCCCCCGCTGGGGCGCGTCCGCCGGGGCGCCGCCGGTCCCGCGCCCGGACAGGATCGCCTCGCCGTTCGAGGGGTGGACGGTCCGGTCCGCGGTGCCGTGGAAGACGATGAGGCGCGCCGCGCCGGCGCTCCCGCGGCGCGGTGCGGGGCGGGCGGCCCCGGCCGATCCGTTCATGGCCGCGAAGGCGGAGGGGACGTCGCGGGCGGCGCCCGCCGCAAGGCCGGAATGCACGCCCGCGGCGGCGAAGACCTCGGGGTAGACGTCGGCCAGGATGGCCGCCATCGCGCCGCCCGCCGACAGCCCCGCGACGAAGACGTGGGTCCGCGGGACATCGAACTCCGCGGCGACCGCCTCGGCGAGACCGGCGAGGATCGCCGGCTCCCCGCGGTCGCGGTCCTGGTGGGCCGGGTCGAACCAGTTCCAGCACGACATCGGGTTCACCGCCGAGGGCTGCTCCGGATAGACGACGAGGAGCCCCGCCGCCTGGGCCTTCTCGTTCATGCGCGTGCCGACCGCGAAGTCGTCCGGGTTCTGCTTGCAGCCGTGCAGCATGAGGACGAGGCCGCGCGGCCGCCCCTCGAGGCTCGCGGGGACATAGAGCCTGTAGGCCCGGGCGCCGGCCGCGCAGGCGAAGGTCCGGGACAGGTACTGGGCACCTGCCGGGATGGTCGGGGGCGTGCTCCGGGCGGGGCGGGCGAGGGGCATTTCCCCGAGGCTCTTCCGCCATTCGGCGAGATCTCGGACTGTCTGGCCGAGCGGCCTCGGCACCCGGGGGGCGGGCCTGAAGGGGCTGTCGGGCCGCGGCGGCGGGGCTTCGGCTACGGCCGGGCCCCGCGTCGCAGTGAGATCCGGGAGGAGCAAGGCAGTCTTGGCCGGGGCAGCGCGCTCGGAGGCTTCTCCGGCGGGGACCCCGCTCAGGGTCTCCTGGATGAGCCGCGTCGCCTCGGAAAGCCGGCCGGCGCGCGTCAGGGCGGTCGCCCGGAAGAGGGCGGCGGGGATGGTCTGGGACATGGATTTCTCTTTCTGCGTCAGCGGATTCGATCCGCCAGGGCCGATCGGATGGCGGGCGGCGCCTGAAGGGCACCGAGAACGGTCAGGGTACCGATCGTGGCACGAGCCAGATCGGGGGAAACGTCGGCGGCAATGCGGGCCAGTCCGACGATCCGGATGTGCAGCATCTCGCCGGCCGCAAGGGCCGCCTCGAGCTCGGCACGGCTGATGTCACGCAGTCCGACGTCCAGGCTGGTGCGCTGCACCGACCTGGCGACGTCCTCCGCATGGGCGGCCAGTTGATGGCGGATGGCGGCGCGGATGAAGTCCGAGCGGGTGGAATAGAAGCCCTCCCGGACCAGCAGGTCGATCCGGCCGAGGTCGACGAACCCGAGATTGATCGTGATCTTTTCCGACTCCTCGGCCTTCTTCACGGAACGCTCTCCTCATTCACGACCATCCATCTGGATGGCATATGGAGGGTGATGCGGGCGATGCAAGGCGTCCTGGTCCGGAAATCGCGTGATGGAAGCCGGAGCGGGGGTCGGGAACCGCTGGACCCGGTCGGGCGTCCGGCCGGTCCCCGAGAGAACGCCGGTCGCCGGGCGAACGTTCGATGCCCTTTCGTCGCGTCCTGGATCTCATGGCTTTCGACTGAATAAAGCCGGAAATCAGCTTGGCGTATTGCAAAAAATCGGTTCCGGGCCATATGATGAGGATAAGTATTTTCCGTGTCGCCCTACTGCGACCCTGGTTCGTTCCTGACGTGTCTTGTCGGATGGAAGCGATCGACGACCCGAATCGCTGGCCCGACGGTCTGCGGAAGGAGAATGACGTGACTGAAAAACTTCAGCTTCTCTGCGCGCAGCTCAGGTTGAAACTGCACGCGATCGACCGGATGGTCGAGCAGATCGAGACGAAGCCGACCGCTTTGACGCCGGCCGTCGAAGAGAGCCTCGAAGCCCGTCTGGCGCGGGTCGACGAGGTGATCCGCCGGGACCGGGCAAGTGTGGCGGAGGCCTCCGCGAAGGTGCGCGCCTGGGTGGATCACGCGCGCGATCAGGCGAATGCCCAGCGGGACGAATGGCGGGCGCAGCGCCGTACCCACGATCTGAACGCCCGCGCCGACGATGCGGAGGTCTATGCCTTCGCGGTCCTGGAACTCGCGGATGCCGCCACACGGGAATGCTCGCATGCCATCCTGGAGGCGCTTCTGGCGCGATCGGATGCGAACCAGGCCAGCCTGGCCGAAGCGGGCCCGCTGCCGACATGAACGAAACCCCGGAGGGTGTCATGGTCCTGGCCACGCAATCGAAGATGAGGCGCCCGGTCCTTGCGGTCAGGATGCGCCTGCACTCTCTCGATCTCGTCGCGCTCGCCGGCAGCTTCGCTGTGGTGTTGTTCTTCGTCCTGTTCTGATCCGCAGCATGCCTCCGGCCGCCCTCGGTTCGCGCCTCTCGCGCCCGAACCGCCCGGGCCGTCCCGAGGCGGGAGTTAAAGCCGAATGTCCATCATCGATCAGGCCCTGGCCCAGTCCGGCATCGAGCAGCCCTTCCTTCGCCTGACGCTGTCGAACGGGAAGGAGCTCGAAGGCAAGCTGCTGGCCTCCGACCCCGCCGTCGCCATCTTCGAGGGCTTCATCGTGGCGATCGGCCATATCGCGGTCGTGACCCTTTTGCGCGGCGCCGAATAGGCCGGGCCTCCGGGCCCGTCACGGCCCGGACGCCCCCCGGTCGGTATCCCCGCAGAGGCCCTCGAGCGCCTCCCGGTATTCGCGGATCAGCCGCGCGCAGAGGTCGGCGGCCGCCGGCACGTCCTGGATCGAGCCGACACCGTGGCCGGCGGACCATACGGTCTTCCAGGCCCTGGCCTCGTTCTGCATGTCCAGCTCGCGGTGGGGCGGCAGGTGGTCCGGGTCGAGTCCGGCGGCGACCAGGCTCGGCTTCAGGAAGTTCGCATGCACGCCCGAGATGTTCGGCGTGTAGAGGATGTCGGCGGCCGCCGCCCCGACCACCATCGCCTTGTAGGCCTCGCTCGCCATCGCCTCGCGGGTGGCCAGGAAGCGGGTGCCGAGATACGCGAGGTCCGCCCCCATCGCGCGGGCGCCGGCGATGTGGGCCCCGGTGCTCATCGCCCCGGAGAGCACGATCGTGCCGGAGAAGACGGAGCGGATCTCGTCGACCAGCGCGAAGGGGCTGAGCGTGCCGGCATGTCCGCCAGCCCCGGCCGCGACCGCGATGATCCCGTCGACGCCGGCCGCGGCCGCCTTCTCCGCATGCCGCCGGCTGATCACGTCGTGGAAGACGAGCCCGCCATAGGAATGGACTGCCTCGACGACGTCGCTGACGGCGCCGAGCGAGGTGATCACCAACGGCACCTTGCGTCTCACGACCACGTCGAGGTCGTCGCGCAAACGCGGGTTGGAACGGTGCACGATCAGGTTGACCCCGTAGGGCGCCGCGCCGGGAAAAGCCGCCAGGCGCCCCTCGATCTCGTCGAGCCAGCCCGAGAACGCGGCCGTCGTCCTGCGGTTCAGGGCCGGGAAGGTTCCGATCAGGCCGGACCGGCAGACCTCGACGACGAGGTCCGGCCCGGAGGTCAGGAACATGGGCGCCGCGATGGCGGGCAGCTTCAGCCGGCCGGAGAGCGCTGCGGGCAAGGCCATCGTTCACATCCCTCGTCAGGTCCCGGCCCCTGGCTTTGCCGCCGTACCGCCGGCGGGCCGGGCGCCTCGTCCGCAACCTCGCGCCGGAACGTCGCCTGTCCCTCGGCCGGCCGTCAAGCCGCGAAACGGGCAAGACGGCCACGCAACCGGGGCGTCATCGCCATAGGGCGCGCGTTCGGCTCGCCCCGATCGCGGAGGACCGGCCCCCGGCTGTCAGGAACGCCGCCATCTGCTAGGGATCAGGGATGGCGGCCGGTGCGGCCGCAGCGGGGAGGGGCAGCGCTTGGACTACGAGCTCATCTTGCGGGGCGGCCGGGTGGTCAGTCCGGCTCAGGGCCTGGATGCGGTCGCCGACGTCGCCTTCGCGGGCGGCAAGGTCGCGGCCGTCGGGGCAGCACTCGAGGCCGGACTGTCGACCGAGGTGCGCGACGTCTCGGGCCTCGTCGTGACGCCCGGGCTGATCGACCTGCACACCCACGTCTACGACGGCGGCACGTCCCTCGGCGTCGACGCCATGCGGCTCTTCCGGCGCGGCGCGGTGACCACACTGGTCGACACCGGAAGCGCAGGCCCGGGCAACTTCCCGGGCTTCCGCGCCCATGTGATCGAGCGACTGCCGGTCCGCATCCTGGCCTACCTGAACATCTCCTTCGCGGGCATCTACGGCTTCTCCAAGCGGATCATGGTCGGCGAGAGCGGCGACATGCGCCTGATGGCGCCGGTCGACACGGTGGCGGTGGCGCGGGCGAACCGCGACGTGATCGTCGGCATCAAGGTCCGCGTGGGCCGGAACGCCAGCGGCTTCTCCGGGCTCGCGCCCCTCCAGATCGCGCGCGCGGCGGCCGAGGAGGCCGGCATGCCGATGATGGTCCACATCGACGAGCCGCCGCCCATGCTCGAGGACGTCCTGGCCCTGCTCCGGCCCGGCGATGTGCTCACCCACTGCTTTCGGCCCTTCCCGAATTCGCCGGCGACCGCCGACGGGCGCGTCCACGACTACGTCTTGAAGGCGCGCGAGCGCGGGGTCGTGTTCGACATCGGCCACGGCATGGGATCCTTCTCCTTCGCGGTCGCGCGCACCATGCTGGCGAACGGCTTCCCCCCGGACTGCATCTCCTCCGACGTGCATGCGCTATGCATCGAAGGCCCGGCTTTCGACCTGCTGACCACCTTGTCCAAGTTCCTCTGCCTCGGCATGCCGCTCGGCCAGGTCGTGGAGGCCGCGACGGTCGCACCGGCGCGCGCGCTCGGCCGGCCGGATCTCGGCAGCTTCGCGCCGGGCGCGGCGGGCGACGCCTCGGTCGTGGCCCTCGAGACGGGAAGCTTTCCCTACGTGGACGTGGTCGGCGAGCGGATCGACGGCCCGCTCCGCCTCTCGGCGCGCGGCATGGTGCTCGGCGGCGTCTGGCACCCGGGCGGCTGACGCACCGGCCCGGGGTGCTCAGAGCAGGGCGCGCTCCTCCCGGCCGAGCAGCCGGAACGCCAGGCTGATCGCCCCGGCCGACAGGGCGAGGAGGATCGTCGAGAGCGCGGCGGCCGTCCCGTAGTCGCCGTCGTTGATCGAGATGTAGATCCTGACCGGCATCGTGATGGTGCCGCCGACATAGAGGACCAGCGACGACGACAGCTCGTTAATCGCCGTGACGAAGGAGAGCATGGCCCCGGCGATGATGCCCGGCATGATCAGCGGCACCGTCACCCTCCAGAACGCCCGCACGGGGCTGTAGCCCAGCGAAATCGCGGCCTCCTCGAGGCTCGGCGAGACCTGCCGGAGCGCCGCCGCCGAGGAGCGCACCGCGTAGGGCAGGCGGCGGATGAAGACGGACAGCACGATGATCGCCGCCGTGCCGGTCATCACGAGCGGCGGCGTGTTGAAGGTGGCGATGAAGGCCACGCCCACCACGATGCCGGGCATCACGTAGGGGATCATCAGCGTCGAATCGATCATCGAGGCGTTGAGCGTGCTGCGCCGCGCCACATAGGCGCCGATCAGCGTGCCGACGACGACGATGAGGGCCACCGCCGCGAACGAGAAGGTGAGCGAGTTGACCACCACGTTGCCGAGCGTCAGCGCGATCCGCCGGTAGCTGTCCAGGCCGAAGCCGGGCTGGAACACCGGCCCGCTGGTCTTCCGGATCGAGTAGATCGCCGTCACGATGGCCGGCAGCGCTCCGCCGAGCGCGATGAAATACACCGCCGCGTGCGCGGCGACATTGGCGAGACCCTTCAGCTCCTTCTTCTCCGGCTTGTTGATCAGGTTGCCGTGATAGACGTTGCGCCGCGAGATGAAGCGCTGCGCGAAGACGAACACCATCGAGAGCAGGATCAGAGCGAGGCTGAGCGTCGTCGCCATGCCGAGGTTGGAGCCGATCTCGGCGGAATAGGCCGTGTAGGCCTCGGTCGCCAGGACGTTGTAGCCGCGCCCGATCAGCCGGGGCGTGCCGAAGTCGGCGATCGAATGGATGAGGGCGAGCAGGCCGCCCGCCGACAGCGCCGGCAGCACGAGCGGAAACGAGATCGCGAGCATGCGCCGGAATGGCGAGAGCCCGAGGTTCTCGGCGGCCTCCTCCAGCGACCGGTTGACGTTGGCCAGCGCCCCGGCGGTCAGCAGGTAGACGTAGGGGTAGAACTTGAAGGCGAAGACGATCAGGATTCCCGTCAGGCCATAGATCGGTGGCATCTCGAAGCCGGCCGACATCAGGCCCTGCCGCACGAGCCCGCCGGACCCGAACAGCACGATCCACGAATAGGCGCCGATGAACGGCGGCGACACCAGGGCCAGGATCGCCATCATCGAGATCACGCGGGAGCCGCGGATCCTGATCCGCGCCATGCAGAAGGCCATCACCGACCCGAGCAGCATGGCGCCGGCCAGCCCGCCGAACCCCACCACCAGCGTGTTGACGAAGGCGTTCCAGTAGCGCGGCCGGGAGAAGAGCTGCGCCCAGTTGGCGAGCGTCAGGTGGCCGGCGTCGTCCCGCAGGCTCGAGAGCAGCACCGAGCCGAGCGGAACGATGAGGAACAGCGTCAGGATCGCCCAGGCCCCGACCGAGACGAGCGTCCAGAAGCCGGGGCCGCGGGCGGCCGGCACGGCCGGGGCGGGGGAGGGCAGCGTGGCGGCGGCGGTCACGGACGGACCGCCCCGTCGATGCGGAGGCCCTCGGCGTCGAAGCCGTGCATCTGGCCGGCGTCGAAGGCGAGCCGGACGGTCCGCCCGGTCTCGACCGACAGGTCCGGCGAAGGTGCGGCGATCTGCGCCACGATCGGACCGGCCGGCGAGGCGACCGTGATGTGCGCCTCCCGGCCCAGATAGGTGTAGTGCGAGACGGTGCCCTCGACCTGGACGGAGCCTGCCGCCTCCCCGTCCCCGTCCGCCAGGCGCACGTGTTCCGGCCGCACGGCCCGGGTGGCCGCGCCGGGGGCGGGCGGGATCCCGCCGACGCCGGGCGCCAGGAAGTTCATCGTGCCCACGAAGCCGGCGACGAAGCGGGTGGCGGGGCGGCCGTAGATCTCCTGCGGCGTTCCGATCTGCTCGACCCGGCCCTGGTTCATCACGCAGATCCGGTCCGAGATGGCGAGCGCCTCTTCCTGGTCGTGGGTCACGTAGATGGCCGCGATCCCGACCGCCTTCTGGATGGCGCGGATCTCGGCCCTGAGCTCGATGCGCAGCTTGGCGTCGAGGTTGGACAGGGGCTCGTCCATCAGCAGCAGGCGCGGGCGGATCACCATGGCGCGCGCGATGCCGATGCGCTGCTGCTGGCCGCCCGACATGGCCGCCGGCAGCCGGTCGGCCATCGCGCCGAGCCGGACCATGTCGAGGATCTCCCCAACGCGGGACCGGATCTCGGCCGCCGGGACCTTGCGCGCCTTGAGCCCGAAGGCGACGTTCTCGGCCACGGTCAGGTGCGGGAACACGGCATAGTCCTGGAACACCATGCCGATGTCGCGCCGGTGCGGCGGCACGCCGATCAGGCTCTCCCCGGCGATCCGGATCTCGCCCGCGGTCAGGTCCGAGAAGCCCGCGATCGAACGCAGGATCGTCGTCTTGCCGCAGCCGGACGGCCCGAGCAGGGTGAAGAACTCCCCCGGTTCCACGCCCAGGGAGACGCCGTCGAGCGCCGTGACGGGTCCGTAGCGTTTCACCGCGCCCTCGACGGTCAGATAGCCCATGCCGCATCCGTTTTGTTTGCTCGACGGAAGCTTGCACACGTGCGCGCGCCGGATGCAAGATGACGACTGACGACCGAGCCGACGCCGAGGCCGGTCACGGGAGGACTGGAAATGCGCTTCGGATCCATGGTGTTGGCGGGGCTCGGCCTCGCAGCCGCATTCACGGGTGCCGCCCACGCGGCCGGCGAGAAGGTCGTCGTCTACACGGCCCACAAGTCGTCCATCGTGCAGGCCATGATTCCCCAGTTCGAGGCCGACACGGGCCTGAAGGCCGAGGTGGTCCAGCTCGGCACCGGCGACGTCTTCAAGCGTGCTCGCGCGGAGGCCTCGGCGCCCCGCGCCGACGTGATCTGGAGCGTGACCGGCTCGCTCCTGAGCGAGAACGCCGACCTGATCGAGCCCTACAAGGTCAAGGACGCCGACGCGATCGACCCGCGCTTCGTCGCGCATCCGTCCTGGACGCCCTACACGGCCGTCATCTACGTGCTGATGGTCAACACCAAGATGGTCAAGGACGCGGACGTCCCCAAGACCTGGAGCGAGCTCAGCGATCCGAAGTGGGCCGGCAAGGTGGCCTCCGCGCGGGCCGACAACTCCGGTTCGGCCTTCCAGCAGATGACGACCGTCCTGACCGCCTTCGGCGACAAGGGCTGGGAGAAATACGCCGCCCTCGCCAAGAACTTCGTCTTCTCGAACTCCTCGGGCGCCGTGCCGCGCTTCGTGGCCGACGGGGAGGCCCCGCTCGGCCTCACCCTGGAGGACAACGCGCTCGAATACGTGGTCGGCGGCGCGCCCGTGAAGGTGTCTTACATCGAGGACGGCACCACCGCCTCGCCGGACGGGGTGGCGGTCGTGAAGGGCGGGCCCAATCCCGATGGCGCCCGCAAGTTCCTGGACTGGGCCCTCTCCAAGAAGACGCAGGAGACCCTGGTGCAGGCCGCCGGGCGCCGCTCGGTGCGCAAGGACGTGGACGGCCCCAAGGGCGTGAAGCCGCTCGGCGAGCTGAAGCTGATCACGCTGAAGTCCATCGACGAGCTGGGCGGCACCAAGGCGATCATGGAGAAGTGGCGCCAGGCGACCGGCCAGTAAGTTGCGCATCGAGGCGTTCAGCCGGGGCAAGCATCACGCGCGACCGGAGGAGAACGAGGATTGCCTCCTCGTCCTCCCCGGCCTCGGCTACGCGGTGCTCGACGGGGTGACCGACCGCAGCGCCCGCCGCTACGGCGGCATGCGCGCCGGTCGCCACGCGTCCCGGACCGTCGCCAACCGCCTGGCCGAGGTGTTGCCCGCCAGCCTGAGGGACGCCGCCGGCCCGCGCGAGCGCGCCGCGGGCCTCGTCGCGGCCGCGGGCGCGGCCATCCGCGAATCCTACGTGGCGCACGAACTCCTGGCCGAGGCGGAAGCGCGGCCGGCGTTGCGCATGGGCTGCACCCTGGCCATGGCGGTCCACGACCGCGACCGGCTCGTTCTCCTGTCCGTCGGCGATACCGGCCTGCGCGTCTCCCTCGCCGACGGCCGGACCGAGACGCATGTCGAAGAGAAGCCGCTCGACCGCATCACCGCCCTGATGCGCCGGGAGGCCTGGCGCTGGGCCGAGGCGCAGGGCGCGGACGTCGAAGAGGTCCGCTCCCTCTCGGACGCCGCCTGCTGGAGCGGGCTCGCCGCCTTGCACGACCGGCTGCCGGCCGGCGAGGCCGAAGGGTTGCGCCGGCGGATCCTGGAGGTCTGCGGCGAGGAGATCCGCGGCGTGTCGCAACGCGAGATCGATCGGCTCGTCGACAGCGGGATCGCCGGGCAGCGCGCCTTCGCCAACCATCCGGAATTCGATCTCGGCTACGGCGTGCTGGACGGCTTCCCGGTCCCCGACCGCTACGTCTTCACGGCCGAACACCGTCTCGACGCGGTGGAGACGCTGGAGATCTTCTCGGACGGCTATTTCAAGAGTCCCCAGGGCTTCGGCGTGGAGGCCTGGGAGGCGGCCTTCCGCGAGGTCGAGGCCGAGGACCCCGACAAGGTGCTGACCCATCCGAGCACCAAGGGGTCGAGCGCCACCGCCTGGGCCGACGACCGGACCTATCTCGGCGTCGTCCTCGACTGAGGCTGGAGCGGCGGCAGCCGCCCCCTCTTGCGGAAATGGCTCGTCCATGTGCGCCGCCGCAAAGACCGGCCGCGCCCGAGCCGGCATCCTGCGCCCCGGGACCGCCCCGCCGTTCCGGATCGGCCGGCAAAGCGGGCCCGATTTTGCACGGGAGCCCGCCACATGCCGAGCGACGCCGAAGCGGACGCCCTTCTCCTCGGGCGACTGCCCCTCTTCCGGGGCGTGCCCGACCGCGTGGTCGAGCGGCTGCTCCGCCGGCGCCATCCGGTCGCCTACCGGGAAGGCGAGGTGATCTTCCAGGAGGGCGACCCGGCCTCGCGCCTCCATGTCGTCCTGGCCGGAGTCGTGAAAATCGTGCGCGGCCGCAAGGACGGCCGCGAAGTCCTCCTCGACATCGTCAAGTGTGGCGAGACCATCGCCGAATGCGCCTTCTGCGCGTCCGAGTTTCACAGCTTCTCGGCCGAAGCCGTTACCCCCTGCCGTCTCCTCGGTATCGACGTCGACGCGATCTCGACTTGCCTCCGGGAGGAGACCGCCTTCGGGAGCGTGCTCCTGCGCGTCCAGCAGCGCCATTTCGAACTGCTGATGGACCAGGTCGAGCAGATGAAGCTGATGACCGGGGCGCAGCGCGTCGGCCGGTTCATGCTGCGCCACACGGAAGGCGGCGACGGCGAGGTCGCGTTCGACCTGCCCTACGAGAAGGCCCTGATCGCGAGCCTGCTCGGCATGAACCCGGAAACCTTCTCGCGCGTCCTCGCCCAGTTGAGGAAGCGCGGCGTGCGGGTGGAGGGCCGCCGCGTCGTCATCGCCTCGGTGGCCCGGCTCGCCCAGTTCGTCGATCGCGGGTGACCGGCGGGGGCGGCGACACCGGACTTGCCCGATTGACGGCCGTCAAGGCGCGGTCCGGCCGGCGGTCCAAAGTCCTGCGACATCGCCGGAGCCAGACATGAACATCGACGCGACGCCCCTCGGAGAGCTCGCCCGCCTGCTGCCGGGGTCGACCACCGTTCTGCACCGGTTCGGCCTCCGACCGGAGACGGAAGGCGCCCTGACGGTCTCCGATGCCGGCCGCCTGCATGGCGTCGAGCCCGACGAGCTCCGGTCCGCGCTCGAGGACCTGGAGGTTAAGGTCCGCAATTTCGACCCCGTCCGGAGCGCGGGCGCGCTGGTCGAGCTGATCGTGGCGCGTTTCCACGAGCCCCTCCGGCGCGACATGCCGAACTTGATCATGCTCGCCGACCGCGTCGAGAAGCTGCACGGCGACCACGAGCGGTGCCCGAAGGGCCTGACCCTCGTCCTCAGCGCGCTCTGGGCGGACCTGAGCGAGCACATGGCGGTCGAGGAACGCGTCATCTTCCCGCTGATCGTCGCCCGCGACGCCCGGCTCGCCGAAGCTCCGCTGCGCCGCATGCGGGAGGAGCACCGCATCCACCTGTCTCAACTGGAGGCGCTCGCCGCCATCACCGACTCGTTCACGCCGCCGGACGATGCCTGCCGGTCCTGGCGGAAGCTCTACGAGTCCCTGGCACGATTCCGGGTCGAGCTGGAGGATCACGTTCGCCTCGAGGACGACGTCCTGTTCCAGGCCTTCGCCTGACGTCGGCTCCTCATGTCGGGCCGGCTCGCCTCAGAGGCGGCTTGCCCCGGCCGCTTGGCCCCGCCGCGGCCGCAACCCGCGGATCTGCTGAAGCCAGGCCCGCTTCGGCCGCTTCTGCACCGGTTGAGAGGCCCGTTCGAAGAGGCGGGTGCCGCTCGTCCGCTTCTCCAGCCGCAGCGTCCGCGTATGGAAGGCCTCCACCCCCGGCCGATGCGCGATCGAGAGGATGGTCGTGCCCGCGAGGTCCTCGCTGAAGAGGGACAGCATGGCGGCCTGGCTGTCGTCGTCGAGCGCGGAGGTGGCCTCGTCCATGAAGACCCATCGTGGGCGATGCAGGAGCACGCGCGTGAAGGCGACCCTCTGCTGCTGACCGAGCGACAGCGACTTGTCCCAGCGGTCCTCCCGGTCGAGCTGCTCGACGAAGTCCTCCAGCCGGCAGCGCCGCATGGCCGCCGCGATCTCCTCGTCCGTGAAGCGGTCGGGGCCGCTCGGGTACGAGAGCGCCTGCCGCAGCGAGCCGAGCGGCATGTAGGGGCGCTGCGGCATGAACATCTGGTCCTCGGCGGGCGGCACGAGGACGGTCCCCGACCCCCAGGGCCAGAGGCCCGCGACGGCCCTGAACATCGTGCTCTTGCCCGAGCCGGACTCGCCCGTGATCAGCACGCGCTCGCCCGGAGCGATCTCCACCGTCGCCTCGTCGATCACCGTGCGGCCGCCGATGAGCGAGATCGCCACCCCGTCGAAGGTGAGCTTGCCCTCCGGATGCGGCTCGACCTTGAGCCGCTCCTGCGCATTGATGTCGTCCTCGAGGTCCGCCAGCGCGTCCCGGAACGTCGACACCCGGGTCACGGCGGAGCGCCAGTCGGCGATGCGCGGGAACTGGTCGACGAAGTAGCGCAGCGCCGTCTGGACCTGCGTGAAGGCGCCCACGACCATCATCAGGCTGCCGAAGCTGAGGTCGCCGGAGAAGTAGCCCGGCGCGGCCGCCAGGACCGGCACCACCATCGCCAGCCAGCCGTACCCGGAGGTGATCCAGGTCAGGCGCGACAGGGCTCCGGAGAGCTTGCGCATGGAGGCGAGCACCAGCCCGAGCGAGCCGTCCAGGTTGCGCCGCTCGTCCGCCTCGCCGCCGTGCAGCGCCACCCCCTCGGCATTCTCGCCGATCCGCACCAGCGCGAAGCGGAAGTCCGCCTCGCGCGCGTAGCGCTCCGTGTTGAGCGCGATGAGGGGGCGCCCGACCAGCCAGGTGAGCCCGGATCCGAGCCCGGCATAGAGGATCGCAACCCAGACCATGTAGCCCGGGATGTGCAGCGTGTTGCCGCCGATCTCGAAGGTGACGTTCGTCGACAGGCCCCAGAGGACGCCCGTGAAGGTGACGAGCAGCAGCGTCGACTGCAGGAGACCGACGCCGAGTTCGGTCGTGAAGTCGGCCACCAGGCGGCAGTCCTCCTGCAGCCGCTGGTCCGCCGCCGATCCGCGCTCGCCGGCGAAACCGAGCCAGTAGGCGTAGCGCGGCTTCAGCCAGGTATCGAGCAGGATCTCGCTGAGCCTGGCGCGGATCCTCATCTTGAGCGTTTCCTGCAGCCAGGTCTGGGCGACGATGCAGCTCAGGAGCGCCGCCGCGATCCACAGGAAGGTCAGGAGCTGTGACCAGAAGCCCGACACGTCCTTCTTCTGGATCGCGTCGAAGAAGGCACCGTTCCAGGTGTTGAGCCGAACCTGCCCGACCATGTTGGCGACGAGCACGGCGACCAGGCCGGCCACCAGCACCTGGATGGGCCTGCCGCGCGCGCCGCGCATCAGCACGCCGAGGAGCGACGCGAGCTCGACCAGCATGGGCCGCTCCGTCCGACGCGGTGCCTCGGCCTCCGCCTCGGTCGAAGTCGGAAGCACGTTCGCCGGCGGCGCGTCGGTCATTGCCATGGGCCCTCGCTTTCCGACCTACAACGAAAGCGGAGCCGTTCTGGTTTCCAATCGGGAGCCGGACCTTGCGGCGCAGGAGCGGCGGCGCCTCAACGGGGCACGGTCGCGCGTCCCCAGGCGTCCGTCTCGGTGCCGCAGGTCTTACATTTGTACCCGCCGAGCAGCGCCATCCGCAGGGTGGTGGGCTTGCGCAGGAACGGCATCTCGCTGCCGCAGGTCGGACAGGAAACGGCTCGGCCGATCGGGTATCCGGTCTTCCCCAAGAGCCAGATCATGAGCGGCGGAAAGACGATGGCGAGGACGATCGTCGCGAGAATCGGTTCGGCATGCGCTCCGCCGCTGCTGAAGACGACAGGCACGGCGCCGGACGCCAGGATGATGGCCGCGAGCAGGGCGTACCAGGCCAGATAGGGCTTGTTCACGGGAAACCTCCTGTCGGAAAGAGGGACGCGGACGTGAGGCGGCCGGGACCGGCCGTCACCCGGGGGCGAGGAAGGCGATCACGCGGTCGGCACGCCCGCGAACCGAGATCTCG
Source organism: Prosthecomicrobium sp. N25 (assembly GCF_037203705.1). Lineage (NCBI taxonomy): Bacteria > Pseudomonadati > Pseudomonadota > Alphaproteobacteria > Hyphomicrobiales > Kaistiaceae > Prosthecomicrobium > Prosthecomicrobium sp. N25. The sequence continues at coordinate 2,585,641 of NZ_JBBCAT010000001.1, forward strand.
GGTCGGGCGGACGCGCGCCCGAGCGTCCTCGCGCGGCGGGCCAGGCTATCCGCAGAGCAGAAGTGCTTCCCACATCAGCCGGAGGATGCTCTTGAAGCGGTCCCAGATCGGGCCCGTCTGCGGGGACTCTTGCATGGCCGTCTCCCGATGTCGGGCGGCACCGGATGGATTCGGGAGTCTTGCCCGTCGTTGCTGGTAGCCTGGCCGAAGCGGCCTGAATGTCGGCTGAACACGCCTTCGGCCGCGGTCGCCACCCGCAGCCCTCGCGACGATTGACGAGCGTGCGGCGATGCGCCACCTCGTCGTCGAGGCCCGGAGCCGGGCGGCGGGAGAGCGAACCATGGTCGAATCGAACGGGCCGGCGCGGCGGCCCTTGGCGGCCGGGGAGGCGATCCGCTGGTGGCAGGTCGGCGCGACCGCCGAGGAGCGCTACGACGGGCCGGACGTGCCCATGTCCGGCGGCATGGACCCGTTCTTCTTCGCCACCCGCCACAAGAACTTCATTCCCCACGAGTATCCGTGCCGAACCCGCTTCGCGGCGGAGCGGCGGGACAAGCGACCCGTCCCGCGCGGCGCCTTCGAGCCCCGGCGCCTGTGGCTTCCCTTCGGCTCGCCCCGTCTGGACCTGTCCGGCTTCTGGTTCCGGCCGACCGTGCTCGGCACCTGGGCCCGCGCCGTGATCGAGGCGACGACGGCCGGCCGCGCCCGCTTCCGGCTCTCCACCTGCGGCGGCGCGATCCTGTTCGTGGGCGGCGTCGAGGTCGGCTGGCTGGCACCCTACCGGCGCAACCTGGAGACCGCCGCCGTGATGGAGGCCGACCTGCCGGCCGGCTCTTGCGAGATCCTCGTCTGGTTCGACGACCTGGCCGAGCGCGACGCCCGCTACTTCATCGAACTCGACTACCTGGACGGCCCGGCCGCTTCGATCCGCCTCGGAACCGAGGCGCCGGCCGCCGTCGCCGACGCGGTCGAGGCCGCCCTGACGTCGCTCCGCTTCGAGCGGCCTTCCTACGACGGCGGACCCGCCGCCCTGGTCGTCGACCGGCCGCTCCCGGTCGACGCCGCGGTCGACATCGCGGTTGCGGGCGACTTCATATCCCATGACAAGACCACCTTCCAACATACGCTGAAGACGGGTGAAACACGCCTCGTCGTTGCTGACGCGGACGACCTTCCGGCGGACTTCCGGCACTTCGCCGTGACCCTGTCGGCCGGAGCCATGACGGCGTCCCGCGGCCTCGGCATCGGGATCGCCCACGGACGCCGGCAGGGGCCGGCGCCGGCCGCCCTGCAGGACCGGGTCTCCGAGGCGCTCGCCCACGTTGCCCGGCACGGGGAGCCCGACAGCGTCACGGCCCTCGCGCGGCTCGCCCTCGGGGAGGCCGGCCCGGAGACCGAGGCCATGCTGGCCGCGGGGCTACCCGCCATCGAGGACTGCCACGACTGCGCGGACTTCATCCTGGTCCCGCTCCTCTGGTGCCGGCAGCGCTTCGGCGAACGCCTGTCCCAGGACCTGGTCGCCCGTATCGACGCCGTGACGCTGTCGTACCGCTACTGGATGGACGAGCCCGGCAACGACGTGCAGTGGTACTTCTCGGAGAACCACGCCCTCCTGTTCCACACCGCCGCCTACCTGGCCGGCCATCGGCTGCCGGAGGCGGTGTTCCGCCGATCGGGCCGGCGGGGGGCCGAGCAGTCGGCCGTCGGGGCGGCCAGGGTCCGCGCCTGGTTCGACCACTTCGAGACCTGGGAGATGGCGGAGTTCAACTCCGCCCCCTACTTCCCGATCGACCTGAAGGGCCTCGCCGCGCTCTACGCCCTGGCGCCCGACCGCGACATCGCCGAGCGGGCCGGCCGGGCGATCCTGCGCCTCCTGGAGATCGTCGCCGCCTCGGCCCATCACGGGATCCTCACCGCGGCCCAGGGGCGCTCCTACGAGCACTCGCTCATCCCGGCCAACGCGCTCGAGCTGTCGGCCGTCGCCCGCCTCCTCTGGGGAACGGGCAGCTACGGCCGCCGCTTCCACTGCCTGCCGCTCCTCGCGCTGGCCCTCCGCGACCATGGCCTGGCGGTCCCGGACGCCCTCGCGCCGATCGCCTCGCTGCCTCCCGGCACCGCGCAGGAATGGACCTTCGTCCAGGGCCAGGACCGCTTCGCGAAGCTCTACCACCATAAGACCGCCGACCACGCGCTCGGCACCACGGTCGGCTACCGGCCGGGGGAATGGGGCTACCAGGAGACCGTGCTGCACCTACGGATCGGACGGCACCCGGATGCGCAGGTCTGGATCAATCAGCCCGGCGAACTGATCCAGGGCGGCTTCGGCCGCCCCTCCTACTGGGGCGGCAACGCGACGATCCCCCGGGTGCACCAGTACCGCGACCTCGCGCTGGTCCTCTTCGAGGGCCACGATGGCCAGCCGCCGCTCTCCCACGCCTGGTTCCCGACCTTCGCGTTCGACGAGTGGCAGGTCGAAGGCCCGCTCGCCCTGGCGCGGGCCGACCGCGGCCTGCTTCTCCTGAAGGGCGGCGCGGACCTCGTCCGGATCGTCGAAGGGCCGGGCGCCGGAACCGAGTTGCAGCAGCCTGGCCTGGGGACGGCCTGGATCGTCCGGGTCGGCGCCACGGACCGCCACGGAACGGTTCGCGACTTTCGCCTCAGTTTCGAAAATCTTCGCTTCACGCGGGGCGCGAAGGATGATCTGATCGTCGACGATCCGGACTACGGGCCGGTGCGGTTCGGCGCCGACGGCGTGATCGAGGCCGAGGGCAGGCGTCTCGATCCGGGTGACTGGACAGTGACGGGCGTCCGACGCACTCTGCCCGACGGCCCCCTGCGGTCAGGCTGACGCCGCGCGGCAGGACGGGAATAAGCACAAGGCGGCCCGCTCACGAGGCCGCCGTCGATATCGGGAGGAATTCGGATGAAGCGCGTGAATTCGATTCTGGCGGCCGTCGCCTTCGGCCTCGCGGCCACCACCGCGGCCTCGGCCGGCGACGTCCGCATCATGTGGTACTCGGACGGCGTCGAGGGCGCGGTCGTCAAGGACCTGCTGGCCCGCTTCTCCAAGGATAACCCGGACGTCAACGTCATCCTCGACGAGGTCGCCTACAAGGTCGTCCAGGAGCAGTTGCCGATCCAGCTCGAGGCCGGGCAGGGACCGGACATCGCGCGCGTCACGAACCTGAAGACGATCGCGCAGCATTGGCTCGACCTGACCCCCCACATCAAGGATCCGGCCTACTGGCAGGCCAACTACGGCAACGAATTCGACTGGATGCGTCCGGACGGCTCCAAGGCCATCACGGGCTTCATGACCCAGATCACCCTGACCGGCGGCTTCGCCAACAAGACCCTGTTCGAGCAGGCCGGCGTGCCGCTCCCGGGCCCGAAGGCGACCTGGGACGAATGGGTCGAGGCCGCCGCCAAGGTGCAGAAGAGCCAGAAGCTCCCCGCCGCCTTCGCCATCGACCGCTCCGGCCACCGCATCTCCGGCCCGGCCGTCTCGTACGGTGCCAACTACATCGCCGCCGACGGCAAGCCGGCGCCGGTCGATGCGGGCCTGAAGGCCTTCGCGGAGCGTCTGGTCAAGTGGACGGCCGAAGGCAAGCACATGAAGGAGGTCTGGGTGTCCGCCGCCGGCTCGACCTACCGGGCCGCCGCCGAGGACTTCATCAACGCCCAGATCGCCTACTACTACTCGGGCAGCTGGCAGATCGCCAACCTGCAGACCAAGATCGGCAACAACTTCGACTGGGTGGCGACCGGCAGCCCCTGTGGCACGGCGGGCTGCTCGGGCCTCGCCGGCGGCGCCGCGCTGGTCGGCATCAAGTACACCAAGAACCCGAAGGACGTCGGCCGGGTGATGGACTACCTGGCGCGCGAGGACGTCTACAAGGAATTCATCGAACGGACGCTGTTCCTGCCTGCCCACCGCGGTCTGATCGCCAAGGGCAACCTCGACTTCAAGACCGACAGCGCGGCCGTCAAGGCGGCCCTGCAGAAGTACGTCCAGGCCTCGCAGGACATCCTGCCGGCCGCCGGCGCGCTTCCGGCCTGGAAGTGGGCGACCCCGTACTACGGCGCGCTGGTCAACCGCATCAGCCAGGTCATGGCCGGCGAGATGAAGCTCGACGAGGCCTGGGCCCGCATCGACAAGGACATCGCCGACCAGGTCGCACAGGCGAAGTGAGCCCAGCCCGGCCGGGAGGCCGAACCCCATGGCCGAGGTGATGCGCAAGGCGGGCGCCATGCTGACGGCGCCGTTCGCCTGGGCGGCCGCCGCGATCGACCGCCCCCTGCGGGCCCTGCAGAACGCCGCCGGCACGAACGGCATGGCGGCGTTCTTCCTCGCCCCGAACATGCTGATCTTCGGCCTCTTTGTGCTCCTGCCGCTGGTCATCAACATCGCCTACTCGACGACAGCCGGAACGGCCTTGTTCCTCCCCGACCGGACCTTCGTGGGCGCCGAGCAGTACCAGCGGCTCCTGACCTGCACCGACTACACGGACCCGAAGAGCTGCCTGGAGGATCAATTCTGGATCGCGCTGCGCAACACCGCGCTCTTCGTGGTCCTGCAGGTGAGCCTCATGACGGTCGTCGCGATGGTGACGGCGCTCATCCTCAACCGCGAGATCATGGGGCGCAGCTTCTGGCGCGCGGTGTTCTTCTTCCCGGTCCTGCTCTCGCCCGTGGTGGTCGGCCTCATCTGGCGCTGGATCCTGCAGCGCGACGGCCTGCTCAACGCCGCGCTGCTCCAGGTCGGCCTGGAGCCGCATGTCTGGCTGACCGACCGCTTCTGGGCCTTCGCGGCGGCCGTCGGGGTCTCGGTCTGGGCGCATGTCGGCTTCTACGCCCTCATCCTGCTCGCCGGCCTCCAGGCGATCCCCAAGGACCTCTACGAGGCCGCCGAGATGGACGGCACCCGGCCGGGCCGGGTCTTCTGGCGCATCACCCTGCCGCTCCTGATGCCGAACCTCCTGGTCGTCATCGTGCTCGCCCTGATCCGCGCGGTGCAGATCTTCGACGAGGTCTTCGTGCTGACCGGCGGCGGTCCCGGCACCAGCACGCTCTTCCTCACCCAGTACATCTACGAGATCGGCTTCGCGTCGCTCCTCAAGAATCCGGGCCTCGCCTCGGCGGCCTCGATCCTGATGGGCTCCGTGCTGGTCGTGCTGACGCTGATCCAGCTCGCCGTCGCCCGGCGCAACGAGGCCAAGGGGAGGCGCGAATGACGGCGGCCTTGCGGACCTTCCTGTTCCGGCGGCGCGGCGGCGAGCGGTGGCACTGGACCGACGTCGTCACTTGGGTGTGGCTGGTCGGCGGCACGATCCTGATGTTCGGCCCCGCCCTGTGGCTCGTCGGCTCGTCCTTCAAGTCCCCCGCCCAGCTCGCCGAGTTCCCGCCGACGATCCTGCCCTACGTCTCGCGCACCGTCGTCGTCCCCGGCCAGGACAAGCCGCTGCCGCTCTACGTGGTCAAGCTGGACAACGGCGAGACCAGGGAGATGGCCGAGATCCGCCGCATCGGCATCATGGCCCAGATGGTCGACCCGGCGAAGCCGACCGAGATCGTCCGGGTCAACATCCAGAGCCGCACCCCCGCCC